>JANOFY010000419.1:0-12722 GCA_031413895.1 Planctomycetota bacterium | reverse complement strand
GAAGGCTGAGGGCTGCATCCGCTCCACCAACTGCCGCCGGCAATGAGTCGAATTGCCCCGGAGCGCGCTGCATGAAGGCCTCGACCTCGCCGCCGCTGCCGTGCACTGTGACGAGATCGAGATCCCAGTCCCCATCGACATCCGCGACAGACAAGTCGCGCCAGCCCGTCGTCGCCGGAGGAACACCGACCACGAGAGGAGATGCGTCGAAGATCCGCGGGCTCGTCTGCCAGAAGATCACGAGCGGGTTGCCCACGTCGTTGGCGGTCGCGAGATCGTAATCACCATCGCTGTCCAAGTCGGCGATTTGCACGTCGCTCGGAGCGGGAGTGATCAGGCTGTTCCCCACGCTCGTGGGCACCGAGTCGAACTCACCTGACGGTGACTGCCAGAACACAGAGCAGGAATACCGGTTCGCCGTGACGAGATCGACACGACCATCCCCGTCGACGTCTGCGGTGCGCAGCGACTGCGGCGAATTGAAGGTCGGCGCGGACGCGACGACCAGTCCGGCAGTAAAGCGTCTGGGGCTCGACTGCCAATAGATCGTGAGCGCAGCGTCGTCCGTCCTCGCGAGCACGAGATCGCCGTCGCCGTCCGCGTCGAGATCCGCGATGCACATGTCGAGCGATACCACTTGGTTTGCCAGAGTAGCGACGACGTCCGGTACGGAATCGAACTCGACCGTCTTCGATTGCCAGAAGATCGTGATGGCTCCGCCATTCTGGTAATTGCCGTTCGCCGTAGCGATGTCGACGCGGCCGTCACCATCGATGTCGACGGCGCAGACCGAATGCGGGGCGTCGATGATCGTCGGCCCGCCGAGCACGGTCGGCGTGGAATCGAACTCGCGCGCCCTCGTCTGCCACGTGATCGAAGCCTTCCTCGAGAACAAATCGCATGAAACGAGATCGGGATCTCCGTCCGCGTCGACGTCCGCTGCCACGGCATCGAACGCGATGCCGACGCCGTCAGGACGGCTGATCTCGTTTCCGTCGATCGGAATCCGCACCCGCTTCGCTGCGGCCGACGAGCTGCTTGCTCCCACCTCGGAGTCGAGCGGGGTCGCGCGGATGAGGACCTCGCCGCCCGATGGAACGTCGGAGGAATCCCACGCGAACACTCGCGCCGCGTTGTCCGCGGGATGTCGGACGTTGAACGAATCCTGCATCCGCCAGATCGCACTTGACTCCAGCGCGGGCGCGAAGGCTGGAGTCACCGTCACTCGCCGCGTCGCGACGTCGTGCGCGACCATCGTCCGTCGCGCCGCGACGCCTCCACCGACGAGCACGCTGTCGTTTCCGGGCTGCGCCAGCACGACGAGATCGTCCTCGCCCGTCGCGGGTGCGCGCGCCGTGGCGTCGAGCGAATCCTCGATCGCGTAGACGCTGCCGAGCGACGCGTTATTCAGCTCGACGCCGCGCAGTTCGAATCGCCCGATCACGCTGTCGACATCACACACGGCCAAGAGCCGCGTGCCACCCCTCGCGAGAGCCAAGTCGCGCGGCGACGGGAATCCAGGGCCGAACTCGAGGGGCATCACCGCGTTGAGCGCCTCCACGGTTCGCGCGTTCAGGTCCACGGAGAGGATTCGGCCCACACCGTCCTCGACGGCCGCGTCGTGCTCGGCCACGTACGCATGCCCGTTCCGCGCGGGGTCCAGCACGACGCCCCACGGCTTCGCGAGCCCGTCGAGCACCGTCACCGCTCGCGGCGCTCCACGCTCGGACCAGTCGATTCGCACGAGCTCGTTCCCGAGTGTGATCAACGCCGCATTCGTTCCCAGGCTCGCGATGCCGCGCAGTCGACCGACGTGCTCGACACCGGCCTGTGCGATGAGCGGCGTGCGCGTTCCGCTCGCGACGTCGACGCGATCGACGTGCCACGCGAAGGAGACGGCGGAAGCGACGAGAATCGAGTTTCGCCCGCGCTCCCACGTCGCGACCGTCGGGAGGCCCGGTCCCGTGGCCAGCTCCCTCACGACTTCGCCCGTCGCGAGCTCGATCTCGACGACTCGCCAGTCGTTGCTCGCCGCGTCGAGTACGAGCGCCGTGAGTCCGTCGCCGACGGGTAGTACGGCCACCGGCGAGTGGAGCGGATTCGACTCCCACTGCTGCACGATCGACTCCGGACGTTTCGATCGGCGGAGGAACTCGATGCTCCGCCCCACGAGACTTCCCGAGAGCAGGTGAGCTGCGGACGACGCGAGCTCGGGCAGCTCGACCGTGTCCTCGTCGATCGGTTTGGCAATCCCCGTGAACGTGCGAGAGAATTCGGTGCAGACGTGGAGTGCGGCACGCTGTGCGGAGTTCGACAGCACGTCATGGATCTCGGCGGGCGTCGCGGGCAGCTCGGGGAACGACTCGCTTGGACGGCGCCACTGAAAGACGACCTCGACGTCGTCGTGCTCCTCGTCCGCCACGCTGAACGGAATCGGGATCCCTCGTCGCTGATCCGGATTCGTGATCAGGAGATCGCCGTTGAGGGTCGCGATCGGCTCCGCGTTGTTGTCCACGTGAAACGTCGCCGTGTCGAACGCCGCGCCGTTTACGATCGAATCGAACGCGGTGAGCCGCAGCTGCACGTCGTGCTCGAGCTCGGCCAGATCGACGTCCGTGTCCCAGAAGAACTCGAGCGGCGTGCCCTGGCGATCCGCGACGATGCCTTCGAACGCGTAGTCCGGCGTGGACTCATCGAGTGCGGGGCGCGCGGGCTGCCAGCCGAGATTCGGATCGTCTCCGACGATGTCGTACTCGACACGGATCCTCACGATGTCATCGGAAGTGTCCGACACGACGAACGCGATTCCAACCGTGCCGTCGACTTCGGCGCTCGGCACCGGCGCGGACTCGATCACTGGCGGATCGTTGCCGAGCCCGAAGTCGCCGTTCGCGCCGAGCACGAGCTCCTGCACGCCGTTCTCGAGCACCGCCGTGACGCGCACGTCGTCGACGAAGCTGCCATCCTTTGGAAGTCCGTCTTCCTCCGAGAAGTTCCACGGGACGTCGTAGACGACGCCGTCTTCAGAGGACGCGAGCTGCGCTGGATTGGCCGCGATCCCCTCAACTTGCGTCAGAAGCTGCGCCGCGCGACCGCCCACCGAGAACGAGAGCGCGACTCGCGCCGGATCCCCTTCGCGATCCGAGAGCACGAAGTGCACGCGCGCGGGCGAGACTTGGGGACCGTCGACGGCGAAGTTCGAAAGCACCGGCGGCGCGTTGCCTGAGCCGCCGCTGTCCCCGCCGCCGCCGGAGACGAGGCCCGCCGTGCCGGCGCCGCAACTCGCGAGGAGCAGTGACGTGAAGTGGAGTAGTCGATTGGCGCAGTTCATCGTCCGCCTCGATCAAAGGAGTGGTCGCGAGCTGAACGAACAGCGTCGCCGCCGACGCACAGCGACTTCCAAACTATCCGACGTCCCGTCCGCCCGGAAGCAGCGCCGTCCGCTTGCTTCCTGATTGCAGAGACTTCCGGATGCTCGATTCGGACGCCGAAGGAACCCGGCGGGCGAACCCTAACTGCGCTGCGCTTCCGCCGCAGCCACGCCGTGCTTCAATGCCGTGACGAGCCGCGGGATGTCGCGCACCTGCGTCGAGCACAGCGCCACCCGCACGGCACCCTTCAACGGCACGACGTACACGCCCGCTTCGCGCATCACCTTCGCGGTGAGCTCGCTGTTCGGCGTGAACACCGACACGAAGAAGCCGCCTTCGTAGCGCGGGTAGCGCAGGCTCGCGCGCGCGGCTTCGAGATTGAACGCCGCGACGCGTTCGTCGAGCAGCGCGATCAAGTGCGCACGCTCCTTGTCGGCGCGCGCCTTGAGCGCCGGCTCGCTGAGCAGCTCGGTGATCGCGAGGAGTCCCAAGTGATTGCAGTTCGACCACGTGCCGCGACACGAAAAGCCGAGCGCATTGACGATGCGTTCGCGCTCGCGCGCGTCTTCGTGCACCGCGACCAGCGCGCCGATGCGCGCGCCGTACTGCGCGAAGGCCTTCGAAGCGGTCCAAGCGATCAGCACGACCGCGGGATCGAGCATGCGCTCGATCTGGCGCGACCAACCGTGCGTGCTCTTCGCGCCGAAGCGCTCGTAGGCGAGGTCGAGCAGGAACGCGACCGGCGCGCGCTCGGCGTGACGACGCACGATCTCCGCGACCGCGGCCCACTCGCCTTCGTCGAGCGAATAGCCCGTCGGGTTGTTGCACGGGAAGTTGAAGAACACGAGCGCGCGGCCCTGCCGAGCGATGACGCGCCCGAGCCCTGCGTCGAACGCCGCCAGATGGAACCGGCCGCGCGCGTCGAACATCTCGAACGTCTCGACCGCGCGGCGCGTGTGCACCGCGATCGTGTGGTACGGGCCCCAGAAGTAGTTCGTCGTGAGCAGCGCTTGCCCGGGTTCGAGGAAGTTGACGATCGCGTGGTGCAGCGCGCCGGTTCCGCCCGGCGTCGCGGCCGCGACCGCTTTCGCCGCCAGCGGGCCGCCGTCGAAGAGATCGTTCACGACCGCGCGCAGGAACACCGCGTCGCCGTGGATCGGCGCGTAGGCCGCGGCCTTTTTCACGGGCACGCGCGAGATCGCGTCGAGCACCGAAGGCATCACGGCCAACGTACCGTCGTTCTCCATCAACGCACCGAGCGTCGCATTCAGGATCGACTCGCCGGCCTCAGCTCGCCGCTGCGCCTCGGCGTTCAATGCGAAGATCGGATCGTCACCAGGCCGGTCGGCCGCCGACGCGATCAGCGTGGTCGAATAGGTCGGTGTCACGATCGAGCTCACGGGGTTCGTCTCCATCTTTTGGGCACCGTACCCGGTGGGTCCTGGATGCCGTGCCGTCTGGGCACAGACGAACATCGTACACCGAGAAAGAGGCGGGACCAGCCGCAGGATCGCGCGCTGCCGACGTTCGTCAGCGCGGCGGTTCGACGGGACTCTGCAGCGCCTCGAGCGCCCGTCGCTCGTCCGCCGTGAGCTGCCTGTCCTTATACGTTCGGTGATCGTTCGCGCGGATTCCGCGCAGCGCCAGGTAGCGATCGAACCACTGGCGCGAGTCACGAATCCCCCACTGAAAATCGGTCGACACGGCCACGAGATAGCACAGCTCATCGCTCAACGGATCGACGGCGAGCGCTTCGGCCCCGGCACGCGCCGCAAGTGTGTAGCGGCTGGCCTTGCTGAGTTCGCGGACGTCCGGCGGTGCTTTCCGACCTTCGGGCGTGTCGGGCATCGCCGCGCGCACGATCGCGATCGCAGCCGACGCGCGATCCTTCGCCTGTGCTCGCGCGCGCACGAGCGCTTGAACCTTGGGCTCCAGGTGCACCGTGAACAGCACGGCGGCGGCGCGCTCCTCACGTTGCTCGAGCGCCGTCAACACGCGCACGAGCTCGGCGCCTCGCTGCGCGCGATCGGCGAGCGCGAGCGCGCTCTGCAACCGTTCGCGATCGCCGGCGGAGTCGATGTCGCTCTGCTCCGTCGCCGCGTCGACGCGCAGTGCCGTCAAGTCGAGCTTGATGGCGCGCAGACGCGACGCCGCGAGATCGGCGCGCCGCGCCACGAGGTCCACTTCGCGATCGTTCAGGTTCGCGTATCCATCGACCTGAGCGCCGAAGAGTCCGAGCGCGGAAGAGAGCTCGCGTACTTCGAGCGCGAGGCCTTGCGCAGCGCGCGCACGCACTCGAAACCTCAGGTCGACGAGCATGCGCCCGAGAACCGCGGATGTGTTGCCGCGCGCGAGCCGCGCTTCGACGTTCGCCTGCGCTGCGCGAAACGCGACACCGAGCTGCTCGAGCGTCTGCGGATCGTCGCGCTCGAGCAGCTGCGTGTACTTGTGGAAACGTGCGTGCTCCGCGGCTGACGCCGCAAGCGCGTCGACTTCGCCGGGCAGCGCGCGCAGCGCCGCGAGAGTCGCCTTGTCGTCCCGGTCCGTCGAGCGCAGCAGTCGTTCGAGATCGCGCAGCTTGCGGGCGGTGCCAAAGCCTCGCTGACCATCCGGTGCGACGCCCCACTCGCTGCGAGAGGACTGCGCAGCGATGAGCGTGGGTGCGCGCAATCCGAGCCAGCCGCACGACGCGAGCACAAAGATCGCGATCCAATGGGACATCGAGGTCGCGGAGCGTCCCGTCCTGCCGAACGGTCCGCGCTGACGAGCTTACACGTCGGCGCGGCGAGCCGCGCGTTCGCGCTCAGACGAACGGTCCGCCGGCATCCTCGTGCGGCGCCGCGGCGGCGTGCATGGGTGCGGGACGATCCACGCCCAGCGCTCGGTTCGACGTTCCGCGCTCGAACGTCGGAAGCACGGACCGCGGCATCTCGAGCACCGACTCGAAATCGATGCGCAGGCTGAAGTCTTGCACCGGCGTCTCGGACGGCGACAGCTTCTCCGTCGCGCGCTGCGGCTGCGAACGCGGGTCCAAGGCCGGACGCTGCGCGAGCGCGCGCGTGCTCTGGAACTGCAAGCGGGACACGCGTGTGTAGCCCAGGTCGAGCGCCTTCGCGAGCGCGAGTGCATCGGCCTCTGCCAGCGCACCCAGCGTGCCGACGCCGTGCTCGGCCAGCCGTGCGCAGAGCGCGGCATCCAGTCCATCGATCAAGCCCGGCGTGAGCGCGTGGATTGGCGCGGGCGGATTCGACGCCGGTACGCGGGCGTGTGGCGCGGTCGAGACGACCGGCGCGGAGGCACGTTCCGACGACTTCGACGACGAGGCCGGCGAGTCGACTTGATCGCGCTCGCGCCAAACTGAGAGCACGCGCTCCACGAGTGCCGAGTCGCCCAGCGAGAGCGCCGAATCATCGCCCGGTTCCGCGGGCGCAACCGGCACGCCGTGCGCTTCGCGCGCTGGACTCGCAATCGGCCGCGCGGACGAGTCGTCGCGTTCGAGCCAACCGCCGCCGACGCGCTCGCTCAAACTCTTCGCTTCGCGGACGAAGCGGCGCGCGGCAGCCGGCGGCGCGCCGAGGAGCTCGGCCAGTCGTTCGATCTCGATCGAGCCGATCTGCTCGAGCGTCGAGCAACCGACCTGCCGCAGCCGCTTCAGCGTGGCGGGTCCGTCGGCGTGCAGCGTGCAGAGCAGAGCCAGCGCGTCCATCGTCGAATCTCCGAGTCCTTGTGTTCCTTGCGCCCGACTGGGGCCCAACTTGCGATCGCACGCAGGTGTACGCGATCGACGCGAACGAAACCAGGGAGCAACTACCCGAGAGCCGCGCGCAGGAGACGTGCTTCGCTCCGTCTTACAGGGGGTACGGGGGACACCGGGGGCACGGGGGACGAAGCCAGCGCGAGCACTTCGTCCGCGAGCGCTCCGAAGTCGGCCGCGGCCAGTCCGCCGGGATCGATCACCGACACGGGCGCACCCAGCGCAGCCGCCTCGCGCAATCTCAGGTTGTGTCGGATCACGGTGTCGAAGAGCGCGTTGCCGAAGCGCGCCTGCAGCGCGATCAGGATCTCGCGCGCGAGCTTCTGGCGCCGGTCGAACATCGTCGCCACGACGCGCAGATCGAACTTCTGTCCCTGCCGCTCGACCTCGGCCAGGATCCGCGCGGCGGCGATCGCACCTTGCAGTGCGAACGCGCCGGTCTCCACCACGAGGACCGCCGTCGTCGACGCGCGCAGCGCGTTCTTCGTCAGCACGCCGTCGGCCCGCGGCGGGCAGTCCAAAACGACGACGTCGAACGATTCCTGCGCGCCCGCGAGCGCTCGCGCCAGCGCTTGTTCCGGTTCCAGCGCACGCGCCGAACGCTCCTCGAACTCCGCCAGCCGCACCGTCGCCGGCAAGAGCCACACACCGCCCGCGGCCGCGATGAGCGCGTCCTCGACGGGCGCTTCGCCGAGCAAGACGTCGCACACGGTGAGATCGCGCGGCCCTGGTCCACAGTCGTCGGGCGCGGCGCCGAGCGCCAGCGTCGCGTGGCCTTGCGGATCGAGATCGACGAGGAGCGTGCGCACGCCGCGCGCCGCGAGCACGCCCGCGAGATTGACGGCGACGGTGGTTTTGCCACAGCCACCTTTCTGGTTCACGAGCGAGAGGACTTGCATGTCGGCTAGCGCAGCGCCTTGCGCGCGCGCTCGTAGAATGCGGTCGCCCCTCGAGCTTGGTCAATGGGCGGCCACTCCGAGACCGCGGCCAGCGCGAGCGCCGCCGGGCTGCGCGGCTCGACGAGCGCGACCGGTTGTCGTGCTTGCACGCTGCGTCCGACCGCGTCGTCGGCGGGCACGAAACCGATCAACTCGGGTGCGTGGCCGAGGAAGCGCAGGCTCGCGGCCCGAAAGCGCTCCCACGCGGCGAGCGCGAGCGCCTTGTCCGGGCTGCGGTTCACGACGAGGCCGGCGCGAATCTGCGGGTTGACCGTGTGCGCGCGCTTGTAGAGCGCATAGGCATCGGAGAGCGCGGTGACCTCGTGGCTCGTGACGAGGATGAGTGTACTGGTGGCGGCCAGGTGCGCGACCGTGGAGTACGAAAGCCCGGCGCCGTGGTCGATCACGATGAGATCGAACTCGCGTTCCAGCGGCAGAAGCGCTTCGAACAGCCGATCGAGCTCGCGCCGGGTCGGATTCGCGAGCGCGTGTCGACCGACGCCGCCCGAGAGCAAGAACAGGCCACCGGGACCTTCGACGAGCGCGGTGCGCGCGTCGACGACGCCGTCGAGGATGTGTCCGAGGTCGTGCTCGGGCGCGAGGCCGAGCAGGAGGTGCGCGTTGGCGAGCCCGGCGTCGAAGTCGAGCAGCAGGACGCGCTCACCGCGGCGCGCGCGCGCGACGGCGAGGTTCGTGGCCAGGATGCTCTTGCCCGTTCCACCCTTGCCACTGGCCACGCACACGACGCGCGCCGTCGGTTTCGGGGCGACGTGCGCGCGCTCGAAGGTCTGCCCCAGGCGGGTCAGCGAGCGCAGCCGCCCCAGATCGAATCGCGACGTGTTCAACATGACCCGCGCTCAGTGCATCTTCACTTCTTCGCCGATGCGGTGCAGCTTCATCACGTTCGTCGAGCGTGCGATGCCGGCCGGAACTCCCGCGACGAACACGATCGGGTCGCCGTACTGCGCCATGCCGCGCACGACGAGCATCTCGGAGGCCATGTACAGCATGTCCTCGAGGCTTTTCTCGCGGCGAAACAGCATCGGCCGGACGTGCGCGAGGATCGTCATGTGGTTCACGGTGCGCTGATGCGGCGAGAGCGCGAACACTTCGGCGCTGGGCCGGTAGCGCGAGATCAGGCGCACCGTGTTGCCGGTCTCGGTGAAGCACACGATCTTCTGGACGTTGAGCGCCTCCGCGGCTTGCACGGCGGCGAGCGCGGTCGCGTTCGAGAAATTCGTCTCGGCCGCGCGAAACGCGAGGTGCGGCAGGTCGTGGTAGCGCTGGCTGCCCTCCACGGCGCGCGCGATGCGACCCATCATCGACACCGACTCGACGGGGTACGCCCCGACGGCGGTCTCGGCCGACAGCATGATCGCATCGGTTCCGTCGAGCACCGCGTTGGCGACGTCGGTGACTTCGGCGCGCGTCGGACGGCTCGACTCGATCATCGACTCGAGCATCTCCGTCGCCGTGATCGTGAACTTGCCGGCGCGCTGCGCCGCTTGGATCAGCGACTTCTGGATCAGCGGGAGTTGTTCGAGCTCGGCTTCCACGCCCAGGTCCCCGCGCGCGACCATCACGCCGTCCGACTCGGCCAGGAGCGCGTCGAGGTTTTCGAGCGCCGCCATCCGCTCGATCTTCGACACGATGAGCGCATCCGGCGCCAGCGCGCGCACCGCGCGGATCTCCTCGGCGCGCGAAACGAAGCTGATGCCGATCATGTCGATCCCGGCTTCGGCCGCGAGCGCCAAGTGCCGGCGGTCTTGCTCGGTCGGGAGCTCGTACGGGATCGACGAGTCGGGGAAGTGGACGCCCTTCCGATCGCCAATCGTGCCGGCGCGTGTGACGCTGGCCACCACGACACCGTGCTCCACGGAGCGCGCGACGAGTTCGACCTGCCCGTCGGCGAGGATGATCCGATGGCCCGGCGAAATGGCTTCGACGAAGCCCTCGAAGTCGAACAGGACCTCCCCCGGGGCGGAGAGGCCGCTGCCCTGGCGGATGCGCAGGACAGCGCCGTTCTCGAGGTCGCGCTCGCCCCCCTCGAACCGCGCCAGGCGCATCTTGGGGCCCTGGATGTCGGTCAGGATCCCGACCGCGGTCGCGCGCACGTCGGCCTCGCGGCGGATCTTGTGCACGCGGCGCAGGAAATCGGCCTCGGTGCCGTGGCTGAAGTTGATGCGCGCCACCGACATCCCGGCGTCGATCAGTTCGCCGATGCGGTCCTCGGTCGCCGGCCCGATCGTCGCGACGATCTTGGTATGCGCGCGGCCGTCCGCGGACCGTCGGTCGATCGAGGATGGGCGCTCCAGGTCTACTTTCATGGGGGCGAGCACGGGGGACCGAGCGCGCGACCAGGACGCGGATTCGCGTCAGCGCGCGGAGCGGCCCGAATGATCGATAGCAGAAGGCGTCCGCGAATACGAGGTGCCGACCCCCGGCCAACGCACCGTCACGCCGGCACCGATCGCCCCTCGGAAAAGGCTCCGTTGAAACAAAGGGAACGCCAGTCGTTGGATGTGCCGACTGGCGTTCGGGGGGGGTCCACACCACTCCTGAGGAGGCATCCCTTTCGGGACACTCACCGCCGGCGCGGACCGCGCAGAGTTCGACGAGGCCAGCTCGGCGCCGGTTCCCGAAGTCTCACGCTCCAGAGGCCGAGGATTTTCGCGCGACTGCCCCCCACAACTCTGGAAAGCGTGGTATCTGTTTGTTCAGGCAGGTGCGCCGCGCGCGCAACGATCCCCCGAGAGTCCAGCTGGCGATCGCAGGTTCTTCGAATGCAGCACAATCCGTCCGCCGACCGCGGCGAGAGCGTCCCCGCGGCAACGAGCCTGGTCGTGTTCGTCGTCGTGTGTTCGCTGATCGCGTTCTGGCTCTGGCCCTGATCGTCCCCCGGACCGTCCCCCGGACCGTCCCCCGGATCGTCCCCCGGACCGTCTCCCGGACCGTCCCCCGGATCGCCCACAGGATCGGACGCCGGAACGCACACCGGCGCGCGCGTCAGAGTTCCAGCAGCGACGGGATCTCCTGGTAGGCAGGAAACCGCTTCAGCGCGAGCTTCGAGAAGACGAGCCGGCCGTCGACGGTGACCTCGAACGCACCACCCCGCGATTCGAAGAGTTCGACCTCGACGCCGGCGATGGCCTGCTTCAGTTCAGCGGTCAGACCGACCGCCTGCGGCAGATAGTTTCACTGCACGCAGTATTGGATCGAGATCTTCATGCCGGGGCCCCTCCCTGTGGGCCCGTGACGGTCGAACTTGGTTCAGGACTTGTCAAGGCTTGCACTGGCAAGGCGGCGGTCTCCTAATGAATGTCAACGCGCACCCTCCGTGCAATGCACGTCGGTGCGCGGCGCCAGCGTCCGCGCGCTCCCGCCCGCGCAACCCTCCCCTCGAGCCACAATGCACACGAAGAAACTGCTGCTCCTTGCCGCCCTGACCGCGCCCGCACTTTTGGCGCTCGATTGGCCCGGATCGCGCGTGAAGTTCGCGCCCGCCGAAGGGTCCTCATCGGTCAAGACCTTCGAGAACAAGGGCGAGTTCACGCTCGACAACATGTCGATGACGATGAACGGGAACGAGATGCCCTCGATGGAAGTCGACATGACGGTGACCAGCGATCAAAAGATCGTCGTCACCGACGAGTACATCTCCAACCGGGACGGTTCATCGAAGAAGCTGAAACGACGCTTCGACGAGCTCGGGAACGACACCGATGTGGCGTTCAAGATGGAGATGATGGGTCAGTCGCAAAACAACGACAAGAACATCAAGGCGAAGAGCGAGCTGGCCGGCAAGACCGTCATCTTCACGTGGGACGACGACGACAAGTCGTACAAGCGCGCCTTCGATCCGGCCGAGGAGAACGAAGAGCTCCTGGCGAAGCTCGACGAGGACATGGACCTGCGCGCGCTGCTCCCGCAGGGTGAAGTGAAGGCTGGCGACCAATGGGACATCGACGTGAAGTCGCTCGTCACCGTGCTCGCCCCGGGCGGCAACATGCAATTCGTCCCCGAGAGCGACGGCGCCGACGACGATATGGGCATGGGCAACATGGCCGGCATGGGCAGCATGTCGGACTGGCTGTCCGAGATGCTCGAGGGCGAAGCCAAGGGCAAGTTCGAAGGCGAGCGCGACGCCGACGGTCAAAAGCTCGCCGTGATCCACGTCTCGATCAAGATCAAGAGCGCCAAGGACATCACCGAGCTCGTGTCGGAGCAGATGAAGAAGGGCAAGACCCCGCCCGGTGTCGAGAGCATGTCGTTCGACTCGATGGACATCGAGTTCGAGATGGAGGGCGAGGGCGAGCTCTTGTGGGACCTGTCGAAGGGTCGCGCGCACTCGTTCGAGCTCTCGGGCCCGGCGCACATGAACATGGACATGGCGATGAAGCTCACCGCCGGCGGCCAGAGCCTGAGCCTCGAGCAGAGCATGCAGATGTCCGGCACGACGAACCTGAACGTCAAGTTCGAGTGACGTTAGGCGCGCCGGGATTCCCAGCAGTTAGCGGGGGCGCGCCGTACTAGGCGCGCGAGAGGACCACGAAGGCCACGCACGATGTGCGTGGCCTGTTCGTTTCATCGCACACCGGGGCGCGGAGAGCCCAGAGTTGTCGAGATCCGGAGTCGTCGCTGTCGAAATACGGTGTCTGT
>JANOFY010000418.1:0-7912 GCA_031413895.1 Planctomycetota bacterium | reverse complement strand
CAAACGCACGGTCATTATCGCAATCAAAGTCGTCGAAGTGCTACTCATGAGCGCCGGCATGAAGGTCGCGCACGCGTGCGCTGATTTCAAGCGCACGCGTGAGGGAATCACTCCCGCGTCTCTTTTCGAGCGCCTACGGCCAGCTGATCGCGTACGCGTTCGACACGTTCGTCGTCGCCGGGCTGCAGAAGCCCGGCGTGGCGTTGCGATAGAAGAGCTGGTAGTGCGCGGATTGACCCGCGGGCTGCGCCGTCTGGACCGAGATCGGCGTCGTCTGCACCGTATTCGGGTACGTCCACGTTCCGATCGGCGCACCGTTTGTGCCCGCGTAGTGACTGCCGAATCGAATGAGCGAGCCGCCCATGCACAGGACGCCGTCGCCCGATGCGACGCCGCTCGGGTCGAAGCCGCTCCCTTTGAGCAGGAAGCCGAACCCCAAGTAGTTCCCGCCCACGTCTATGCTGAGTACGACCGTGTCGGGCTGCGTCGTTCCCACGCCGCTGAGCAGCGCTCCCGCCAAGTTGAACGAGTTCGCGCAGCCGCGACCGGCGGATGCCGGGGGATTCGGAACGCTGTCGGGCGGCGCGCACGGGCAAGGCGTGAGCAGCGAACCATCGCCGGAGCAGAACGGTGTTCCAACACCGCCTTCGCACTCGTCGGGAA
This sequence comes from Planctomycetota bacterium, assembly GCA_031413895.1. Classification (GTDB taxonomy): domain Bacteria; phylum Planctomycetota; class UBA1135; order UBA1135; genus JANLUN01. The sequence goes on along the minus strand of JANOFY010000418.1, from coordinate 7,249 downwards.
TCGTGTTGGCGTTGACGTCTTGACTCTTTCCGTCCGCGATGTCGCACGCATCGGGAATGCCGTTCAAGTTGCAGTCGGGTGCTCCTTGCGCGAGCTCGCACGCGTCGCCGATGTCGTCGGCGTCGCAATCTCCCTGACGCGGGTTCGCGATCGCGTCGCAGTTGTCGCAGGCGTCGCCGACGCCGTCGCGATCTGCGTCCAACTGATTCAAGTTCGAGACGGCGGCGCAGTTGTCGATGCAGTCGGCGATGGTGTCGCCGTCGGAATCGGTGTCCGCTACGCCACAGCCGCATGAACCGGGCGCGGTCTTCGCCGGATCGTTCGGGCAGCCGTCGGTGCAATTGGGGGTGCCGTCACCGTCGCTGTCGGTCTCGGGCACGCCGCATCCGCACACACCCGGCGCGATCTTGGCTGGATCGTTCGGGCAGCCGTCGGAGCAGTTGGGAGTTCCGTCGCCGTCGCTGTCGGTGTCCGGGACGCCGCATCCGCACACACCGGGCGTGATCTTGGCCGGATCGTTCGGGCAGCCGTCGATGCAGTTGGGAGTTGCGTCGCCGTCGCTGTCGGTGTCGGGCACACCGCAACCGCACACACCGGGCACGACCTTGGCTGGATCGTTCGGGCAACCGTCGTCGCAGTTCGTCGTACCGTCGCCGTCCGAGTCGGCCAGGTCGAACGTCAGCGCGGCGGAGTTGCTCGTGAGTCCACCGCACGCGTTCGTCACCACGACGTCGTAGCTCGCGATGTCGGCTGCGGCGATCGAACTGACCGTGAGCGTCGCGGTCGTCACGCCCGAGTAGTGCCCCCCATTGGCGATCGGCGCAGCGTTCTTGCGCCATTGAAACGTGGGCGCGGGCGTACCCGTTGCCACGACGCTGAATTGACGCGTATTGCCGGCACAGGCGGCCTGCGCCGCGGGGTGCTGCGAGATCGAGACCGGAACTTGGACCGTGAGCGCCGCCGCGTTGCTTGTCGCCGTTCCGCATCCGTCGCTGATCACGACGTCGTAGCTGCCGGCATCGGAGACCGCGACCGGATTGATCGTGAGCGTCGCGTTCGTAGCGCCGAAGACGTCGACGCCGTTCTTGCGCCACTGGAACGTCGGAGTCGGTGCTCCCGATTGCGTCACCGAGAACGACGCGGAGCCGCCGACGCACGCCGTCTGCGGGCTCGGCTGCTGGGTGATCGTGATGCACGAGGACGAGTCGATCGTCAGGATCCCGCCCGCCGACAGAGCGACCTGTCCGTCCGGGTTCGTGACGGTGATCGTGCGCGCTCCGAGCGTGGCGCCGCCCGCGACCGTGAGGTTCAAAGTGATCGAGGTCGGGCTCGACCACGCGATCGAGTTGACGGTCACGCCACCGCCGCTGACGCTCGCTGCGATGCGGTTCATCCCCGGCTCGGTGTCGTAGAAGCCCGAGCCGCTGCTCGACGTGCCGGTGAGCACGACCGCAACGTTCGTCGCTCCTTGGACGAGGTTCGCAGGCGAGCAGCTCGCGGGGGTCGCGGGCGGCGGCGCGATCAACTGGAGCACGCGCACGCCCCACGAGTTCGTCGCGTTGCAGTACTCGGCGAACGCCCACATCGTCTGGTCGTCCGTCGGATCGACGGCCACGTACGAATAGTCGCCCCAGCGTTGTCCGCTGCTGCCCTCGGCGTTGTAGTTCGTCGTGCTCGTGACCGCGAGCGTCGGCGCTTGCGTCGCGCCGAGTACATCGGTCGAGAGCCGTCCCGCGACCGCGATCCCGATGCGATCGGCTGCGCCGGCGTAGCTCGCGCCGAGCGCCATGTGCCCCTGACCGCTGGCGGCGACGCTCGGGATCCAGTATCCGCGCGGGTTCGAGGCGGCACTGTCGAAGAGCGTCCCCGATTGGGTCAGCGTCGGCGTGCCGGTCAGGTTGCCGATCTGATACCAGCGCGAGCCGTTTCGACTGCCGGAGCCGCTCGCGACGCCGCTCGAGTTCACCTCGATGTTGTGCGCCGTCCACAGGCTCGAAACGCCGCTGAGCCGGTTCTTGCGCATCGTGGCGGCGAAGAGCCGATCATCGAGCGCATCCATCGTGAACGTGCTTCCCAGCGCGGGCTGCAGCTGTGGGCTGACGGTGGTGGGCACGGTGAGCGAGATGTTGGCGGAGATCGACGGTGCTCCGCCGGGGCTCGACACACGGCGCAAAACGAGCGTGCCGAACGTGTTGTTGCTGACGCCGACGATGTAGCCCTCGGTCGCCGCTGGATCGTCGTTGTCGACCCCCGTGGGAGCGAACGGACCCGAGCCGCCCGCGCTCGCCACGATGTTGCGGAACGCGGTGACGACGATCGGGCCGGTACCGAGCACCGAGCTCTTTTTGAATGACCCACGCCGACGCGCCGACGTAGGTCGAGGTGAACATGTTCGCGCCGATGTAGACGGCATTGGCATCGACGCCCGTCTTGGGATAGTCGGCGAACTGCCCGGTGTTGCCGGCCGGCGCGACGGTGTCCTGCTGGAAGAAGAAGAATGTGAAGCTGGACGTGGTCGTGATCGTGGAGCTGTTGCTTACCGCGATCAGGATGCGATTCGGGGTCGCGAGGTTGCAGATCGTCACGAACCACCGTCCGCTCAGTCGGTCGTATTTGACTTGCGGGTCGGACGTGTCGGAGCCATTGCGGACCGAATTGAAGAAGCTATTGGCCGTCACGTTGAGCGCGCCGAGCACGCCGGCCTTGTCGAACACCTTGATCCGGCCGTTCGCGCACACGAGGACCTGAGTGGCGCTCACGGCGCCGACCGTGTCGGGAGGGACGAAGCCTGATTGCGCGAGTGTCGCCGCGAGGAAACTCGTGCCGACCGACTGCGGCGCCGCGAGCGGTCCGCCGCCGCTGCTCGAGCGCGGTGTCGGCGGGAGCGGCGGAGTTGTCGTCGGCGGCCAGGATGCGACCGCGGGCGAGTTCGGATCCTCGCGCAGATTGCGCCGCACGGGCTTCTCGTACCCCTCCTCCGTCTCTTCTCCGCGGCGCAGTCCTTGGCTTGGATCCCACGGTTTCAGCAAGCGGTCGCGAGCCATGATCTCGGCCACCGTCTCGGTGATCCCCCGTTCACCGACCCACGGTTCGAAGGGACCTTCTTGCGCGCGGGCGTGCGTGGCGACCGCGAGCAACGCGGCCAGCGATAGCGATGCGGAAAGAGCGAAGGAGCGAGCGACCGAGCGAGTGCGCGTAGTGCCGTTGTGCATAGGTGAGCGTGCCGAGGGGGGGGGAATGGGCGGACCGCGCTTGGATTCTAGTGCGTTGTTCGATTCGCGTGAGACAGGGGTCGCGTCGAGAACTGGGAAACGGTTTCCGACAGCGCGAGATTTCGCGCTGGGGACGCCCTCAATCGTTCCGGCTCCGCCTTCCGATAACGACTGCCGACGGTAGCGCCAGGGACGCGCGGACGCGCCCGGCGACCCCGCGTCTCGATCGCCCTGTTCGAACAGCCGAAATCCGACGTGAAACCCGCCAGTCCCTCGATTCAAAAGCGCACGCCCTTGGGCGAGCTCCTGGTCGCTGAGGGGCTCGTCACGCCCGAGGAGCTCGGCGCCGCGCTCGAGTTCAAGCAGGAGCGCGGGATCAAGCTCGGACAGGCGCTCGTCGCGCTGCACCTCGTCAAGCAGTCGGACTTGGCCAATGCGCTCCGTGCGCAGGGCAAGATCCATTGCATTCATCTGACGCCGGGCATCGTCCAGCGTGAAGTCGCCGCGCTCCTGGGCGAAGCTCGCTCGCGCAACCTCCAAGCGATCGCGATCAATCGCATCGCGGGTGTCGTCACGGTCGCGATGGAGGATCCGACCGAGATCTACAACGTCGATGCGATCAGCGTGCAGCTCAACTGCCCGGTGTTCGCCGTGCATGCGGAGCTGGCGCACGTCGAAGCGTGCATCGACGCCGTGTTCAAGCACGCAGGACCGCCGCGTCCGTCGCTCGACGAAGTGCTCGTCGAGCCCGATACCGCGAGCTCGGACGTCAAGCTCGAGATTGCTCGCGACGAAGACGAGCCGGCGACCGAGAAGCTCGATGAGGACGTGATCCACGTCGTGCACGCCGTACTCGACGAGGGATTCGCGGCGGCGGCCACGGACATCCATTTCGAGCCGCGTCTACAAGGGCTCGAAGTGCGCTTTCGCGTCGACGGCGTGATGTCGGATCGCGTGTGTTTGCCGAAACAGTGGATGCGGCAGATTCCGGCGCGGCTCAAGCTCATCGCGAACCTCGATCCGGCGGAGAAGCACATGCCGCAGCGCGGGCGTGCACGGGCCGAGATCCGTGGCCACAAGATCGAGCTCTCCATCTCGACGACGCCGACGGTGTTCGGTGAAAGCGTGGTCGTGAAGCTGCGCGACGTCGCGCAGCGTCCGCAGAACCTCACGAGCATCGGACTCGAACCGCACGAGCTCGAGAGTCTGCGCCGCATGGTGTACGGCCGTGACGGGCTCGTGCTCGCGGCGGGGCCGCAGGGAAGCGGCAAGACGACGACGCTCTACGCACTGCTCGCCCACCTCAATGCGCCGGACACGAAGCTCGTCACGATCGAAAGCCCGGTCGAGCTCGTGGTCGACGGCGCGACGCAGATCAGCGTCAACCGCCGCCTCGGCCTGTCCTACACGCGCGGGCTGCGCGCGGCGCTCCGGCAAGATCCGGATGTCGTGATGATCAGCGAGCTCAGCGATCCGGAGACGGCGCGCACGGCCGTGGAAGCCGCACTGGCGGGGCCGCTCGTGCTGACGTCCGTGTCGAGCCTCGCCACGGCTGAGGCCGTGCGGCGGCTGTGCGACTTGGGAGTGCCCGCGTACCACGTCGCCGATGCGTTGCGCGGCGTCGTCGCGCAACGCTTGGTGCGGCGTATCTGCAAGGACTGCCGCCGGCCGGTCGATCCGCGGCCCGAGCTCGTCGAACGCATCGGACTCTCGGCCGAGAGCGGTCCGTACTTCGAGGGACGCGGCTGCAGCGACTGTCAGAACACCGGATTCAAAGGTCGGATCCGGCTCTACGAGCTCCTCACCATGACGCCTGAGCTCGCGGCGATCGTCCGTCGTAACGGCGACTCCGGCGAGCTGCGCGCGCTCGCGCGGGAACAGGGGCTGGTGACGCTGCGCGAGGATGGAATCCGCAAGGCGCTCGCGGGCGAGACGACGCTGGCCGAGGTGTTCGCCACCACGGCTCGAGGATGAACACGATGCAAGAGATCTTTCTCGTTCACGATGAGCAGGAGAGCGCCGCAACGCGCAAGAGCTTCCTCGAGATGGCGGGCTACAACGTGACGATGATGCGATCGGGTGCGGAACTGATCGAGGCGTTGGAGGCGCGCGTGCCGGCGCTAGTTCTCATGGATGTCCTGCTCGAGGGGCCGACGGGTTTCGAGGTGTGCCGCCAGGTGCGCGCCAGGTTCGCTTCACAGAAGCTGCCGATCCTGCTCTCGTGCACCCTCTACCGCTCGCGCGTCTATCGTGACGAAGCCTTGGCCGCGGGCGCGCAGGGGTACATCCTGAGGCCGGTCAATCTCGAGGATCTCGTCGAGCAGGTAGCCGAGGTCCTGAGCGGTCACAGTGCGCCGGTCCAAGCCGCCTGAGGCGCGCCCGGCCGATCGAGACGGCACACGCGTGAGCGTGTGAGTGCGCTCATGGACTGGCGCGCTCGATGTGCATGTCGAGCGCGCGCACCAAGAACGCCCACTGGTCGGCGATCTCCTCGATCTGCATCGACGTCGGCTTGCCGGCACCGTGTCCGCCGCGCGTCTCGATGCGGATCAACACGGGATTCGGACCCGCTTGCGCGTTCTGCAGCGCCGCCGCGAACTTGAAGCTGTGCGCGGGCACGACGCGATCGTCGTGGTCGCCGGTCGTGATCAACGTGGGCGGATAGGCGCAGCCGGGTTTCAAATTATGGAGGGGTGAATACTCGAGCAAGTAGCGCAGTTCCTCCGGATCGTCGGACGTTCCGTAATCGGACGCCCAGCCCCAGCCGATCGTGAAGCGGTGGTAGCGCAGCATGTCGAGCACGCCGACCGCCGGCAGCGCGGCGCCGAAGAGCGCCGGACGCTGCGTCATGCACGCTCCGACAAGAAGTCCGCCGTTGCTCCCGCCGCGGATCGCGAGCGAGCTCGGCGACGTGTAGCCGTGCTCGATCAGCCACTCGGCGGCGGCGATGAAGTCGTCGAAGACGTTCTGCTTGCGCTCCTTCGTGCCGGCTTCATGCCACTCGCGGCCGTACTCACCGCCGCCGCGCAAGCACGGGACTGCGAACACTCCGCCCATCTCCATCCACACGAGGTTGGCGACCGAGAACGCGGGCTTCATCGGCACGTTGAATCCGCCGTAGCCGTACAAGAGGCACGGCGTGTGCTTCGAGAGCTCGAGGCCTTTCTTGTGCGAGAGGAACATCGGCACGCGCGTACCGTCGCGGCTCGCGTAGAACACCTGCTGCGTCTCGTACTCGCTGCGCTCGAAGTCCACTGTGGGATCGCGCACGAGCGCGAGCTCCTGCTTCGAGATCGTGTAGCGCCAGATCGCCGTCGGCTGGAAGAAGCTGGAGAACCAGAAGAAGACCTCGTCGTCGTCGGGCTCGCCTTCGAGCGGCGAAAGCGAACCCAGGCCCGGCAGCTTCGGCGAGTGTGCGAGCCGGCCATCTATATGGAAGACACGCAGCGTGTTGTACGCGTCGGTGAGATACGTGGCGATCAAGTGTCCGCCCGCGAAGCGCACCGACTCCAGCGTGTCCTTCGTCTCGGGGATGATCTCGCGCCAGTTTTCGCGTGCGCTGCGCTCCAAGTCGATCGCGATCACGCGGCCGCGCGCGGCCCCGAGGTCGGTCTTGAAGAAGAGCCGGCCGCGATCCTTGCCGATGAAGTCGTACTCCGCGTCGAAATCGTCGAGCAGCTTCACGACCGGTGCATCAATCGCGCGCAAGTCTTGGACGTAGACGCGGTTCTTCGGCTCGGTTCCTTCCCAGATCGAGATCACGAGCATCTCGCCGTCGTGGGTGACGGTGCCGCCGAAGCCCCAGTCGGGATGCTCGGGATCGGCGTACACGAGTCGATCCGCCGCTGCCGGCGTCCCCAAGCGATGGAATTGGAGTCGATGATGTTTCAGCGCGGTCTTGCCGCTCGTGTCGTGATCCGGATACGTGCTGTAGAAGAAGCCCGAACCGTCGCGCATCCACGCCAGGCCGGAGAACTTGGCGAACTCGACTTTGTCATCGAGATCCTCGGCCGTCGCGACGTCGCGCACGCGGATCG
>JANOFY010000417.1:0-4837 GCA_031413895.1 Planctomycetota bacterium | reverse complement strand
CGCGGCCGGTTGGCCGGGCCGACAACTGGCGGGGAAACGAGCGAGGTTTCGGGTCCACGTTCGGCAATGGGCGGGGCAATCGGTCTGGGACGCACCGAGACATTGGACAATTCGCACTCTTTGCGATTGGCGGTGTGCCGCCCATTGGCCATAATCAAAAAATGGAAACGTATCTCGATGAAGACTTGCAGCAAAATCTGCTGATCTTGATTGATCACGAAGATCGAAAAGGCGTTCCAGAAGGGCGTCATCACTGAGGGCGAGCGCTACCTCAAGATCGTCGACCTCTGGACACACGCTCGCGAGCTCGTCGGCGACGACCTGATGAAGGTTCTCCACGACGATTTCAGCGACGACTCGGGCTACGTGAACCCGCTGTACTGCATGGTGTCGTCGGGTGCGCGGGGTTCGATCGACCAGATCCGCCAGCTCGGCGGCATGCGCGGTCTGATGGCCAAGCCGTCGGGCAAGATCATCGAGACGCCGATCAAGGCCAACTTCCGCGAAGGTCTCAAAGTTCTCGAGTACTTCTCGTCCACCCACGGCGCGCGCAAGGGTCTCGCCGACACGGCGCTCAAGACCGCCGACGCCGGTTACCTCACGCGGAAGCTCACGGACGTTGCACAGAACGTGGTGATCACGCTCGAGGACTGCGGCACGCTCAACGCCGTCACGAAGTCGGTCGTCTACAAAGGCGAGAAGGTCGCCGTGACGCTCGCCCGCGGGATCCGCGGTCGCGTGTCCCGCACGACGATTCGCGACGTCCTGAACAACGACGAGGAGATCGTTCGGGAGAACGAGCTGATCACCGAGGAGATCGCTCAGCGACTCGAATCGCTCGGCTACGAGAAGATCCTCGTGCGTTCGCCTCTTTCGTGCGAAGCCTCGCTGGGTGTGTGCGCTCGCTGCTACGGAATGGACCTGTCGCGCGGCTCGATCGCCGAGCGGGGCCTCGCCGTCGGCATCATCGCCGCGCAGTCGATCGGTGAGCCTGGCACTCAGCTCACGATGCGCACGTTCCACATCGGCGGCACGGCCAGCCGCTCGGTCGAAGAATCCGAGCGCAAGGTGAAGCGCGCCGGCAAGGTCGTGTTCACGAACCTGAAGGTCGTGACGAACTCGGCCGGGCAGAGCGTCGTGCTCAACCGCAACGGCGAGGTGTGCCTCTTCGATGCTCGCAACCGCGAGATCGACCGGTACGCGATCCCGACGGGAGCCGAGATGCTGGTCAAGGACCAGCAACAGATTCAACCGGGCGCCGTGCTGTGCCGCTGGGACCCGCACAACGTGCCGATCCTCGCGGAGTTCGCGGGGCGCATCCGCTACGAAGACCTGATCGAAGGCAAGACCCTGAAGGTCGAGCGCGATGCCCGCCGCGGCACGGTTCGCAAGCAAGTGATCGAGCACAAGGGCGACCTTCACCCGCAGCTCGTGCTCGAGGACAAGAACGGGCAAGCGCTCGCGCTGTACCCGATTCCCGAGCGCGCGTACGTCGAGGTCGAAGACAAGGCCGCGATCGCGCCGGGCGAACTCCTAGCGAAGACCGCGCGCGAAGCGGCCGGCACGCAGGACATCACCGGCGGTCTGCCGCGCGTCACCGAGCTCTTCGAAGCTCGGCGTCCGAAGGAGCCGGCGATCATGTCGGAGATCGACGGCGTCATCGAGCTCGGCGAGAAGAAGCGCGGCAAGCGGACGATCATCGTGCGCGCCGTGGGCCCGAAAGGCGAAGTCATCGAGGAACAGCAACACGCCGTGCCGCAAGGCAAGCACTTGCGCGTCCACAAAGGCGACGAGGTGCGCGCCGGTGAACCGCTGGTCGACGGACCGCTCGATCCGCACGACATCGTGCGCATCCGCGGTGAAGAAGAAGTGCTCGGCTACCTGCTCCGCGAAGTGCAGAACGTCTACCGCAGCCAATCGGTGACGATCGACGACAAGCACATCGAGACGATCCTCGCGCAGATGATGCGCAAGGTGCAGGTCACCGATCCGGGCAACTCCGAGTTCCTCCCCGGCGCAGTCGTCGACAAGTTCCGCTTCCGTCGCGAGAACGACAAGCTGCGGAAGGAGCGCAAGAAACCGGCGAACGGTCAGACGCTCCTGCTCGGCATCACGAAGGCGGCCCTGAGTTCCGAATCGTTCATCTCCGCCGCGAGCTTCCAAGAGACCACGAAGGTGTTGACGGAAGCCGCGATCGCGGGCCGCCGTGACCATCTCGTCGGCCTCAAGGAGAACGTGATCCTCGGCCACATGGTCCCGACGGGCACGGGCTTCCGCGACCACTACCGGACGCGCGTGAAGAAGAACATCGACTTCGGAGAGATCGGCGCGAGCGTGGGATTCACGCCGGCCGGCCTCGACGCCGACATGGAGGCGCTGCTCTCCGGTGGTCTGTCGTCCCTCGCCAGCGAGCCCGAGATGGCGCTCGCCGCGACGGGTTCGGAGGGCGCGCGCTCGGCTGCCGCGTCGATCGGCGGGCCGACCCGCTCGATCGTGGCCGCGGAAACGCTGCTCGACGACGACGATGACGACGAAGAGGATGGCGACGACGTGAAGCTCGACGGGGAGTCCGTCGGCGACGCCGAGGTCTGATGGCGAAACCGACGTCTCGGCTCCTCCATGAACCGGCCCGATCCTTGACCGCGCGGGTCGTGGGCCTAGAATGCTCGCCGCATTTGCCGGCGGGCCGGACATCGGCTGGCCGGCGCCCGCGCGCCGATCGGCCGAGACATCGCGCGCAGAGATACGACGCGCCGAAAGCGCGGACCGGGACCGACTAGAACATGCCCACGATCAATCAACTGGTGCGGAAGGGACGACGGAAGGTCGTCAATCGCTCGAAATCGCCCGTGCTCGAGGGCTGCCCGCAAAAGCGGGGCGTCTGCCTCATCGTCAAGACGCAGACCCCCAAGAAGCCGAACTCGGCGCTGCGAAAGGTGGCCCGCGTCCGCCTCTCGAACGGCAAGGAAATCACGGCGTACATCCCCGGTGAAGGACACAACCTGCAAGAGCACTCGGTCGTGCTCGTGCGCGGCGGCCGCGTCCGCGACCTGCCCGGTGTGCGTTATCACATTCTGCGCGGGACGCTCGACACGTCCGGTGTCGACGGGCGGACGAAGAGTCGCTCGAAGTACGGCTCCAAGCGCTCCAAGAAGTAGGACCTCGTCATGCCGCGCAACTACAAGTCGACCGCTGTTCTCTTGAAGCCCGATCCGAAGTTCGGATCGATGCTCGCCACGAAGATCATCAACAAGATCATGTGGGACGGGAAGCGCACCACCGCGCAGGGGATCTTCTACGAGGCGCTCGACCTCGCGCAGAAGCGGCTTCCCGACGTCACCGATCAAGTCGACATCTTCACGCGCGCGATCGAGAACGTGCGCCCGATGGTCGAAGTGCGCAGCAAGCGCGTCGGCGGCGCCAACTACCAAGTGCCGCGCGAAGTGCGCCGCCACCGCCAGCAAAGCCTCGCGATCCGCTGGCTCGTCGACAACGCCCGCAAGAAGAAGGGCAAGCCGATGGCCAAGCGACTTTCCGAAGAACTGGCCGATGCGTACTCGGGCACCGGCACGTCGGTGCAGTGGAAGGAAAACGTCCACAAGATGGCCGAGGCGAACAAGGCGTACAGCCACTACGCGAATTAGTTCTGCGGCTCCAGCCGAGTTCGATGTCTTTGCGCGCCCCGCTTTCGCCACTCGAAAGCGGGGCGTCGTCATTCCCGGGTGCGCGTCGCGCGGCCGCGTACACGCGGTTTCCGCACGCGAGTCGGCGCCCGCAGCACACGCAGACCGGCGTTCGCGGCGCTCGAACGGAGTAGCGTCGCTCTCGTGGCCCTCGACATCCTGATCCTGCGCGATCCGCGCGAGTCCGCGAAGAAGTGTTCGCTCACGCCGCTGCACGGGATGAGCGGCGTCGAGTTCGTCACGTACCGCGCAGATCGACGCATCGCCGCGGGCCAGCGGATCTTGCTCCATCCAGACGGTGAGCCGCTCTCGCGCGCCGATCACGGGCGCGGGCTGCTGCTCGTCGATTGCGCGTGGCGCAAAGTCGATCTGCTGCTCGCGACCATCGACGGCAATCCGCCGCGCCGACGGCTGCCGCAGCTCGTGTCCGCGTATCCGCGCAAGAGCAAGCTCTTCCAGGATCCGACGCAGGGTCTCGCGTCGATCGAGGCGCTCTACGCCGCGCTCGCGCTGCTCGGTGAGCCGGCGCCGGAGCTCCTTGCGCACTACCATTGGGCAGACGAGTTCCTGCGGCAGAATCCGATGCTCGCGCGCTAAGGCGCGCCTGCGCTCGCGCGCTGAGCCGCGCCTGCTCTCGCGCGCGCCGAACGTCCCACGGTCGCTACCATGCGCGCATGGATCTCGCGCGCCTCCGCAACATCGGGATCGCAGCGCACATCGATGCCGGAAAGACGACGGTGTCCGAGCGCATCCTGTTCGACTCGGGTGTCGAGCATCGTCTCGGGAACGTCGACGAAGGCACCGCGGTCCTCGATTGGATGGCCGAAGAGCGCGAGCGCGGGATCACGATCACCGCAGCCGCGACGACGATCCCCTGGCGCGGTCACACGATCAATCTGATCGATACGCCCGGCCATGTGGACTTCACGGTCGAAGTCGAGCGCTGTATGCGCGTGCTCGACGGCGCGGTGCTCGTGCTCGACGCGGTGATGGGCGTGCAGGCGCAGTCGGAGGCGGTGTGGCGTCAGATGCGCCGCCACCACGTGCCGTACTTCGTGTTCGTGAACAAGCTCGATCGCGCGGGCGCGAACTTCCTGCGCGTCGTGGCGGACGTGCGCAAGCGACTCTCGGCCCCCGCGATTCCGGTGCAGTAC
>JANOFY010000416.1:0-18196 GCA_031413895.1 Planctomycetota bacterium | reverse complement strand
GAGCAGCGCGGCCGCGGCCGAAAGCTGTGTGAAACTGCGAGTGAACGGGGATCTCATCTGAGGCACCTCAATGGATGTATGGGGGGCGGGCCATCGGACGCGATGAGCCCGGGAGCTTGGCAAGCAAAGAAACCGGAGGCTGCCCCTCGAAACCTGTGGTCGGCCAACTCGGGTCGGATCGACACGCCACCTGGACACGGTAGAGTCCCAGGCGCAACCTCTTAGGTGCAGGGTAACGCCACCCCCCAAACCCCGCAACGCTCGAAATCACGCCTTTCGCGGGGGAGTTGCATTGTGGCGGCCGGCTCGGACGCTCGGCGCCAGCGGCGGGACCCGCGGCGTGAGGACCCCCTCGGCGCATCGGAGTCGTCCGCTCGGATCGCCGCGCGTTATGACTCCTCGATCCGTCGGTTGGTTCCGCGCTCCGCGAGGGGATCGAGCGTTCGGCGATCGAGCGGCCGAACTGGGCCGACCGCAGAGAATCGTGACGTCGCGGCGCCTGGCTACGAACGGTAGTCCGCGTTGATCCGCACGTAGTCGGCGGAGAAGTCGCAGGTCCAGGCTTCGGCCGAAGCGCTTCCGATCGCCAGGTCGACACCCAGGATCACCTCGTGATTGTTGAGCAGGTGAAGGTGAGCGGCCGGCTCGTTCTCGGGGTGCGGCTTGCCGTTAGAGAAAACGTCCGCTTCGCCGATCCACACGCGCGCACGATCCGTGTCGAACTCGACGCCCGATCGTCCCGCCGCCGCGAGGATCCGGCCCCAGTTCGGATCGCGTCCGTGCACCGCGGTCTTCATCAACGGGCTCGTCGCGATCGTGCGCGCGACCGTCGCCGCGATCTCGGCGCTCGGAGCGCCGGAGACTTGCACGGTGATCAGCCGCGTGGCGCCTTCGCCATCGGCGGCGATCGCGCGACAGAGCTCCTGGCTCACTTCGAGGATCGACCGCGCCTGGATGTCGTCGTGCGCCGGAGACTGCGCGCTGCTCGGCGCGCCGCCGCGCGAGTTCCAAAGGAGCACCGTGTCGTTCGGCGAGGTGTCGCCGTCGACGGTGAGGCGGTGGAAGCTCTTCGCGGCGACGCTGCGCAGGAATGCGTTCGCGTCCTTGATCTGCGGTCCGTCCGTGAGGAGGAACGCGAACATCGTCGCCATGTTCGGGTGGATCATCCCCGATCCCTTGGCGACGCCGGTGACGCGAAACGGGGGACCCGATCGGTCCTCGACGGAGAGCGTGCGCACTTTCGGCACGAGGTCCGTCGTCATGATCGCTTGCGCGAAGTCGCCGAGTCCGCGTTCGTTCACGCCCGACACGAGCGCGGGCAACGCGTCCAAGATGCGTTCAACGGGCAGGCGCGCACCGATCACGCCCGTGCTCATGAACAGCACTTGCTCGGGTGGACAGCCGATGAGCTCCGCCGTCGATCCCTGCACGCGGCGCGCGTCTTCGAGGCCTTCCGCGCCCGTCGAGCAGTTCGCGTTGCCCGAGTTCACTATTAGACCGCGCACCTTGCCCTTCGACTTCTTCAGGCTCTCGCGGCACGTCGTGACGTGCGCGCCGGTCAGCTGATTGCGCGTGAAGAGCGCCGCAGCGGGGAACGCTTCGTCGGCCACGATCAGACCGAGATCGAGCTTCTGCTTCTTCAGGCGAATGCCGCAGTGCAGCGCGCCGGCTTTGAAACCGGACGGCAACACCGGCCGCGAGTCGCTGACTCGGTTCTTCGTCAGGATCGGGGTGTCCATGTTCTCAGTCGTTCCTTCCACGCTTCCACTTGTGACTTCACTTGATCGGGTGCCGTTCCACCGAGGCTGCTGCGACGCGCGAGCACGGCTTCGACCGAGAGCTCGTTCGCCCAACTCTTCGCGCCGAGCGAGCTGAGCTCGGGGAGCAGTCGCTCGCGTACCGAGTCCGGCAGCGCGTCGAGCTCGACGCCGGCGTCGAGCGCCGCGCGCACGACACGACCGGCGCGCTCGTGCGCGTCGCGGAACGGGATGCCGCGCCGCACGAGCAGGTCGGCCAGATCGGTGGCGTTCGCGAAGCCGCGGTTGGCCTCGTTGCGACAGCGGTCGGCGTCGAAGCGCGCGTTGCGCACGACGAGCGCCGCGATTTCGAGGCACGCTTCGGTCGTGTCGAGCGCGTCGAAGAGCGCCGGCTTGTCCTCTTGCAGGTCCTTGTCGTACGCGAGTGGCAGTCCTTTCAGCGTGACGAGCAGCGCCTGGAGATCGCCGAGCACGCGACCGGTCTTGCCGCGCACGAGCTCGAGCCCGTCGGGATTCTTCTTCTGCGGCATCAAGCTCGAGCCGGTCGCGACGGCGTCGGAGAGCTCGAGGAACCGCGCTTCGTGACTCGCGAAGAAGATCCAGTCTTCCGCGAAGCGCGACAGGTGCACCATCGCGAGCGAGCACACGAACGCGAGCTCGCACGCGTGGTCGCGATCGCTGACGGCGTCGAGGCTGTTCGCGGTTGCGCTTGCGAATCCCAGGTCCTGGGCGAGGGCCTTGCGATCGATCGGGAACGCCGTCCCAGCCAGTGCGCCGCTTCCAAGTGGAGAGCTGTCGAAGCCCGCGGCCGCGTCCGTGAGCCGGCGGCGATCGCGCGCGAACATCTCGACGTACGCGAGCAGGTGGTGGCCGACCGTGATCGGCTGCGCGCGCTGCATGTGCGTGTAGCCGGGCATGGGCAGCGCGGCGTTGGGCTCGGCGAGCTCGACCAGCGCTCGGACCAAGTCGACGAGCCGCGCGTCGAGATCGGCGGCGCGCGACTTGAGGTGGAGCTTCAGGTCCGTCGCGACCTGGTCGTTGCGCGAGCGTCCCGTGTGGAGCTTGCGCGCCGCGTCGCCCACGATCGCGGTCAGCCGTGATTCGACGAACGTGTGGACGTCTTCGGCCGCGGACCGCTCGAGCGACAGCGGGTCGCTCTCGATCTCGACGGCGATGGCGCGCAGGCCCGTCGCGATCTCGCGCGCCTCGCGCTCGTCGAGCACGCCGGTCTGCGCCAGCGCCTTGCACCACGCGAGGCTGCCCGTGATGTCCGCTCGCCACAGCCGCCGGTCGACGGGCAGGCTCTGGTTGAACGCGACGAACTTCGGGCTCGGCTCGCCGTCGAACCGGCCGCCCCAGAGGTTCTTCATCGCGCAGCTCCGGTCTTTCCGGACCGCCGACGAACGCTTGCGGCCACCATGCCGGGCAAGCCGTACAGGCGCACGAAGCCCTTGCTGTCCGCGTGGTCGAAGCTGGCGCTGTCGCCGAACGTGGCGAGATCTTCGCTGTAGAGCGAGTTCGGGCTCGTCGCCGCGAGCGCGGTCGCTTGACCCTTGTGCAGGCGCACGCGCACTTCGCCGGTGACGGGCTCGGTCGCCGACGCGAAGAAGCGATCGAGCGTCTCGCGCAGCGGCGCGAACCAACGGCCGGTGTACACGAGGTCGGCGTACTCGGGCATGAGTCGCTCACAGAGGCGCGCGGTGTCGCGATCGAGCGTCAGCGCGCGCAGCGTACGCAGCGCCTCGACGAGGATCGTGCCGCCCGGCGTCTCGTACACGCCGCGCGATTTCATCCCGACGAGGCGGTTCTCGACGATGTCGATGCGTCCCACGCCGTGGCGGCCGCCGCGCGCGTTGAGCTCGGCGACGAGGTCTTCGGGTTCGTGCGCACGGCCGTCGATCGAGACGGGCACGCCGGCTTCGAATCCGATGCGCACGATCTCGGGCGTGTCCGGTGCATCGTCGACCGACGCCGTGAGCATCCACACGTCGTCCGGCGGCGAGTTCGCGGGATCCTCGAGCGCGCCGCCTTCGTGGCTGATGTGCCAGAGGTTGCGATCGCGCGAGTAGATCTTCGCGCGGCTCGCCGCGACCGGGATGTCGTGCTTCGCGGCGTAGTCGATCGCGTCCTCGCGGCTCTTGATCGACCACTCGCGCCACGGCGAGACGATCTCGAGATCCGGCGCGAGCGCCATGTACGCGAGCTCGAAGCGCACTTGATCATTGCCTTTGCCCGTGCAGCCGTGCGCGACGTGCGTCGCTCCCATCTCGCGTGCATAGGCGACTTGCGCTTTCGCGAGCACCGGTCGCGCCATGCTCGTGCCGAGCAAGTAGCGGCCCTCGTACACCGTCAGGGCGCGCAGGCACGGCCAGACGTACTCCTCGAGGAACTCGCGCCGCAGGTCGACGATGCGGCACGACGCGGCGCCGGTCGCGAGCGCCTTCTTTTCGAGCCCGTCGAGCTCGCTCGCGCCTTGTCCGACGTCGCCGGCGAGCGCGTGGACTTCGAATCCGTACGTCTCGCGCAGCCACGGGATGATGATCGAGGTGTCGAGTCCGCCCGAGTAGGCGAGGACGATCTTCTTCGGCATGAAAAGAGTGCTTTCGGTCGGTGTGACTTCGGTGTGCTTGACGTCGGATCAGCCCATGAGGAGCACGAGCACGGCCTTCTGGACGTGCAGGCGATTCTCGGCGATGTCGTACACGATCGATTGAGGGCCATCGATCACGGGCGACGTGACTTCCTGGCCGCGGTGCGCGGGCAGGCAGTGCATGAACACAGCATCCGGCGCGGCGAGCGCCATCATTTCTTCGTCGACACGGTAGTCCGAGAACAGTGCGGCGCGCTCCTCGATCTCGTCTTCCTGGCCCATGCTGGCCCACACGTCGGTGTAGACGGCATCGGCGCCGCGCACGCTTTTCTCGGGGTCGTTCAGGATGCGGATGTCGGAGCCCGATTCGCGCGCCATGAGCATCGCTTCGCTGATGACGCGCGCGTTCGGCTCGTAGCCCTCTGGCGTGCACACCGTGATATGGGCGCCGAGCAGCGCCGCGGTGTGGATCAGCGAGTGCGCCGTGTTGTTGCCGTCACCGACGTAGGTGATCCTCTTGCCCTTCACGCCGCCCCAGCGTTCGTGCAGCGTGAAGAAGTCGGAGAGCCCCTGACACGGGTGCAGATAGTCCGACAGGCCGTTGATCACGGGGATCGAGCAGTTCGCGGCGAGCTCCTCGACCGCGCGGTGCTTGTACGTCCGCGCGACGATGCCGTGCACCCAGCGCTCGAGGTTCTTCGCGACGTCCTTGAGCGACTCGCGCGAGCCAAGGCGCACGTCGCGGTGGTCCATGAACACGGCGCTGCCGCCGAGATCCTGGATGCCGACGTCGAACGTGAAGCGCGTTCGGAGCGAGTCCTTCTCGAAGATCATCCCGAGGCGCTTGCCGCGCAGCAGGCCCTCGTGCGCGCCGCGATCGGTCTTCAGGGTGCGGGCCGCGTCGAAGATGGTCTCGATGTCGCCCGCTTGAAGCTGAGCGACCGAGAGGAGGTCCTTGCAGGGCAACGTTCCGAATGTGTGCGTGGTCATATGAGTTTCTCCGCCTGGAGCGAAAGCAGGCACTACGCCCGTTCCGGCAATCCCTTCAAGTTCTCGCGCAAGATGTCGAGTCCGCGCGCGAGCTCGTCTTCGGTGATGACGTACGGCGGCAGCAGTCGCAGGACGTCGCCGCCGGTCCGATTCGCGATGAGTCCACCGGCGTGCAGATCGCGCACGAGCTGCTCGGCTCCGTGAGAGAGCTTCACGCCGCGGATCAGGCCGCGTCCGCTGAGCCCGGTGATGACAGGGAAATCGCCCTTCAAGTCAGCGAGTCCGGTCGCGAGCTGCGCGCCGCGCGCGCGAACGTTCTCCATCAAGCCGCGCTCGTCGAGCTCCTGCAGGAAAACGAGCGCTGCGCGCAGCACGAACGGACCGCCGGCGAACGTCGAGCCGTGGTCGCCGGGTTGGAACGTCCCGCTGAGCGCGCGATTCACGATCATCACGCCCATCGGCAGTCCGCCGCCGATCGGCTTGGCGAGCGTGACGACGTCGGGCTTCACGCCCGCTGCGTCGGCTGCGAGGAAATCGCCCGTGCGGCCCGCCCCGGATTGCACCTCGTCGTGGATGAGCACGGTGCCCGTCTCGTCGCACAGCGCGCGCGCCTTGCGCAGGAAGCTGAACGAGAGATCGCGCACGCCGCTCTCGCCTTGGATCGGCTCGACGATGAGCGCGGCCGGGCGTTCGCGACGCAGGACCTCCGCGAGGCGTGTTTCGTCGTCGGGAGCGACGAACGTCACACCCGGGATCAGCGGCTCGAACGGCTCGCGATACTTCGCCGTGTGCGTGACCGACAGCGATCCGAGCGTGCGGCCGTGGAACGAGCCTTCGAGCGCGACGAAACCGCGCCGCTCGGGCGATCCCGCCCTGACGTGATGCTTGCGCGCGAGCTTGAGCGCCGCCTCGTTCGCTTCGGTGCCACTGTTCGTGAAGAAGACCGCCTCGAGGCCGGAGAGCTTCGCGAGCCTGTCCGCGACCTCCTCGGTGTACGGATGGCGGAACAGGTTGCTGACGTGGATCAAGCGTCCGGCCTGGTCGCGGAGCGCTTCGACGAGACGCGGATGCGAGTGACCGAGCGCCGACACGGCGATGCCGCCCAGGAAGTCGAGCCACACGCGACCCTTCTCGTCCCACACCTGTGCGCCGCGGCCGCCGACGAGCACCTCTTCGGTGCGCCGGTACGTCGACATCACGTGTTCGTCCATCGCGTCAACCTCCCTTCGTGAAGCGTGTTCCGCTCCACGGTTCGAGTGCGTCGATGAGCGCGTTCGCGCCCTCGGAGCTGGCGATCTTCACGAGAGCGCGCGGATGCTCGGCGAGCGCCGCGAGCGCGGCTTCGACCTTCGGAATCATTCCGCCGTGGATTACGCCGCTCGCGCGCAGCTCGGCGCAGCGGCTCGGCGAGATGGACGGGATGCGCTCGCGATCGGCATCGAGCACGCCCGGCACGTCGGTGAGGAACACGAGCGCGTCGACGTCGAGCGCGCGCGCTAGCGGCCCCGCCGCGAGGTCCGCGTTGATGTTGTAGAAGTGGTCCGACGGTCCCGCCGCGCCGCGCGCGAGCGGCGCGGATGTCGCGATCACCGGCAGGAAACCGGCGGCGAGCAGCGTCTCGCACAGGCGCGTGTCGATCTTCGCGACGGTGCCGACGTAGCCGAGGTCGACGCCGTCCGCGTGCGCGCGCTCCGCGGCAAACGTCGCTCCGTCCGCACCCGAGAGGCCGACGGCGCGGAGACCCTCGGTCTCGAGCGTGTGCACCAGCTCCTTGTTCACGATCCCCGCAAGAACCATGAGCACGACGTCCGCCGTCTCCGCGTCGGTGATCCGCAGCCCCGCGTGCGTGCGCTCGGGAATCCCGAGGCGTTTGCCGAGCGCGCGGATCTGGTTCCCGCCGCCGTGCACGAGGATCAACTCGTGACCTAGATCGCGCGCCCGTTTCAACCCGCGGGCGAGCTCGCGGCGCGCTTCGAGCAACTCGAGCTGCGCACCCCCGATCTTCACGAGGCATCTCATGTGAGCCCCGCAGTCTCCTCGCAGCCGAGGACGAGGTTCATGTTCTGGAGCGCTTGACCGGCGGCTCCCTTCACCAAGTTGTCGATCGCCGACACGAGCACGACGCGGTTCGCGCACGGCGCGACGCCGATGTGGCACTCGTTCGTGAGCTGGACGTTGCGCAGCTCCGGAACGCCGCGGTCGTACACGCGGACAAACGGCTCGCCGGCGTAGCTGTCGCGCAGCGCAGCGTGGAGTTCGCCCGCGGTCATTCCGGCCGCCGGCTCGACGTAGATGGTCGACAGGATGCCGCGGAAAACCGGCAGCAAGTGGGGGACGAAGGCGATGCGCACGCCGTCCCGCAGCGCGGCGTGGCTCTCGATCTCGGGCCCGTGACGGTGATCACCAACGCCGTAGGCGCAGAAATTCTCGTGGACGTTCGCGAAGTGCGTGCGCTCGCTCGGGTTCTTGCCCGCGCCGGAAGTGCCGCTCTTGCAGTCGGCGATGATCGTCGAGTTCTTCGCGACGAGCCCGCGCGCGAGGAGCGGCTTGACCGCGAGCAGCACGGACGTGGGGTAGCAGCCGGGATTCGCGACCAGGCGCGCTGCCGCGACCGCGTCGCGTGCGTGCTCGGTGAGGCCGTAGACGGCGCGTGGAAGGAGTTCCGGCGCCGCGTGCGGGGCGTGGTAGGTGCTCTGGTACAGCGCCGGATCCGCGAGCCTGAAATCGGCCGACAGGTCGACGACTGCGAGACCGAGATCGAGCGCGCGCCGCGCCAGCGGAGCGGCGACGCCGTGTGGCGTGCACAGGAAGACGCCCTGGCAGCGTGCGACACGCGACCAGTTCAGACGTTCGATGACGCGTCCCGAGCCCGGGGCGACGGCTGGCGGTGTCTCGTCCTCGCGCGCGCTCATGAACGCGTCGAGCGCGAGGCTCGGATGGCGTCGCAGCAAACGCTCGAGCTCCGCCCCGGTGTAACCCGAGGCGCCCAGTACGGCGACGCGCTTCATCGGCGGCGGCGCTCCCGCAGGTCGAGGAGCTGCCGCAGGGCGCGCCGCGCATCCGCGCCGCTCTTGCAGATCACGAGGATCGTGTCGTCGCCGGCGATCGTGCCGAGGACGCCCTTCCAGCGGTCGTGGTCGAGCGCCAGCGCGAGTGGAGACGCGCCGCCGGGCGGGGTCTTCAAGACGAGCAGGTTCTCGGCGACGGCCGCTTCAGCGAGCCAGGTGGCGACCGCGTGGTAGAGCGCGACGCTCTCGTCCGCGCCCTGCACTGCGACTTCCGCCGGGAATTCGTAGCCGTCGCGACCTTTCAAGAGGCCCATGTCGCGGATGTCGCGCGACAGCGTGGCCTGGTTCACGACGAGGTCCTCTTGTGCCAGGAGCCCGAGGAGCTGCTGCTGGTTCGCGACGCGCTGCGAGCGCACGAAATGCGCGATGCGCTGGCGGCGCAGCTCGCGTTTGGCGGGGCTCGAGGTCTTTGTCGGGGCGTGCATATGTGTTGCAGCGAGATGCAAGAATATGCATCGGCCGTGGCGGATCGTCAAGATGAGGCTTCGGAAATTTCTCCGGCCGGCCTCGCGCTCCCCGTTCTCGCTTGAACGCGCGCCGTGCGGTCGCGTACGACTGCCGCTTCAAGGGCCGCCGATCGCCGGCGTGCTCGACCGCACCGGCCGCACGGAGAGCTCGACGTTGAGCGACATCCTCACCACCCAGAACCTGATCGCTCTGCTCACGCTGACCCTCCTCGAGGTCGTGCTGGGCATCGACAACATCGTTTTCATCTCGATCCTGACCGGCAAGTTGCCGCTGGCGGAGCGCGCGCGCGCGCGGCGCATCGGGCTGGCGCTCGCCATGCTGATGCGCGTCGGGCTGCTGTTCGCGTTGAGCTGGGTGATGAAGCTCACCGATCCCGTGTTCGCCGTGGCGGGGCACGACATCTCTGGGCGTGACATGATCCTCCTCGGCGGCGGGTTGTTCCTGATCGCGAAGGCGACGTGGGAGATCCATGACAAGCTGGAGGGCGCGGAACACGCGCACGGCTCGGGCAAGAAGGCGGTGACGTTCGGCTCGGTGATCGTCCAGATCCTCGTGCTCGACGTCGTGTTCTCGCTCGACTCCGTGATCACGGCAGTCGGCATGGCGCAGCACCTCGCGATCATGGTGACCGCCGTCGTCGTCGCGGTCGGCGTGATGCTCGTGTTCGCCGGCGCGGTGGGGGACTTCGTCGAAAGGCACCCGACCGTGAAGATGCTCGCGCTCTCGTTCCTGATCTTGATCGGCGTGATGCTCGTCGCGGAGGGCCTCGGTCAGCACCTTCCGAAGGGGTACGTGTACTTCGCGATGGCGTTCTCGCTCCTCGTCGAGATGCTCAACCTCCGCATGCGCAGGGCGACGACGCCCGTTCATCTGCACCAGACGTACGTCGCCCACGAGCACTCCGACGGCGCCGAGCGCTGATCGCGTCGGGGTCCGAGGGAGAAAACGAAAGCGCCGGACCGCGCGTTCGCGGCCCGGCGCCCAGCGGTGGCTCCGATGTCGTGGAGTGCTCAGGTCGAAGCGCCGGCGTAGCTCGGCGTGCCGGCGAATTCGTAATTCTCGATCGTGCCCGAGTAGGGCGTCGTGTAGTTCGCGAACGGCGACATCTCGCCGTAGGCCTCGTACACGATGCCGTACTGCGCGAACGTCTCGGTGATCAGCGTGTCGAGCGAGCTGGCGTGCTCGAGGATGATCTCATTCAATCCGGTGATGCCGTCCTTCGTCAGCGCGTTGATTTCGCGCACGAGCGGCGTCTTGCCGTACTTCTTGGCCCAGTTCTTCGCGATCGACAGGCGATTCATCAGGTAGCACCAGCCGCCCATCGTGGTGGTCGTCGGCAGCGGCATCGCGAAGCCTTGGATCGACTCGAAGTACTGCACGATCTCGTT
This sequence comes from Planctomycetota bacterium, assembly GCA_031413895.1. Taxonomy (GTDB): domain Bacteria; phylum Planctomycetota; class UBA1135; order UBA1135; genus JANLUN01. The sequence goes on along the minus strand of JANOFY010000416.1, from coordinate 7,935 downwards.
GTTCCGGCTGATCAGCTGATTGAACTTGACCGCCACTTGGTTGGTGATCTTGCCGACCTCGATGCACAGGTCGCCTTCGAGCTCGGTCAGCTTGTCGAGCTCGCGCGAGCTCGTGACTTGCGGCGATTGATACAGGGCGCGGCGGAACTGCTCGGCGCTCTGCGTGAAGCCGTCGAAGAAGCCGGAGAACGCGTTCGAGAAGCCTTTGAACTCAGGCCGTGCGAAGCCAAAGCGCGGGAACGAGCTGCCGCTCGAGCCGAACCCGAAGCCGGTCGCGTTCGCGAAGTTGAAGAGCGCCGATTCCACCCAGCGGAAGGTCAGCGGGAAGCTCGCCCGACTCACCGCGGGGATCGAAGTGTTGAAGAGCGTCTGTACCTCGGTGATCGCCTCGGCGTTCGTGATCTGCTGGATCTGACACGTCGGGCTCTTCGTCGGGAACGTGCACATCGTCGCGAAGGGTCGCAGCACGAGCGCGCCTTGCGGCGTGAAGTTGATCGCCTTGCCTTCGATCGTGATCGAGTCGCCGAACGGCTCGTCGATCGGCCGGCCGAAGAAGACTTCACGGCCGCCATTGATTCCGGAGACGAAGACGAATTTGCCTGTCTGACTATTGATGTTGGTCTTGATCGCCATGGGAAACTTTCCTGCGGGTTGCAGTGCGTCTGGGAGTTAGGAGACTGGCTGACGGAGTCCGCGAACGAGCGGCTACCGCTGCTTGGGAAGATCGACCTGGTTGTCCGGGGAACGTCGAGACGGCGTGCCGTCTAGGTGTTCCCCGAGGCTTCGTGTCATGCGAACGGGCCCGCCACTTCGGAATCCACGGGCACCGGAACGTGCAGCGGCGGTTGCAAGTGCCCGATGTCCGAGCGCCATGCGGGCAACTCGCTCGCACTGCGTGACGTCGTTGCACGCGCACTGGGGTGCAGGACGTATTCGCGCTCACGCGGGGCGGTGGCCTCCGGTTCTGGGTCGGTGGGCGCCGGCGTCTTGAGTCGCTGCTGCGCGAGGTATTGCAGGTCGAAGAGGCGCGGCAACGGCATCTCGAGTCGCCGCGCGAGCGCGAGACCCGGTGCGACCGCGAGCTCTTCCAGCGTGCGGATCCCGTGCGCGACGAGCCGATCGCACGCTTGCCGATCGAGCCCCGCGATGAGGCCGCTGACGAGGCGCGTGCCGGTCGAAGGCACGATCGCCGGCCGCGCGAGCACGGATTTCGGCCGCGGCGGAGCAGCGTCTTCCGTCGGCGGAAGGAGCTCGCGTGCGACGGGAGTGTGCGCGAGCCGCCCGCGCGCCGGTTCACCGGCCGCTGCCTCCGCTGTCCGCACCGCTTCGGCCGCTGCGATCGGAGCCGTTTCCTCCACGTCGAGTCCCTCGCTACCCATGCGGCCGGCGAGAAGGCGCGCTTCGCGAGCGAAGCGTCGCGCGAACGACGGCGACACACCGAGCGTGTCTGCGAGCTTGCGAACATCGACGGCGGACACCTGCGGGAGCGTCTGCAGTCCAGCCCGACGCAGCACCCTCAGCGTTGTCGGACCGTCCGCATGCAAGTTGCACAAGAGAGCCATCTCATCCATCGGAAGACCTCAGATCGATAGGGGTTCGGCGACGGTGTGCGGCTGGATGGGGCGCCCTCCCGCGGGCCTTGCACTGGGCGCGCGAACCGTGCGCGGAGCACTCTCGATCCACGCCTGCCGGGGCGTCGCGCGCGCGTGCTGCACGACCTCGGCCGCGAGGCTTTGGAAATCGGACGCGGCTCGGCTCTCTGGGTCGAGCACGTGCACGGGCACGCCGGCCGCGGCCGCCTCGCGCAAGCGCACGCTCGTGTGGATCACGGTGTCGAAGAGCAGCGGTCCGAGCTGCGCTTGCATCCCGACGAGGAGCTCGCGCGCGATCCGCAGGCGTTTGTCGAACAGCGTCGCGACGCCGCGCAGGGCGAACGGCTGCTCGAGTGTCGCCGCGGTCGCCTCGAGGAGGTCGATGGCGCGCAGCGCACCTTGGAGTGCGAACGTTCCCGCTTCGATCACGAGCACGGCGGTGTCCGCAGCGCGCACTGCGTTCGCTGCGAGCACGCCGTCCGTACGCGGCGGACAGTCGAGCAGCACGAAGTCGTACGAGAGCGCGCACTGCGCCAGAGCACGCCGCAAGACTTGCTCGGGCTGCACGGAGCGCGCGGCGGTGTCTTCGAACTCACCGAGTTCCGCGGTCGCGGGAGCGAGGTAGAACCCGCCGGATACGGCGACGACGGACTCCGACAGCGTCACTCGTTCATTGAGGACGTCGATGAGCGATGGCTCGTCTTCGATCGCGACTCCCAGCGCGAGCGTCGCGTGCGCTTGCGGATCCAGATCGACGAGCAGCGTGCGCTCCCCGCTGCGCGCCAACGCGGCGGCGAGATTTACCGCGGTCGTGGTTTTTCCACAGCCACCCTTTTGATTGACGAACGCGAGAACATGCATCGCCCGCCCTCTTTCTCTCCAGCCTCGACTGGCCGACTGAACTGTGTCGCTATGCCGCGCTGGCTGGGCACCGCAAGATGCTCGGTCGAAAACTCGTCCACGAAACTGTAAGTCTTTAGGGGCAAGTTACTTGCGGTTTCGGCACTGCTATCGGCAGCGGGCCGTGCATGCACTCCGCGAACCACCGTTTGCGGAGCAGAATGCAATGTCCTATCGGCGCGTCGGCGGCGCGAGTTTTCGGAACGCGCCGCGGTATCGGTCCGCGAGATCGGCGAACTCCTCCGGATGCGTGCATGCTGCCAGGATCTCGAGAGAGTCGACGATGCGCGGACCCGGGCGATTGAAGTACGCGTTGCCATCCGCGATCCAAACACGTTCGTTGGCGATCGCCGGCCAATCGAGCGCTGCGAAGAGTCGATCGAGCGCGTCGATCTCCGACAGCGTTCGATCGATCGCGAAACCACACGGCTTCACGACGACGACATCCGGCGGCGGATCGAGCCGAGCGAGCTCGGCCAGCGTCAACGTCGGGGCGCGATCACCGGCGCGCGCGACGAGTGCGCGTCCTCCCGCGAGCTCGACGAGCTCGGGCATCCACGTTCCACCGATCATCACGGGGTCGATCCATTCGATCGTGAGGACGAACGGCCGCGCGCGGATCGCTCGACTGCGCTGCGCGACCGCTTGCACGCGGCGGTCGAGACTCTGCAGCAGCTCGCGAGCTGTGCGCGTACGATCGAGCGCCGTGCCGACGCGTTCGATGTCGGCCCAGATGTCCGACAGGCGCAGCGGGTGCAGGTTCACGATGCGCGCACGCGGGCCGGCGAGCTCGCTGACCGCGCGCTCGACGTCGCGGAGCGACACGGCGCACACGTCGCACAGGTCCTGCGTGACGATCACGTCGGGTGCGGCCGCTCGCAGCGCGTCGAGGTCGACGTCGTACACCGCGAGCGCGCCACGTAGGAGCGCGCGCACGTCTTGGTCGATGGCGGCGCTCGACGGCGGCTGACGGATGCGCGTCGACGTCAGGACAGGCCGTCCCACGACGCTGACAGGGAAGTCGCACTCGTGGGAGACGCCGACGAGCGCGTCCTCGAAGCCCAGCGCGCAGACGATCTCCGTCGCACTCGGGAGCAAGCTGGCGACGCGCAGCGGGGTGGCCGGAGCGGGATGCGACATGGGGCCGGCCACGTTGCCGGGCGGCCTCGTGCCGCGCAACCCCGGGCGGCGCCGTGCCGCGCAATCCTGGATTGCGTATCCTCGCGGGTTGCCGCGGGCTAGGCCCGGGCTCCATGGACCCCCGCCGATCTCTCGCCGCCGTGTTCGTCCTCGCCGCGCTCGTGTGCCCGCGGAGCGCCACGGCGCAGGTCGAGCTCCCGAAGCAAAACCCCGCGCGCGCGAGCGGTCACATCGCGTCCTTCCTCGTTTGCCGCACCTGCGGCCAGCGCAACTACGTCTCGGCGCGCGACGGCCGGCGCGACGAGGAGGGGTTCGAGATCGCGTGGTGTTCCACGTGTCAGCGCGACTCAGCACAGAAGCCGCCGGATCGACTGCCGGGACTGAGTGCCAGCGGCCGTGAAGGCGTGGGCGGACTTTCGTTGCCGCTGCCCGGGCGAGCGGTCGTGCGACCGCAGCGGCCTGCTCCGAGCCCGCCGCCGGCCCCGGCTGCGCAAGAGGTTGCGCACGTCGCGGCCGCTTCATCCGCGGAAGCGCAGCCCTCGGTCGATGCCGCGCAGCGCGCCACGGCGGCAGCGATCTTCGCGGGTCTGGCACGTGTGCGCGACCACTCGGATCCAAGGGTCGTGCGCGCCGCGGAGCAACTCATCGCGCTGCAGGACGCGGGCCTCGATGCGGCTCGGTCCGCACTCTCCCGTCCCGAATCCGCAGTCGTGCTCGCCGCGGCGCGCGTGCTGCTCGGATCGCCGTCGAAGTCCGATGCGGAGCTCGTGGCCGAACGCGTGCGCGGCAAGTCGCCCGGATCGGCTGGTCCGGCGCTCCTCGAGCTCCTCGTCGAGCTCGATCCGGTGCTCGTCTCGCCGCGCTTTCTCGCGAGTCTCTTGGAATCGCCGCACGCCGGCGTGCGCACGGCCGCGGAGCGCCAGCTGCGTGCAGTGACCGGGCCCGAGCTCTTGCCCATCCTCACGCCGCTCTTCGGCTCGAAGCAGGGCGAGACGCGACTGCGCGCGCTCGGGCTCATCGCTTCGATCGACGATCCGTCGGTCACCGAGCTCCTGCTGACGCGCCTCTCCGATCCCACGGCGAAGGTGGCGTCCGCCGCGTTGTCCTTCCTGGCCGCGAGTCGCGATCCGGCTCTCGACGCGGAGCTCCTCGGGCGCGCGTTCCGGCAGCGATGGATCCTGCGCGAAGGCTCGTACGCGCTGCTCGCGCTGGTCGAGCGCGAGGATCTTCAGCTCACACCGATCCTCGATGAGTCGCACGCGGAAGCATTGCTCGCCGGCCTCGAATCGAGCAGCCCGTTCATCGCGGGCGCGTGCGCCACCGCTCTCGCGGGGATCGGCTTCCGTAGCACCCACACGAAAGCCACGGGCTGGCTCGATCGGTCGGTCGTCGACAGGCTCGTCGTCAGCGTTTCGGGCCAGCAGTACCACGACGACTTCACGGCGCTCTCGAGCCCGGCGCTGCGGCGGCTCAAGCTGCTCTCGGGCGAAGACTTCGGCAGCGACGGACCACGGTGGGTCTCGTGGTGGCTCAGCGCGCGCGAGCGCTTCTATGCGCGCCGCGCACACATCGAGGTCGAGGACGCGGATGCCGGGACCCTCGTGGTGCACCTCCGCTCGTCGGGCGAATCCGCTGTGGCGTCGGGCGGTTCCGCGGTGGATCTCGTTCTGATGACCGGCACTGCGGCGGGCGAGGGCGCCGACCGTCCGGACGCGCGCGACGTGCTGTACCTCACCGACGCAGAAGCGCGTGACGCGCTCACGGTGCTGCGCCGCGAAGGCGTGTTCGGGGCCGAACGGCTTCCGGGAGTACGCGGTCACCGTGGCTCAGGCGAGCGCACGTTCGATCTCGAGGTCGCCGGGCGCGGAAAGAGCTTCGTGTTCGGCGCGGGTGCGAGCGAGCCGTGGTTCGAACGCATCTGCGACATGGCGCGCGCGCTCGCGGATACCAACCGCTGGCAGCGCTATCCGCGCCCGCGCAGCGACCCGCTGTCCTTGTGGCGCGAGGAGTCTGGCTGGTGGTCGGGGGAACACGCGCCCGAAGTACGCGCGCTGCGTCTCAAGGATCTCGTGCTGCGCGCGCTCCCTGCGCGCGGACTGCGCGAACGCGAGAACGGGCTGGCGGAGCTCGAGCGCTTGTACGCGCTGCCGAAGGTCGTGAGCCCCGACGATTTCCAGCCGCTGCTCGCGCTGCTCCGCGGCGAGGGAATTCACGATCCGCGAGTGACCCGCATCGTGCGACTCGCGCTTCAATCTGCGCGCGGCGGCGCGGAGGCTGCGCGCGGTGGCGCGGAGCTCGTGCCTGTCGTCTGCGGCGGCTCACTGGTCGACGTGCTGTACACGACCTTCGGACAGGACTCGCTTCCGGAGCTCGTGGAGATCGCTTCCGCATGCGGCGCGGGCTTCACGAACGTGCTCGCGCGCGATCCGAGACCGCTCGTGCGCGTAGCGGCGGCGAAGGCGCTCGCGTTGCGCGCGGAAGGTTCGAGCGAAGCGGCGGCCGTGCTCCTCGCGCTCATCGACGACCCCGACGTCTCCGTCGAACGCACGGCGATCGAAGCGTGCGGCGAACAGCGCGTCGAGAGCGCGCGCACGGAGCTCTTGGTCCGCGCACGCCTCGGCACGAGCGAGCTGCGCGCCGCCGCGCTGGAAGCGATCGGACGGCTGGGCGGCGAGCTCGTGCTCGAGGCGCTCGCGGTCGGCCTCGCCGACCCGGATCAGCGCGTGCGCGTCGCGGCGACGCGTGGACTCGGCGAGCTGGGCGGCTCGGGGAGCGTGTCGCTGCTGCTCTCCGTGCTCGGCACCAAGGACGACGAGCAGCTCTCGGCGGCTGCGAGCGCTGGCCTCGCGAAGCTGGGGGCCATGGCCTGGCCCGATCTCCTGCGCGTCGTGAATGCACCCGCGCACAACGGTCGCCGTGCCGCGGCTTTGATCCTGGCCGAGCAGGCGGCGCCGGAAGCCGCATCGGCGTTGATCACGATGTTGACGGACCACCCACGCGACGCGTACGTCGCGGGCGAGCTCGCGATCCTGACGTGCGTCGATTTGCGCGGAACGACCGACGCCGCAGCGGCCTGGTGGGATTGGTGGGACGGCGTCGTGCACGACGATTCGCTGGCTTGGTTCCTCGCGGCGCTCGGGCGACCGCCGAAGGGTGGAGCGGGAGCGCCGGGCGCTCTGCTGGCGGAGAGCGCGCCGACGAACGTTCCGCCGCGCTCGGCGTTCGAAGGCCGCGGCACGCTCGCAGGACAGCTGGCGCTCGTCGCGGCGATGGATCGGCCCGAGGCCTGGCTCGCGGAGCGCGCGCGCCGCGAGCTCGCCCGCCGTCTCGATCGCGACCTGGGCGCGCTTCCCGCGCGCGGCCTGGCGCGCGACGCGTGGCTCGCCGACTTGCGTCAGTCGCTCGACAGCCCGCGCGAGGACTGAGGTGGGCGGGCGCCGGGCAACGAAGCGCGCTCGGGCCCAGCAACCGCGCGCGGGTGCGCGTTACGGTTGGCGCGGCGTCGTGCTGATCGTGGTGACGACGGCGATCGTGCTGTTCGTCGGCGTGGTCGAAGCGCCGCGCGTCGTGCGCCAAGTGTGGAGCCTGATCGGCGTGCACCAAGTCGAGGCGCACGCGGAAACGATCCGGCGTGCATCGGCGGAGAGCGGAGTCGACGCGAACCTGCTCGCGGCCGTGATGTACGCCGAGAGCCGCGGCAACGTCGGCGCCGTGTCGAGCGCGGACGCGCTGGGCCTGTTCCAGTTGATGCCCTCGTCCGCATCCGACGCCGCGAAACGCTTGCGGCTTCCCGAGCCGACGCGCGCGGAGCTGCTGTCCGACGCCGAGCTCAATACACGCTTGGCCGCAGCGCACCTCGCCTGGCTCTTGCGCAACGAAGGCCCCGACCTGGAGCGCGTGATGGTCGCCTACAACGCCGGTCGGACAAAGCTCGCACGTTGGATCCGCGCCGCCGGTAGCTACGCCGCCTGGCGCACCGAAAACGCCGCTCGAAGCGAGACCCTGGCCTACGCCCAGCAAGTCCTGGAGTTCCGCGACCGCTTCATCGAGCGCGGCGTGATCGAGCCCCGTCCAATTCCAGCTTCAACGCCGACGCCCAGCGCGCCAACGGAGAACACGGCGCCCGCCGACAATTGACGCACGATCTCGAGCCCGCGTCCGCTGAACGCCAGCGCTACGCGAAGTGCGGCGGCGTGAAGTCCGGTGTCGGCGGAGTTGGGTGTCGGTGAAGTCCGGTGAAGTCGGGGTGAAGTACGGTGAAGTACGGTGTCAGACACTTTTTTTCGCCCCGCCGATCGGCGGG
>JANOFY010000415.1:0-7090 GCA_031413895.1 Planctomycetota bacterium | reverse complement strand
GATCGCGCGCTGGCGCGGCGAGAGCTGAGGTCGTCGCGTGGCCCTCCCCTTCCCACGCGCGCAAGCGTGCGGCAGTATCGCGGGGCTGCCGTGAAGGGATCGTTCGCATGGATCATCGGGCTCTGCTGCTCGCTCTCGTGCGTCTCCCCGCGCGCTGCGCCGGCGCCCGAGAGCGAGAGTGCGAGCTCTCCCGCCGAGTCGGCCGCGACGGAGATCGAACGGACTACCGACACCGCCGGCGAATCGTCCCAGCTCGACGAACAGGATCCATCCTCGACGGCGGCCCTGCGCGCGCCTTCGAATGACCATGAGCCTTCGAATGAGTCCGTCGCGCCGCGCACGTCGGGCGAAAACAAGACCGTGTCGACGGCCAAACCGACACATCCCGATGCGCTGCTCTTCGATCGCGGCGAGGGTGAGCTTGCACTCTGGATCCCGCGCGACGAAGAGCTGACGTTTCGCGTCGTGCTCGAGCTCGGTCCACTCGGGGACATCAACGCGGGGGAAGTCGTGCTCAGCTCAGGTGTCGATCGCTACGTGTCGGGACTTCCCGCGCGTGGCGCGACGGAGTCGAGGTCGGGCGAGCTGGAGACGGGTTGGATCAGAAGCCATGCCAGCGGCAGTTACGCCGGCTACCACCTCGATCACGAGTTGCGAGCGCGCTTGCTGCCCCAAACTTGGCCGCGCGTCTTCTACACCGACACGCAGAGCGGCAGTGAGAGTCGGCGGCGCGAGCTGAAGCTCGGACTGCAAGACGGCGCGCCCGTCGCGAGTTATCGATCCGATGGACACTGCAAGGGTTGTGACAACCCCGAGCACTTCGTGAAGTCGGTGTGGTCGTGGGGGGAGCCGTACCACTGCGGGAAGTGCAAGATCGCGGCGCACCGTGTCTGGAACGAACCCGTGCGCCGTCCGCTCCCATCCGGGGCCGTCGACATGCTGAGCGCGGTCTATCTCGCGCGATCCCTCGTCAGGGACGGGCGGCCCGCCACCGAGTTCATGCTGGTCGACAAGCTGCGGTTGTGGCAAGTGCATCTCGTGCGTGGAGCCAATCGCCGTCGCATCAAGACGCCCGCCGGCAGCTTCAACGCGCAGGAGATCAAGCTCTCGACGTCCGTACCGCGCGGTGAGTCGAGCGCTGCGAAAAGATTCGAGGGCCTGTTCGGGATCCGCGGCGCCCTCCGGATCTGGCTCGAGATGGAAACCGGCGTGCCGGTGCTGATCGAAGGCGAGCTACCCGTGCCGGTGCTCGGGAGTTTGGACGTGCGCGTCGAGCTCAAGTCGAGCCGCGGGACTCCGCGGGCATTCACCAACTCGCGCTGATCGATGCAGATCGATTCCGCGATGGGTCAGCAGATTCGTCCGACGTAGAGCTTGGACGTGTAGAGGAAGCGCACGGGGAACGTCGAACCCGTGGAACGCTTGCGCGGCAGTGACGACGTCCATCGTCGCTGACGGCAGTCCGGTCGCTTCCGCGGTGCCGCAGAGGCTCGTGAATGCGTTCGTCGCGGCAAGCGTCGGCTCCGCGGCGGCGCGCATCGCGTCGTTCGGTTCGACCGCGAACACGCACAGTCCACGATCCAGTAGGAGTCGCGTGGAGATGCCCGTGCCGGAGCCAAGCTGCGCGAGTTTCGCGCCCGGGGCGAGCTCACACTGCTCGCACAACGCGTCGATCAGCTCCTTGGGATACCCCGGACGAAAGCGCGCGTAGTCCGAGACGCGCGCCGTGAATCGCTCCGTCGGCTCGGGTGTCGTGGTCACTGCGAGTGACACGGCGCGGCGGTCATTCGAAGCCGCCGGTGACTGGCACCGCGCCGCTTCTCACGGGAATCGACACGATCGTGGCGCTCGCGGCCATCTCGCTCGTCTCTCCAACGCGAAACACGGTGCCTGCCGCCTGGTGGCGTCGTTTCACGTACGCGAGCACCAGCCCGGTGTCGAGCACGAACGAGTACGCCCACGACGTGACCACGCCCAAGTCGCGCGATTCATTCTCTTCCGAACGGAAGAGGCGCGTGCCCGGCGCGATCGGGTCGTCGTGCGAGATCTTCAGCGCGACGAGACGCTTGTTGAGTCCACCGTACGTGTCGATCTTCGCGACGACCTCTTGGCCGATGTAGCAACCCTTGTCGAGGCTGAACGCCGATTCGAGGCGTGCTTCCTGGGGATAGACCTGCTCGTCGATGTCGGCACCGAACAGCGCTGCACCGGCTTCGACGCGCAGGATGTCGCGCACGACGATGCCCGCCGGCCGCGCACCGAGCTCGCGCAGCCGATCCCAAAGTCGCGGTGCTGCCTCGGGGCCGGCGTCGAGGCGAAAACCAGGTGACCCCGCCACGGAGAGCCGCGCGATCGAGAGCGGCGCGCCGTCGAACTGCGCGATCGACCAAGCGTGATCGTGCGGCGGTGGAACAGCCCCGCAGGCCGCGCTCACGATCGCCTCCGCGTTCGGTCCACAGATGTCGAGCGGCGCGCACAGCTCGCTCACGTCCTTGGCGACCACCTTCTCCGAGAAGAGATACATGTCGAGCGCCGCGAGGAGTGCCGGGGCGCTGCGCGGCGGCACCGAGAGAGAGAAGCCGCCGGCCGCATTTGTGAGCGTGCCGTGGAAGAGATCGAAGTCGAACCGCACCTTGCCCTTGCTCGAGAGCAGCAGGTTGCGGTTCCCCTGACCCGCCGTCAGCGCGCGAACCTCGTTGGCGAGGATGCGGTGCAGGAACGTCGCCGCGTCGACGCCGGCGATCTCGATGCGACCGCGCTGGGTCTCGTCGAAGACGACCGCGGCTGCTTGCGCCGCGCGGTATTCGGCCGGAACGTCGCCGTACGTCAGGAGCTGCGGAGGGTCGGCGTCGATCCGCACCCGCGCTTTCTCGGCTTCGTGGCGGGGGAGGAGTACGGAGCGGATCAAGTGGGCGTTCCTTGGTGTGGCGGAGGCTGGAGTCGCAGGGGACTCCGTGCACCGCCGCGGGCCGTGAGCGAGCTTGACACGCTCTCGCTCCGCGGCAGACTGTGCCCCACATTCTGCCACGCGCGAATCCTTCCTTAATAACCCTCGTCCCACGCGCCCAGCCCCCCCGCTCGAATCCGGCGTGTAAAGCGTCGCCGACCGAGCACGGCGGAGTGGGGAACCCGACGAGGCCTGCACACACGCATGCAATCTTCGAACGCACCCGGCCGACTCCCCTGGCGGCACCGCCGTTCCTTGCACACGGCCGCGCTCACTCTCTTGCTCGGCGCCGGCTTCGCGGCGTGCGGGTTCGAACCGCAGCACGCGCCGATGCGATTCCACCTGAACGCGGCGACCGTCGCGGCGCTCGAGTCCGAGCCGGCCGTCCAGGACCAGATCCGTGGGGGTTTGGAGATGCTGTTCGGCACTCCTGCCAACCCGCGCTTCCTGCTCACCCCCGAGTGGAAGGACGACAGCTTCGATCCGAATCACGCCGATCGTCCGGCCGACGATGGGGGCACCGGGGAGATCACGTCCGCGCGCGCGGACGAACTCCTGGCCGACAATCGCCGCGCGTACGCGCGCGAGCTCGATCTGATCGCGCAGGGGCGCTACGCCGAAATTCGCCCGCTCAAGGCCGTGCCTGATTTGAATCGCGACTACCGCGCGCTGCTCGCGCGCCACGCGGCGGGCGAGGTCACCGACGGCGATCTCGCGACTGAGGCGCGTCAGCTGTTCGAAGCGTTCTACCCGAGCCTGCACGATTCGGCCGAGCTGTACCGCCAGCAGTGCCTGCACTGCCACGGCGTCGAAGGCGGCGGCGACGGTCCGACCGCGAACTTCCTGGATCCGCGCCCGCGCGACTATCGCAAGGGTGTGTTCAAGTTCACGGCGGTGAAGGACAAGGCGCGTCCGCGGCGCGAGGACATCTACCGCGTGCTCGAGGTGGGCGTGTACGGCACTGCGATGCCGTCGTTCAAGCGCTTCTCGATGGCGGAACGCGAAGGCCTCACCGACTACGTGCGCCTGCTCGCGCAACGCGGCGAGGTCGAGCACCGGATCGTGTCCACGTACGTGGACGAAGAGGAGCTCTCGAGCGACGCATTCACGGAGACGTACACAGAGGTCTGGGACAAGTGGCAGGAAGCGAAGACCAAGGTCGTCTCGTTCGAGGGCGATGTCCCGGCGGTGACTCCCGAGCTCCTCGCGCGCGGTCGTGAGCTCTTCAACGACGCCAAGAAGGGCAACTGTGCGAGCTGCCACGGCGAGCTCGGCCTAGGCGACGGCGTCGCGGCGTTCAAGCTCGACGACAACGGCAAGAAGGTCTCGGCCTATACGGACGATTGGGGCCACGCGATCTTGCCGCGCAATCTGCAGCAGGGGCTCTACCGCGGCGGCCATCGCCCCATCGACATCTACCGGCGCATCTACGCCGGGATCAACGGCGGTCCGATGCCCGCGATCGGAGAGTCGAAGGATGCAGAGGGCAATCTCGTCCTGCCGCCGCAGGACTTGTGGGCGCTCGTCCACTACGTGCGCTCCCTCGGGGAACGCGACGAGAGCGTCGCTCACGTGGTCGGATCAGTGGCTCACGGACATGCGCCCGCTTCGGGCTCCTCGGCAGCGGGCGGAGACGGATCCGCGAGCGATCACGGCGCGGGATCGCACTGAGCCTTTGTTGGGACTCTTCTCGAAACCCGCGCCCACGTTCACCCACGCAATAACCCTCTCCGGCCCCGAGCACTCGGCATGAGAATCATCGCCACGCTTCTGTTCCTGGCCCTCCTCGTATTGGGCGTCTGGACGTTCACCGACGCGGGGGACCAAGGCGTTTGGTTGCCGCGCAACGTATCCAGCTACGGCGGCGAGATCGACCAGCTCTTCTATCTCATCCTGTGGATGGTCGCGTTCTTCTTCGTGCTGACCGAGGCGATCCTCGTCTATTGCATCTTCGTGTACTCGCGCAAGCGCGACACGAAGGCGACGTTCACGCACGGCAACCACAAGCTCGAGATGATCTGGACGGCGATCCCGGCCGTGCTCCTCTTGTTCATCGCGTTCGCGCAGATGGGCGCCTGGGCGGACATCAAGTTTCCGAGCAGTTTTCCCACGGGCGGTCCGATGGCGGAGGTTTACGCCAGCCAGTTCGACTGGCGTATCCGCTACCCGGGTGACGACGGCGAGTTCGGAACGATGGACGACATCGAGAGCCCGTTCGACTTCGTCGTGCCGGTGAAGGAGAAGGTGCTCTTCAATCTGCGCTCGCGCGACGTGATCCACAGCTTCTTCGTGCCGCTGTTCCGCTTGAAGCAGGACGCGATGCCGGGGATGACCATTCCCGTGTGGTTCCAGGCCGATGAAATCGGTGACTACGACTTGGTGTGCGCCGAGCTCTGCGGCTGGGGCCACTACAAAATGGCGGGTCGCGTGCGCGTTCTCTCGCGCGCCGACTACGAGGCCTGGCTCCAGAAAGCCAAGCGCGAGATGTTCAGCAACGGTCAGGAGGACAAGTCTTGAAAGAGACGGCACACGCGGTGGTCGCGAGCGCAGTCGCTGCGCCGCATCACCCGGCGAAGCACGCGGGTCGGCGTCCGGCGCTCGGAACGGGCGCGCCCGGTACGTCGTACGAAGATCACGATCACCACGAGATCGGCTTCATCCGCAAGTACATCTTCTCGACCGACCACAAGGTGATCGGCATCCAGTTCATGTTCACGGGCCTCGTCTTCTTCCTCCTCGGAGGATTGATGGCGATGGCGATCCGCTGGCAGCTCGCCTGGCCGTGGACCGAGAGGCCCGTGATCGGTCGCGTGCTGTTCCCTGAGACCGGCCGCGTGATCAGCCCCGAGTTCTACACGATGCTGTTCACGATGCACGGCACGATCATGATCTTCTTCGTGATCATCCCGCTGCTCACCGGCGCGTTCGGAAACTTTCTCATTCCGTTGATGATCGGCGCGCCCGACATGGCCTTCCCTAAGCTGAACATGTTCGGCTACTGGGCGATGGTGCCGGCGATCTTCTTCGCGCTGCTCGGCTTCGCGTTGGAAGGCGGCGGAGCGGCAGCGGGTTGGACGGCGTATCCGCCGCTTTCGACGATCGCGAGTGCGGCTCCGGGCAGCCTCAACGGACAAACGTGCTGGCTGCTCGCGCTCACATGGGTCGGTGTGTCGTCGATGATGGGTGCGATCAACTACGTCACTACGATCATCAAGATGCGCGCGCCGGGCATGACGATGATGCGGCTGCCGCTGACGATCTGGTCGCTGCTCATCGCCGCGCTGCTACAGCTCTTCGCGCTCCCTGTGTTGACCGCGGCGAGCATCATGCAGCTGCTCGACCGGCTCTTGCACACGGGCTTCTTCACACCGACGAATCTCGTCGTGAACCAGATGAGCCCGGAGCTCGCTGGACAAGCTGCAGGCGGCGTGCCGCTCCTCTGGCAGCACCTCTTCTGGTTCTACAGCCACCCGGCCGTTTACATCATGGTCGTGCCGGCGATGGGGATGGCGTCCGACGTCATCTCGGTGCACGCGCGCAAGCCGATCTTCGGCTACAAGCCGATGGTGTACTCGATGGCCGCGATCGCCGGCCTCGGGTTCATTGTCTGGGGCCACCACATGTTCATGTCGGGCATGAATCCAGCGCTGGGCATGACCTTCATGGTGTCCACGATCCTGATCGCGCTGCCGTCGGCCATCAAAGTGTTCAACTGGCTGGGAACTCTGTGGGGCTCCCGCATCCGATTGACGACGCCGATGCTCAACGCGCTCGGCTTCGTCGCGATGTTCATCATCGGCGGTCTATCTGGGATCTGGATGGCAGCCACTCCGGTCGACATCTACATCCACGACACGTACATCGTCGTCGCGCACTTCCACTACGTCGTGTTCGCTGGCTCGGTGTTCGCGATCTTCGCCGGCATCTATCACTGGTTCCCGAAGATGTTCGGGCGGATGATGAACGAGACGCTGGGCAAGATTCACTTCGTCGGCACGTTCATCTTCACGAACTGCGTCTTCTACATGATGCACCAGCTGGGCCTCGCCGGCCTGATGCGACGCACCGCCGATCCGTACGCGTACGACATCTACACGCACCTGCAGCCGCTGAATCAGTTCATCTCGATCAGCGCGTTTTGCC
>JANOFY010000414.1:0-12276 GCA_031413895.1 Planctomycetota bacterium | reverse complement strand
CTCAGGACGTCGATCCCAAGACGCTCGAATCCGCGATCGACGAGGAGCTCGTGCGGCTCGCGAGCGAACTCGTGAGCGCGGCGGAGCTCGCGCGCGCGAAAAAGATCCTGGCGTCTTCCGAGGCGCACGACGACGAGACGGAGTCCGATCTCGACGAGTAGATCGGCGAGTTCGCAGCTGACGTGCACTGGAAGATGGCGCTCGACGGCATGGAGCGCGTGCAACAGGTCAGCGCGAAAGCGGTGCGCGAGACGGTCGCGCGCCTCTTGCGGTCCGATCGGCGCGTGGTCGGATGGTGCTTGCCGCGCACGCCCGTGAAGGCGGCAGCGCGCGCGAAGGCGCGCTCGCAAGGTCCCCAGCGCGCGCGCAGCTCGAACACGGCGCGCAAGCCCGCGCGTAAGTCGAGCGCGGTTCGGCGCAAGTCGCGAGCTCCCGCTCGGAAGGCTCGTTCGTGAGAGCCAACAAGAAGTCCGTCGCCGCGGCCTTCGCGGGTGCGCGCGGCCGCATCCCCGAGCTGCACGTTCCGGTCGAACGCCTGACGCTCGACTGTGGTGCCGTGCTGCTCGTGTCACCGCGGAGCAGCGCGCCGATCGTCGCCGTGCAAGCGCACGTGCGCGGCGGACCCGCGCTCGATCCGAAGGGCCTCGAAGGCGCGGCGTTCCTAGCTGGCACGCTGGCCGACCAAGGCACGAAGTCGCACGACGAGACACAGATCGCGGAGGTGCTCGAGCCGGCGGGCGGCGAGATCGCGGGCGACGCGAGCGGGCTCGCGGGTTCGATCGTGAACGGCGAGTGGCCGTTGCTCGTCGACCTGCTGTGCGAGATGCTCATTTCGCCGACGTATCCGAGCATGGAGGTCGAGCGGCAGCGCACGCGCCTCCTCGATCGGCTCACGGTCGAGCGCGACGATCCGCGGGCGCGAGGCGGACGCCTCTTCCGCAAGCTCGTGTACGGCGATCACTGGCTCGGGCGCGCCGCGTACGGATCGCTCGAGAGCATCGCGCGCATCACTCCCAAGCATCTGCGCGAGTACCACGCGAAGAACTGGGTCGCGCGACGCGGCGTGATCGCGGTGTGCGGTGACGTCGACCCCGTGCTCGTGAAGCGCAGAATGGACCGCGCGTTGCGCAGCTGGTCCAAGGGCGAGCCGCTGGTGACGACCCCGCCGAAGTTGCCGGAGCGCGCGACACGCTTCGGAGTCTTCACGGCGAAGCGTCAGCAGGTGCATCTCTTCCTGGGACACCTGGGGATCAAGCGCAACGATCCGGACTACGCGGCGCTGGTCGTGATGGACCACATCCTCGGCACGGGGCCGGGTTTCACGAACCGCATCTCGAAGCGGTTACGCGACGAGCAGGGACTCGCGTACTCGGTCAGCGCGAACATCCACGGGTCGGCGGGTCTCTTGCCCGGGATGTTCACCGCGTACATCGGAACGTCGCCCCAGCACGTTCCGACGGCGTTGAAGGGCTTCCTCGACGAGATCCGTCGCATCCAGGAAGAACGCGTCGCTGCCGACGAGCTCGATCTCGCGAAGAACTATCTCATCGGGTCGTTCCCGCTGGGGTTCGAACGTGCGTCGCGCCGCGCGAGTTACCTCGTGTCGGCCGAGGTGCACCACTTCCCGCCGGACAACCTGCAACGACTGCTCGCAGAGTTCGCCGCCGTGACGGCGCAGGACGTGCAGCGCGTCGCGCGCGCTCACTTGTTCCCGGGAGCGAGCTGCGTCGCTGCGGCCGGTCCGATCGGGCGAGCGGCGCTGATGCGCGCGTACCGCGGCGGGTGAGCTATTCCAGTCCGCGCAGGTCGAGCGTTTGTGCTACCGCGCTATCTCTCAGCGTGGCGCGCAATTGCTGCCAGCGTTTTGTCGTCGCCTCGGGAGACAGCGACAGCCGCGTTGCCGCTTGCGCGCACGTGTAGCCCTCGAAGCCGCAGAACAGCAGCACGCGCCGATCGACGAGCTCCAGCTCGTCCACGTACGCGAAGAACCGCTCGTGCGCTTCGTCGCTCGCCAGCCTCGAGCGCACGCTCGTGATCGATTCCGGCAGCTCGTCGAGCCGGTTCGTGTCCGACCGGGCGTAGTTCGTAGCACCGAGCCGCTGCACAGCGTCCGCGTGCTTGCGGTAGCCCTCGAGCAGGACGTTGCGCGCGATGCCCAGGATCCAAGCGCGAAAGTTGCGGCGCCGCGGGTCGAACGTGTCGATGCGACTGACCGCGCGAAACCAGGTCTCCTTCAGCACGTCATCGGCATCGAATTGGCGCTTGAGCTCGGCTGGAATGCGGATCCGCGCCCAGGCGAGCAGCATCGGCGCGACGCGCGCGTAGAGCCGTTCGAACTCCTCCGGAGCACCCGTGCGTGCGCGCGCTGCGATGCGCGCCGTCTCGCCGCTCGGATCCGGTGCGTCTCGATTGGTTTTCGGGCTGTCCATCAGTCGGATTCATCAACGCGCCGCGCGTCCAGCCCATAGTAACTCAGCGCACGCGCTCTGGGGATGCCGCCGCCGGCACGCGCAGGATCTGCGGCAGATTCGCTCGTGCATACTTCTCCGGATCCGTCGGCCAGAGCCGCGCCGTGCCGTCGACGGACGTGGTGACGAAGCACGAGCCATCGGGCGAGAACGCGGAGTACGTGACGGCTGCCGCATGCCCTGCGACCACGGCCCACGCGGACCGATCGGCGAGATCCCAGAACAGCGTGCGGCCGTCCGTGGACGAGACCAGGAGGCGCGCTCCGTCCGGGCTCACGTCCATCGCCGTCGGACGGCCGATCGGCTCGGGGGTGAGCGTCCCACGCTGCTCTCCGACGCTTGGATCGCCGACCCACATGACGGGCCCGTACCACTTGCACATCGACACGGCCTGTCGCCCGCCGTCGATCCAGAGCGACTTGCCGACGCGGGCGCCCGGGCCGAGGCATGAGAGGACTTTCCCTGTCGCGACGTCGTAGCAGCGTCGACACCCGTCGCCCGTTGAGCAGAGCAGCTCACGACCTGAGGGGCTGAACGCGACGTCGTAGACGCTGTCTTCCGCTTCGCCGAGGGGGCCTGTGCGCCAGTCGATGAGAATGCGCGTACAGAGACCTCCGGCGATGTCCCAGATCCGGACGGTCCGATCGCGAGCACCGCTGGCGGCGAACTTTTCGTCCGGGGAAACGTCGATGCATTGCAGCTCTTGCTCGTGGCCGCGGAACTCCTGCAAGCGCCGCCCGCTCGCGAGCTCGAAGAGCGTGAGCACCGATCCCGACGTCGCGAGGAATCGCTGGCCGTCGGCGAGCACGTGCAGCGCCGTCACCGGAGTGTCGCCGACTTCGATGGTCGTGACGCATTGCTCGCTCGCGATGTCGAACAGCCTGCAGTTGCCGTCGGACGAGCTCGCCACGATGCCGGCTCCGGCGCGACAGAAAGCGACGGACGTCAGCGGTTGATCGCCGGCCGCGAGGCGTGCTCGCAGCTCTCCGGTGCGCGCGTCGTGAACGAGGACCGTCCCGGCCATGTCGCCGGTCGCCAGCAGGTTGCCGTCCGCGCTGAACGCGGCGTGCATCACCGGGCTCCCGTGGCGCAGCGTGCGCATGCTTCCACGGCCCTCGTCGACGCGCGCGATCAGTGAGTGCCCCAACTGCCGAGCGAGCACCTGCTCCTCCCCGCGCAGGAAGCGCGCGTCGACGAGCGGCAAGCTCGTCCGCAGGCTGCCGAGCTCGCGTCCATCGGCGGCATCCCAAAAGCGCGCACTGCCGTCGTACGACGCGCTGAGCAGCCGCCGTCCGTCGGCGCTCCAATCGACCGAGTGCACGGCTCGGGCGCGGTGACCGTGGAGCTCGAGCGCTTGCCGGCCGTCGTCGAGATCGAAGACGAACGCTCCGCCGCGAGTGGACAGGCCCGTCTCGCCGGGATCGCCCGCGCTCGCGAGCCGCGTGTCGTCGGGGCTGAACGCGACGTCGTGCACCTTGCCGGGGTGGTCGAACGTCCAGCGGCAGATCCCGGAGGGCAGCTCCCACACACGCACCGTCGCGTCGTCCGAGGCCGTCGCCAAGAGCGATCCAGAGTGCGAGAAACGGGCCTGGTTGGTGCGCCTGGTGTGACCCTCGAGGCGCGCGATCCGTTCTCCGCTCGTCGTGTTCCACACGTCGAGCGGGAACTCCGGCGGCTGTGCAAGCGCCGCGGACGGTCGCGACCAACCGAGCAGCCAGCGAGAGTCCGGAGAGTAGCGCAGCGCTCCCACGGGTCCGGTCGCGACGATCTCGCGCAGCGGCTCGCCCGTGTCGACGTCGTAGATATGCACGGACGCGTCGTCGCCCGCGCTCGCGAGCCGCGCGCCGTCCTACGAGAACGCCAGCGCGTTCACCGGGCCCGTGTGTCCTCGCAGTCGGCGGACGCGGGGTGGCTCGGCGTCATGGAACAACGTCACGGCTCCCTCGTGGGTGCCTAACGCCACGCACGCGCCGTCCGGCGACATGGCGAGCGCTCCGAACGATCCCTCGATCTCGCCGAGGCGGCGCGGCGCTCCGTCCGGCAATCGAAGTGTCGCGAGCGAACCGTCGCGCTGCACGAAAGCCAGCGATCCTCGGTCGGCCGCGACGCTCATCCACTCGTGCCAATTGGACTCCAACATGCGCTCCACGCGTTGCTGCACGAGAGCGGCGTAGAGTGCGCCGCGGCTGTCGAAGCCGGGCGCCAAGTCGTGCGAGCGAAGGGCCTGCTCCATCGCTTTCCACGGATCGGAATCGAGCGTGCGCAGCGCTTCCATCGCCAGGTTCCGGCTCTCGGCCAGGTTCAACGCAGCGCGCGTCCGGCCGGCTTCGCGCGCGAGCAGGACGAGCGCCACCGACAGTCCCGCCGCGCCGACGGCGAGCAATGTGAGCGTGATCGCGATGGCCGGGTTGCGCTGCGACCAGCGCCGTGCACGCAGCACCGGCCCGGCCGGCCGCGCGAGCACGGGACGGCGCTCGCGCACGCGGCGCAGCTCCGCCGCGAGGTCGAGCGCCGTGCTGTACCGGCGCGTGCGATCCTTCTCCATCGCGGTGGCCAGCACGACGTCGATGTCTCGGCCGAGCAGCGGGTTCAACTTCGCCGCGCTGGGAACCGGTTCGAGGCAGATCGACTGCTCCAGTCGATGCTGGCTGGGCGCCTCGAACGGCCGCCGGCCGGTGAGGCACTCGAACAGCGCGACGCCCAGCGAATAGATGTCGGTGCGGCGATCGAGGCTCTCGGCCGGTTCGTTCAATTGCTCGGGCGACATGTACGCCGGCGTGCCGAAGAGCTCGCCGGTGCGCGTGACCAAGCCGTCCTCGGCGTCCACCGTGCGCGCCAGCCCGAAATCCAAGAGCACCGGCTGCCCGTCGTCCTGGACGACGAGGTTCGCGGGCTTGATGTCGCGGTGAACGATGCCCGCTTCGTGCGCGGCGTGCAGCGCGCGCGCCGACCCCTCGAAGAACGCGAGCAGCCGCTCGAAGTCGGCGCGCGTCTTGGGAACGCACGGCACGCCGGCCGCGGGCCGCGCCGGCGCGTCGCGGCGCGCGGGATCCGTGTCGATCGCATGCGCACGGCGTGAGTTCGCGACGACCTCCGCGAGCGTCGAGCCCTGCACGTAGCGCATGGCGACGAACGGCGGATCGTTGTCGAGATGTGCTCGATACACCGCGCAGATGCCGGGATGATCGAGGCGCGCGAGCACCGCGACCTCTCGACGCAGTCGCGCGAGCCGCGCCGCGGATAGCGAGCCGAACGACGATTGGAGCACCTTGAGCGCGACGAGCCGGCGCAGCTCGAGATCCTCGGCCAGCACGACGATTCCCTGCCCGCCGTGTCCGAGCTCCCGGATGACGCGATATCCCGGGAGGCTCGCGTTCGAGACCGCGAGCATCGGGCTGTGCGCATCGGAAGCGTCCGACGGCGCGCGATTCAAGCGCGCCCACTCGCGCGCGATCAGCTCCTCACGACCCGGATAGAGCGCCGAGTATTCCGCCAGCTCGCGCACTCGACCACGGTCGCGATCCGTCAGATAGAGCTCGATGAACTCCACCAAGCACGCCTCCCTAGCGAGAACAGTCGTATCCATTTCCTTCGCTGCCGGAGACGAGGCTAGGGCCGAGGCTAGCCGTGATTCAGCAGGGCCGCAACACGGTCCGTCGAACGGAGGACGTTCGCGCCGCTCGCGCGCGGTCAGCACGAGTCGAGCGAGCGAAGAGCGGTGCCTCCACGAGGATCCGCAGGGCGCGTACGCCGACTCGTTGCTCGAGATCCAGCGGTCCGAGCGTCCCACCGCAGCGATGAACTCGGACTGCGACGACATCAAGCGCGCGACGTCCGCGAGCGTGCGCACGGGCGAGGGGACGAGCCGGAGCTCGTCGTCGGGTCCGAGCTCGAAGCGCGGCTTGAATCCAACCGGAAATCCCCAACGGCTGAGCGCAGGCATGTACGTCGTGACGACGCGCGCCAGCGCCTGGGGTTGGACGCCGAGCCACACTTCGTCCGGGTGAAGCGGGACTCCGTCGCGGCGAAAACGCAGCAGCGCTTGGTCGAGCCCGTAACCGCCGACGCCCAGGTTCGCGATCTCGAGATCGGGCGACAGTCGTTCGAGCTGCGCTTCCCACGTGTCCTGCGCTTCGACCTCGGCGCCGAGCGTGAACGAGCAACCGATCGCGACGGCACGCCGGCGGACGTGCAGCGCGTCGCGCGCGCTCACCTCTACCCAGACGCGAGCTGCGTCGCGGCCGCGGGTCCGATTGGAAAAGCGGAGCTCGCGCGCGCGTATCGCGGTGGGTAGGTCGTCCACGCTGCCGCGCAGGTACCGGTGGCCGCAGAATGCGCGCCTCCGCTACGCACTTCGTCGCAGAACGGTCTGCGCACTCCGCGGCTACACTCGCCAGCTCGCCCATTCACCACCGTCTGGAGCCCAATGACATGCGCCCGATGACCGTCGAAGAGCTTCGTCAACTGATGGCCCGGCACACGCCGCCGTGCATCTCGATCTACCTGCCGACACGCCGCGGCGGTGCGCCGGAGGACAAGAAGCATTACGAGACGCTCGTGAAACGCGCACGCGATCAGGCGCGCAAGAACCTGCCCCCGGCCGAGGTCGACAAGCTCATCACCCCGCTGCACGGCTTGGAGCAGGCACCCATCTGGTCCGACATGCTCGACGGCCTGGCGGTGTTTCGTTCGCACGACAGCTTGCAGTACTACCGCCTGCCGGCTGCGGTGCCCGAGCTCGCCGTCGTCGCCGACAGCTTTCACATCCGACCGCTGCTCGGCTTCCTGCAGACCAACCGCAACTACTACCTGCTCAACCTGAGCCAGAACCACGTGGCGTTCTACAAGGGCAACGCCAGCGGGCTGGGACCGGTGGACCTCAGTCGCCTGCCGCGCTCGCTCACCGACGCACTCGGGATCGAAGAGCGCGAGCGCAGCATCCACGTCCACTTCGGCGCGGGCGGCGGCAACAACCCGATCTACGGCGGCGCCAGCAAGAACGACACTTCGCGCGACGAGGACCTGGCGCGCTTCTTCCGCGCGATCGACCACGCGCTGTGGGAAGTTCTGCGCGACGAGCACGTGCCGCTCGTCCTCGCGGCGCCCGAGCGTTCGAACGCGATGTACCGCACGATCTCGCGCTACCCACACCTCGCGGCCGACGGCCTGATCGGCAATTACGCACGCTCCAGCCTGGCCGAGCTCCACGAGCGCGCCTGGCCGATCGTGCAGCAGGAAATCGGCAAGCGCGAGGGCGAAGTGCTCGAGCGCTATCAAAGCCTCGTCTCTCGGGCGCGCGCGCTGGACGAGATCCGCGCCATCGCGCAGTTCGCGGTGCAAGGCCGCGTGCGCGATCTCTTGCTGGCCAAGGACGCGTATCTATGGGGCACGCTCGACAAGTCGAGCGGCGCTGTAGCGCTGCACGGCGAGCCGCACGACGCGCGTGACGACGACATCCTGGACGACATCGCCGAGGCGGTGCTGCTGCGCGGAGGCCAGGTGTACTCGGTCGGCAAGGAGCACATGCCGTCGAAGTCGCCGGTGGCCGCGACGCTGCGGTGGTAGCGCGCGTCCGTTGACCTGGCTTGATCCGCCCTCACCTAGATCCGAGTACATGCCCGCCAATCGTGACGGGCGCTGCTCGGATCATGCTGCCGCTTGCTCGACGGCCTCGTTGAACCGCATCGTCGCTTCGGGACTGTCGCGCCCGATGTAGAGGGCCGACTCTTCGACGTCGGCGAGCGTCTTCGGATGTCGAAAGAGCCCCAGTCTCACTCACCCCCGCTACTTGGAGCGCTGCTTGGCTCCGACGCGCTGCGTGACGCGCTCGCGCATCGAGGCCCAGTCCGCGTCGGTCCAGATGGACGCAGGCCCTGACGCGAATCCTTCGAGCAGGAGTTCCTCGACGCGGTCGTGGGCGGCTCGGCTCTCGCGGTCCTTCCGGATCAGTTCCCGGACGTACTCGCTCGCAGAGGTGTACGACGAGCTCGAGACGCGCTCGTCCACGAAGCTCCGCAGGGTCTTGGGGAGGGAAACGTTCATCGAGGTGGAACGGTCGTCGTCGATATCCATGATGACCAAAGATAGGCCGGATGGCGGACTATGTCAGGCCCTGTCATCAACCGCCGCGCTGTTCTGCCTCGAGCTCGGGCCAGCGCCCGGATCCAGCACACCGACCAGGCCTGGCGCCGCGGGCACGCGGGCAACCTGCGCAGCGGGGACCGAACTGCGGATCGGAACGGTGGAGGAACGGCTTGGTCGGGCAGCGGAATGCCCTGCGCGCTCACGACTGCGCGAGGTACTCCGCCAGCGCCTGAGCCACGACTCGATTGCCTTCGGCCGAGTAGTGCGTCTGCGGCGCCCACAAGCGTGGATCGCGCGAACCGCCCGCGGTTTGGAGAGCGGACGTGAGATCGAACACCTCGATCCCGTCGCGGCGGAGTGCCTCGACCCAGCTCGCCCAATAGGCGGATCCGTGCTCGTCGAGGCGCTGGAGATCGCCGCGATCGGGGAAGATCCAGACGCGAAAGCGTGCACCCGTGCGCTCAGCCTCCGTCCGTGCCGCACGGCAGATCTGATAAGTGATTCGAAACGCCTCGCTGTTTGGATCGCGCAGCTCGTCCGCGATGTGACGTCCACGTCGCTCGAACGCTGTCAGCGCGAGTCGGCAGAGGGACGAGCGATGCAGCCACGATGAGCCAAACGGAGCGTAGGCCGCTGCGTTGCTCGCGACCCAACGATCCGAGCTACCGACCGCCGCGATGAACTCCGATTGCGACGACATCAAGCGCGCGATGTCGTCGAGCGTTTTCACCGGCAACGGAACGAGACGGAGCGCGCCGTCTGGCTCCAGCTCGAAGCGCGGTTTGAAGCCGACCGGAAAGCCCCACTGGCTGAGCGCGGGCATGTACGTCGTGACGACGCGCGCCATCGCTTCGGGCTGCACACCGAGCCAGACTTCGTCGGGCTGGAGCGAGATCGCGTCGCGCCGAAAACGCAGCAGCGCCTGATCGACGCCGTAGCCGCCGACGCCGAGGTTCGCGATTTCGAGATCAGGCGAGAGACGTTCGAGCTGCGCCTCCCACGTGTCCTGCGCCTCGACCTCGGCGCCGAGCGTGAACGAGCAACCGATCGCGGCGGCGCGCTTGCGACCGGGGGTGCGCTCGAGCGGCAGCGGCTGGTTGCCGATGCGGCATCGCGCCCAGTCGTATTGGTAGAGACGCGAGTGGTGCCCCGATTGCGGGCACCAACCGAGCTCCGCATCGAAGTCGAGAGCCGAGAGCGGCGGATCGCCGGTAGCGAGGTGAGAGCGGATTCGCGCGAGCGATTCCGATTGGATCGGCGCGAAGATCGGCGGATCGAACGGCGCGATGCGGGTGCCGCGCAGGTAGCCGTCGTGGAGGAATGCGAACTGGACGACTTGATCCAGCACGACGACCGTCACGAGGCATACGAGGAGGTGGGTCCTCCAGCGTTTCATGGCAACGTTCTACAGCGCGCGGCTCGGTGCCGGTATCCACCGATGAGTCCAGGTCTCCGCAGGGCCCACATCCAGGGCACGTCGCTGAGATCGGAACTCGCCGGACCGCGGGCGCGCAGAGTAGGACCTCGCCAGTTGCGCCGCGGCCGTTTCAGATGCTGCGTCTTGCCCGCGAGCCCGCGAGGTACTCCGCCAACGCCCGAGCAACGACCCGATTCGCCTCGGCCGAGTAGTGCGTCTGTGGCGCCCACAAGCGCGGCTCGCGTGCGCCACCCGACGATTGCAGAGCCTCGGTGAGATCGAACACCTCGACTCCATCGTCGCGCAGCGCGTGGACCCAACGCTCCCAGTACGCGGAGCCGTTCTTGTCGAGGTGCTCGAGGTCGCGCCGATCGGGAAGCAGCCAGATTCGGAAGCGAGCGCCCGCGTGCTCGGCGTCGCTTCGCGCTGCGCGACACACGCGATGGGTGAGCTGGAAGAGCTCGCTGGTCGGATTGCGAAGCTCGACCTCGTAGTTGCGCCCGAGCATCTCGTGCAACGTCAGCGCGACACGCGCAACAGAGGACCGGTGCAACCACGACGATCCGAAAGGGGCGTACGCGGCCGGCTCGCGCGCGACCCAACGATCGGAATGACCGACTGCGGCGATGAAGTCGGACTGCGACGACAAGAGTCGAGCGACATCGTCCAGAGTGCGCGTCGGCGATGGCACGAATCGGAGCTCTCCGTCTTGCACCAGCTCGAAGCGCGGCTTGAAGCTGACGGGATAATCCCAGTGGCCGAGCGCCGGCATGTACGTCGTGACGCACCGCAACAGCACGCTCGGCAAGACACCGAGCCAGACCTCGTCCGGATGGAGGCGTGTGCCGTCGCGTCGCAAGCGGAGCAGCGCTTGGTCTAATCCGAAGCCGCCCACGCCCAGGTTGGCGACTTCGAGATCGGGCACGAGATGCTCGAGTTGAGCCTCCCACGTGTCGTGCGCCTCGACTTCGTCGCCCACGGTGAACGAGCACCCGATCGCGACCGCGCGATGAACGCCGGGAGAACGCTCACGCGCGAGCGGCTGGTTTCCGATGCGACAACCCGCCCAGTCGTATTGCGCAGGATTCGGGCGGTCGTCCGCCTTCGAGCACCAACCGAGCTCCGCGTCGAAGTTCAGCATCGACGCCGGAGGATTGTTCGTGGCGAGGTGCGAGCGGATTCGGTCGAGCGAGTCGGACTGGACCTGCGCGAAGACTGGCGGCGCGAATGGCGCGATGCGACACGAGCCGAGGTAACCGCCGTCGAGCACGACAAGCTGGACGAATTGATCCAGCGCGCCGACGGCGCCCAAGCACAGGAGGAGACGGATCCTCGAGCGGCTCATGGCCAGGTTCTACTCGACGCTCGGCGGCGCGGGAATCGGACGGGCGACTCTGAGAGTCGATGAGTCGGCGGCCACTCGAGCCGCGTGGAGCTGCTTGCGCGTCAGATGTGAATCGACCGCTTGTCGGCGCCGAGCGCCGCTGCTTTCACCGACTCCGCCAGCGCCGGACGGCTTGGCTCTGCGGCTCAGTGGTTGTTCCAGAAGATGGTGAGCGTGTGGCTGAAGTAGTTGGCCGAGACGAGATCGAGATCACCGTCGCCGTCGAGGTCCGCTGCGGTCATCGATTGGGGGTTATTCGTCACGCTCGCGTTTCCGAGCGCGAGCGGCGTCGTGCCGAAGACGCCAGGGCTCGTCTGGAAGAAGACTGTGAGCGTGTTGCTGAATCCGTTGGCCGAGACGAGATCGAGATCCCCGTCGTTGTCGACGTCAGCGGGGGCGACGTAGCTGGGTTCGGCCGTCACGCTCTCGTTTCCAAGCGACAGCGGAGCCGTGCCAAAGACGCCTGGGCTCGTCTGGAAGAAGACGGCGAGCGCGTCGCTGCCTGAGTTCGCCGAGACGAGATCGAGATCCTCGTCGCCGTCGAGGTCGGCGGCAGCGACGGACCGGGGGCCATCCGTCACGCTCGCGTTTCCAAGCGAGAGCGGTGTCGTGCCAAAGACGCCTGGGCTCTCCTGGAAGAAGACCGTGAGCGTGTCGCTCCCTTGGTTCGCCGAGACGAGATCGAGATCCCCGTCGCCGTCGAGGTCGGCGGGAGCGACGGAGGCGGGGAAGTTCGTCACGCTCGCGTTTCCAAGCGAGAGTGGTGTCGTGCCAAAGACTCCGGGGCTGGCCTGAAAGAAGACGGTGAGCGTGTGGCTCTCGAGGTTCGCCGAGACGAGATCGAGATCCCCGTCGCCGTCGAGGTCGGCGGCAGCGATGGACTGGGGGAGACCCGTCACGCTCGCGTTTCCCAGCGCGAGCGG
>JANOFY010000413.1:0-19408 GCA_031413895.1 Planctomycetota bacterium | reverse complement strand
TCAGACACTTTTTTTCACCATCGCAGAAAGCGGCTCGCGCAACGCCACGACCTGCCGGCGATGGTGAAAAAAAGTGTCTGACGCCGTATTTCACCCGTATTTCGGACTCCGTATTTCACCGGACTGCACGTCTCGACGACCTGTGTCGGCCTACGGCGCGCGTGAGTACGGCACGCGGATGCTCGGCACGCGCGCGTGATCGGTCACGACGTCGAGGCTGCCGTGGAAGGCACGATCGCGGAGCGGCTCGAGCGCTTGGATCACGAGCTTCCACTCCGTGGCGCGCCCGTTCTCGTCGGGCTGGACCGGAGTCGCTTCGACACGCAAGTTCTCGGAGTCGCTGCCTTCGAGCTCCGTCGTTCGAACGAGCACGCGCTCGCCCGGCACGAGCGCGACGATCTTGGCTTCCGCGCGCGGCAGGCTGCCCGGTTCGCCGGTTCGAAAGAGGAGCACGCCCGGATCGATCACGACGTCGGGCACGACCTGACCGAGGACCGGCACTTCGTGCGCGAACCCAGTGCCGGTTCCGTCGGCGCCGGTCGACGACAACTTCACCTTGCCTTTCACGATGCCGAGGGGCTGATCCGGCAACACGTCGATCGTCAAGATCCAATACGGCTCGTCTCCATGCTGCGTCGGATCGAGGTGCGCCTCGAGCGGACCATCGATCGATTCGATCCCCAGGATGCGTGCGGGAGAACCGGCGATCTCCGTGGAGAGGTCGGCGCGCGCGCCCTTGCCGTGGCTCTGCGGTACGAGGCCGAGGTCGATGCTCGCGGGCACACTCCGGAACAGCCGTTCGACGACGAGGTGCATCTCGAGCGTCAAGTACGGCGTGACGGCCGAATCGCTACGCAGGCGAACCTGCTCGAGCTTGTCGGTGTTCATGCGCTGCACGCGCGTCGTGTCGATTCGCATCGCGACGCGCGCCACAGCGCCCGGCGGCAGCGTGATTACGGGGCCGTCGCCTGAGAGCAGACCCTCGACCACGCTTCCGTTGGATGCGGTGTACGAGATGCGCGGCGTGACGCAGCCGCAGCTCGGCTTCATGTCGTGGATGACGACGGGAACGGGATCGGTGTTTTCGAGCTCGAACACGTACTCGGCGCGCTCACCGAACGCGATGCGACCGAAGTCGTGGAAGTACGGCCGGTCCGGGTAGCCGTTGCGGATCACGAGGCCTTGCGCAGCGGACTCCTGCGCCTTGCTCCCGCCGCAGCCGTGCGCGAGAACGAGCACGAGCGCGGCGATCGTCGCGCGAAACACCAAACCGGTCGACATGACTTGCGCTCCGTCGCTGCCACGACGGCGACGGGATTCTAGTCCGCGGAGCACGCGTGCAACAGCGCGTCGGAGCCGTCGTGAGTTCGCCGCGCTGTGTCGTTCACCGGTGTGCGAACCCGCCCGATTCCGCACGCTCAGGGGATGAGGCCCGCGCGCAGGATGCCCTCCGCGATCGTTCGGGCGACGAGATTGGATCCACTGTCGTTCGGATGGACCTCGCGCTTGAAGAGCCCGATGCCGGCTGCGTTCTCCGTCGTGAAGGCCTTGCGGCCCTCGCGCACGATGGTTTCCTCGGACTCTCCGATGTGCTGCGGCCTCGCGCGCTCGATCGCAGCCGCCAGCTCGCGTTCGAGCGCGGCCTCGATGACGCGCGCCGATTCGATCAGCGTCGCGCTGCGTTCGCGCGCGACCTCGCGCTGGATGTCTTGGATCCGGTCGAACGCCGCGAGTTGAACCGCGCGCGAACCGTGCTCGTCGAGATGCCAGCGCGCGAGCGCCTGCGTCGCGATCGCGACCCTAGCGCCGTGCTTCTCCGCGACGGTGAGGATGTTCTCGAGGTTGCGCCGGTAGTTCGTGAAGCCGAGCGCGGGGATCGCGTTCGGGTCGTGCTGGTACCAGTTGGGATTCTTCGGGTCGCTGTTCACGATCGCGTAGTAGGCGAGGTCCTTGCGCTCCGTGATGTAGTCGGTCATGTAGCGCCGCCAGACGAGATACGCGCGGCTCTTTTCGAAGAGCTTCTCGAGCTTCGACGGCCGATCGACCGGAAACGTTTGGCGCCAGTGCGTGTTGTCGTGCTTCACCTCGCCGCCGAGCGTGTACAGCGCGCAGCGCATGTCGTTGATCGCTTCGTACACGATCACGAGATCGGGATCGAAGTCCGTCATCCGCAGCTCGAGGTTGATCAGCATCTCAAACGTCGACCAGCCTGAGCATCCGCCGTTGATGACCTCGATCTTGCGGCCGGGGAGCGCCGTGCGCAGATGCTCCTCCAAGCGTGCCGACCACACCGCGTCGTCCTTCGACTCGCTCTGCCCGTACACGCTCGACCCGCCCATCGTGACGATTCGAAACGTGCCCGGCGGCTTCTCCCACGTCGTCTCGCGGCCGCGGAACCCGAGGCTGTTGTGCGAGATCTGCTGCGCCGCGCCGGGCTTCGAGCGGTAGCTCGGCGTCAGCGAGTAGCCAAGGTAGGGGTGCGGCTGCGTCAGCGCGTTCTCGATCTTCATCGCGCCCGGATCGAGCGTCGCGAACGCAATCCGCGCGAGCCAGGCCGGATGTCCGTCCGCGGCAGCGCGATCGGCGATGCGCGAGGTGATCTCGAGAACGACCACGAAGCCGAGCAGCGTGATCAGCGCGACGATCGTCAGCCGGCGGAAGAGCGAAGCACGGACGCGCGGAGCGGAATCGGTTGCGGTGATCATTCGAACCCGAGCTCCGCGAGCTTGCGGAGAGTCCAGGTCGAAATCAACTCGTCCTTCGCGCTGGGATCGAGCGTTCCTTCGATGTCGAGACGGTGGATGCGCAGCGGCGTTTCGCAGCGGACGAGGAAGCCCAGGATGCCCGCGGTTCGCGGTCCGTACGCCGCCTCGTGCATCTTCTCGCCGTCGAGGTGCGTCGTTACGCGCTCGCCATCGCCGATGATCTCGAGCTTGTAATCGGTGCCGAGATACAAGCCCGTCTCGGTCGAGATCGACTGCTTTTCGTAGCGATCTTTCGTGTCACGGACGTACAGCGCGCCGCGCGGGTTCGACAGGATCGCGCTGTCTTGACCGTCGCTGTGGAGGAAGACCTCGAACCACGGATTGACGACGTCGTTGCTCTCGATGTGCTCGAATTCGAACTCGATCGAGAAGCGGAACGCTCCGGCGATGCGCAACCGATGCTGCAACGCACCGCTGCCGGCCAGGACGAGATCGCCGCCGTCCACGGTCATCGTCACCGGCTGCGTGTTGTCCTTGTCCTTGTCCTTCTCCTTGTCCTTGTCCTTCGCCTTGTCCTTCGCCTTCGACTTGAAGAAGTGGCGCATCACCTTCGGGGCCGGGAGGAAGTCCTCTGTCTCGGTGGCCGAATCGAACTCGTAAGTGACGAAGACGCGGCCGTCGCTCGCGGTGCGGTTGGCACCGGCGAGAAGGCCGGCGATGCCCGCCTGGCCGAAAGACACGACGAGCGACAGACGGGCGAGCTCGCGCAAGTCCGCGAGGCGCGCGGTGACGAACGGTACGTCGCGATGTTCGCGCACGAGCGATCCGACAGCGGCGATCGCCGCGTCGGCGTCGGTCGCGCGTGTGGGCACTCCCGCGGCGGCGAGACGTGTGATCGACGCGGCTGCGTCCGCCGCGGCGATCGCCGCGGGATAGAAGGCCTTCGCATCCGCGCGCAGTGCCTTCGCGGCCGCGGACTCGTCCTTGGGAGTCTTGTCCCATTTCTCTTCCCCCGCGAGCAGGAATGCGAAGGATCGCGCCCACGCCGGAGCAACGCCCTGCTTCTCCTTCTTGTCCGCTTGCTTGGCGATCTCGATCAAAGGAATCGCGGCGAGCGGGATCTTCGTGATGCCCTGCCGGTTCTCGCCGAGGTGCAGCATCCCACCGTCGACCTTGGTGATCGGGGCGACGATCTTCTTGCCGTCGAACTCACTGACCCACTTCGTGCCGGCCGCGACGAGGCTCGCGAAGTAACCGTCGCGGAGTTGGATCAAGGCACCGATGCGCTCGAGCTCGCGCGCGATCGCGGCGTCCGCGCGCGGCGCGAGAGCCGCGAGGCGTGCGCGCGCGCCGTCCAGATCGCCTTGTTTGGCTTCTGCGAGCGCGAGTGCGTGTTGTGACTCGAGATCGTCGGCGCGCAGCGCGAGCTTCTTCGGATCGAACGGCGGAGGCGGCGCCGAAACCGGCGCCAATACCGGCGACGGCGTGGCCGGCCGCGACGCGAAGAGCCCCGCGACGATGCTCGGATCGACGGTCTGCCCTGGGAACGCCCGCGCGTACTCGGTGAAGACGTAGTCGTAGAAGTCGGCGTCGAGCTTGGCGCGCGCGGCAACGTCGTACGCCGCGAGAAACGCGTCGCGATCGGTCGTCCCGGTCATCCGCGCCTTGAAGTACCGCAGGAACGCGGCCCGACCCGCTTCGCCGTGACCGTCTTGCAGGAAGTGCATCGCGACGATGGCCTGCGCGCGGAAGCACTCGAACAACTCGTTCGCGTTCGCTGGCTCGACGGAGAGACGTTTCGCTTGCGCGTTCGACAACTTCGCGAGCTCGGGGGTGCCGTAGATGCCGACGAGTTCGGCGATCGGGAAGAGCATCGTTTCGCGTTTCGCGCGGTCGAGAGCCGTCTGCACGATCCTCTCGAGCGCGGCGCGCGGCGGTTCCGGCCGATCGAGCGCCGCCGGAGTCAAACCGGTGTGGAAGCTCGCATAGGGCGGAAAGCCGTACTCGAACCAATAGGAACCGGCCGGTGCACCGGCGGGTGCGTGCGCGTCGACGAGCGCCTGTGCGAAGGAATACAGGAGCCGCACGCGTGCGTCGATGGGGGAGGTCTCGACCCCGAACGCGTCTCCATGTCCGACGACGACGTGGAGCTTGTCGTCGAAGGCGGCGTCGCGCGTCGGTTGGTTCGAGTAGTTTCGGAAGTCGCCCGTGCTGGCGAGGATCACGACCGGCAGCAGCGGGAGCTCCTTGCGCCGCTCGAGCGCGAGCGGCTTCACGTACCGCGCATCGAAGAGCTCCAGCGACTTCTTCAGCCACGCGGAGTACGTCGCCGCGGTGTCGGCGACGTAGCGCTCGTTCGCACTCACCGGCTTCTGGATGAACACGGGACACGGCGCGTACTCCGCACGTTCCTCGAGCACGATCTTCGAGAGATACTTGTGCTCGCGGATCCCGCGCCGCAGGACGTGCATCTGGAGCAGCGCGGGATCGGCACGGAGGCGCGCCGCTTCGACGTCGCCCCGCGCCTTCTCCCTCGCCCATTGCTCACGGAGCTTCTGGATCGCGGCGTCTGAGAGCTCGGTCCCGAGGAGATCGGAATACTTCTCGATCGGATAGAGATCGTTCAGCTCCGACGTGAAGAGCGCCTCGAACCCTTCGAGATCCCGTGCCGGATCGAACGTGCCGCGCGTATTCGCGGCAGTGAGCACCGCGCAAAAGAACCAGGCGCAGATACGAATCCGGTGTTCGCGAGCCACGCGCATTGTCCTCGCCTTGCGAAGGCAGGGGAGTCTACGCACTGGGCCGGCGACGCGGCAAGCCGTGGAGTGCGCCGTCGCGCGAGCCCTAGACTCTCGCCATGACGAAACGACGCGCGCGGCTCTTCTCGCACCGACGATGGATCGCCGTCGAGGCCGTGCTGGTCGTCGGCCTCCTCAAGGATTGGCTGTCGGGCCGCGTGATCGCGTCGAGCCTGCCCGGCGCGGCCAAGGTGCTGTTCGTGATGGCCGTCACGCTGGGCGTGCTCGGCGGGCTCTACTTCATCGTCGAACAGTTGACCGCGAAGAGCGTGGCACGGACGCACGCGGCTGCGCGCGGGCTGCCGGTCGGTCTTCCGTCGGTGCTCGTGCACGCGGCGATTCTCAGCATTCTGTTTCTCATCTACGCGAAGAGCCTGCACATCGATCTTGTGTGAGCGGCGCTGCCGGTACAGCCCCCGCTGAACTCCGCGCGGCGCGCGGATGGCGTCGCGCAAGCGGTTGTGCCGCCGCTGCTCCCGTCTACTTCGGAGCGCCGCCGTCGGTCGTCGGCGGTACGCCGCCTCCACCGGGCGCACCCGGGGTGGAAGCGGCAGGACGCGGAGCTTCGGGGATCTTCGGCATCGGGATCGCGTCTTCGTCGACGCGCAAGCCCTCCGGCATGCGCAGCACGCGCTTGTACGTCAGCGTGCGCCGGTCGATCGGCGCGATGCGAAGCTGCTCGTTCACGAGGCGCGGAGCGAGCTCGAGCACGAGCGTGATCTCGATGCGCGCCGGCAGACCCGCGGCGTCCTCGTTGCGGTCCGTGCCCCATTCGTCGAGGGGGTCTTCGTCGGGACCGTCGGCGGTGAAGGACTGAACGTCGAAGCTCTTCACGCGTTCGTGGAGGAGCACGAAGTTGCCGCCTTCGAAAGGCTGCTCGTCCACGCCGAAGGCTTCGCGGCGGTAGATCTCGAGGAACTGGTCCGACTCGGGGCTCTGCCGCAACCGGTAGCCGATCTCGCACCAGTCGGCGCGCACGAAGCGGTCGTCGATCACATGCTGCGCGAGCGTGTCGCTCGTGGTCACGAAGTCGATGCTGTCGCCGTCCATCCCGAGCATCACGCGATTTTTGATGCGCAACTGCTCGGTGCGCGGCCGACCGAACGTGGTGAGCCCGCGCAAGTCGCGCTCGATCATGTCGAGGATCGCGGGACCGGCGAGCTGCGTCTCCTGGATGTTGTGGATCGTGTCGCGCGACGTGCGCGCGGCGGTGAGAATCTGCGTCAGCGACAACATGATCCCGCCCATGATGAGGAGCGTGAGCAGCACTTCGACGAGCGTGAAGCCGGACGCGTGGCGGGCGATCGAAAGCGTGCGGCGTCTCATGGATTGCTCCCGTTGCCCGTCGACCCGGTGTTGGCGTTCGCGTTCGCGGTCGCCGCGTCTTCCTCGGTCTCGCCGTACACCTGCTTCCACGGGATCCAGCGCTCGAGCACGAGCTCGTTCTTGAGCTCGGCGATCAGCGGGCTCGTGATCTTGATGCGCACCTTCTCGAAGGGCTGTTCGGCTTCTTCTGCATCCTCGTCGGTTTCGTCGTCCCTGAGCTCTTCGTCGCGCGGCGCCCAACTGTCGAACTCGCCGCTCTCGTTCTTCGTCCGAAACGTCGCGTCGCCGACGAGCACTTCGAACGTGAACTCGGGATAGCCCTCTTCGGCGTAGCTGCCGACGAGGCCGTTCTCGATGTCCTCGCGGAACTCGCCCGACGCGATCTGTCCGAGCGTGAGCAGCGCGAGCTCGCGCGAGAGCTTGTAGTTGCGCGTGTGCGCGGCGGTCATCTTGGCCGTGTTCAGACCCTGCAGCACGAGCAGCATGCCGATGCCGACGATCACGATCGTCACGGCGACCTCCGCCAGCGTGAAGCCCGCGCGCGACGTCCGTGTCTTGGTCTCGGCGTGGTTCACTGGAAGTCCGACTCCTTCGGCGGCGTGCGCACGAAGATGCCTTCGTGGTACTCGACGAGCCCGGTCAGCGCGGACACTTCGAGCGTGAAGTAGTTCTCGTACGGCTGCTGCACGAGCGTGATGACGTGATCCGACACTGCTCCGAGCGGATCGAAGCGCACGAGGACCATCCCGGTCGTGTAGTCGACGCCGTCGCAGTTGATGCGGCTGAAGCGCACCGACGCGGGCAGGTCGATCCAGTTCATCACGAGGCGGTCCTCATCGGTCGACGCCAAGCGCTTGCTGCCGTCGTTTCGGAACGGCGTGTTCTGGCGATAGCGATGCCGCTCGAGGTCGTACTCGACCCGGAACACGGCGTTGCGCGCGATCGCTTCCGAGCGCGTGCCCGAGATCGTCGCCGCGAGGATGCGCACGGCGGACGTCAGCTCCGTCTTGGGCAGGATCGAGCGCCAGTTGATCGTCACGAGCGTCGCCATCAGCGCGATGATCGCGACGACGGCCATGAGCTCGATCATGCTGAAGCCGGCGCGCGCGGAGGCACGCCCAAGCAGCTCCAGCGTTCGCGGCCGATCCAGCGCGTGCGCGCAGTCGCGCACGCGGGCGGTCTCAGCTGCCTTCGCGGATCGTGATGTTGTCGAAGTCGGAGTCATCGCCTTCACCGCCCGGCTGACCGTCTTTGCCCAGACTGTAGACCCGCGGTTGCGGTTGGCCGGGAGGGCTCGGCGGCTCGTACATGTATTCGTTGCGCCAGGGGTCCTTGGGCACCGACTTACCCTCGAGGTATGTGTTGCCGTTCACGTCGGGAGCGACGAGGACCTCGAGGCTGTCGGGGAACTTGCCCCCGTTGTTGATGGCGTATTCCTTCAGCGCCGACTCGATGGACATGATGTCCACCCTGGCCTTGCCGGTGGTCGCCGCCGAGAACCGCTTCAGGACGTTCGGAACGACGAGTGTCGCGAGCAGGCCGATGATCACGATCACGACCATCATTTCGGCCAGGGTGAAACCTGCGACCGACGTCCGCTGGGCAGTGTGATGCGTTTTCATGACTTGGATTCTCGAGCGCCGGCTGGGCGCGGTTCGATGCGGCGCCGACTCAATTCTATTGGAACTGTCCGATTTGAAGGATGGGCAGGACGATGGCTACCACGATGTAGCCCACGATGACCGCCAGGAGCACGATCATGATCGGCTCCAGCACGGAGGTGAGACGCTCGGTCGCGATGTCTATTTCCTCGTCGTAGGACGTCGCGATGCGGTCGAGCATCTGCTCGAGCTGACCGGACTGCTCGCCGACGTTCACCATGTAGCCCACCAAGGCGGGGAAGGCACCCGTGGCCTTCAGCGGCGTGGCGATGTCCGTGCCTTCCAGGATGCGCTGGCGGATGTGCTCGGTCGCGTCCGCGATCACGCGGTTCCCGACGACGGTCCGCGTGATCTCGAGGCTGTTCACCGCGGGCACGCCACTTTGCAGCAACGTGGAGAGCGTCCGCGTGAAACGCGCCACCGCTTGCTTGCGGAGGAGATCGCCGAGGACCGGAACGCGGAGCAGGTTGCGATCGATGAAGAGACGGCCGGCGCTCGAGCGCTTGTAAATGCGTTCGATCGTGTACGAGACCGCGGCCATCAATGCCGCCGCGACGAGCCAGTAGTTCTTGAACAGGTCGCTCACGAAGATCAGCACCTTGGTGGGCGTCGGCAGGGTCTGCCCGGTGTCGGTGAGCATGCCCGTGATCTTTGGCACGACGACGGTCATCAGGATGCTGACGACGATCAGGCCGATGCCGATCATCATCACGGGGTACGTCAGCGCCGACACGACCTTGCGGCGCAGCGCGCGCTGCGCTTGCAGGTAATCCGCGAGGCGGCTCAGCACGACGTCGACGTTGCCCGTGGCTTCGCCCGCGCGGACCATGTTCACGTACAGCTCGCCGAACATCGTCGGGTGTTCGCCCAGCGCGTCGGCGAGCGAGCTGCCTTGATTGATGCGCTCGCGGATCTCGCGGAACATCGTCTCGGTCGAGCGCTGCTCGGCCTGTTCGATCATCGCCTTGAGCGTCTCGGCGAGGGGGATGCCGCTGCCGAGGAGCGTTCCCATCTGCCGCGTGACGCTGGCGAGGATCTCGAGGTTGCGCATCGACGGCGTCGCTGTCGCTTGCCGGCTGCGCCGCAACTTCTCGAGCAGGCCGAGCTGTGCGCCGGGCCGCGTCGACTTCGTGCGGCGCCCGCCGCGCATCTCTTGGATCTCGCTGACGAGGAGATTGTCCTTCCGCAGGCGACGTCGCGCTTCGCGCGAGGTATCGGCGTCGATGACGCCCGTCGTGACGGCTCCGCCCGCGGCGAACGCCTTGTACTGGAAGATCGGCATCGCTAATCGACGTCGAGCTGCGTCACGCGCAGCACTTCGTCGGGCGTGGTCTGACCGGTGAGGATCTTCTGCCGGCCGTCTTCGCGCAGCGTGATCATGCCGCGCTCGACCGCGTGCCGTTTCATGAGCGACGCCGTTGTGCCTTCCATGATCTGTGTGCGCAGGACCTCGTCGACGACGAGGAACTCGTAGATCGCGGTCCGACCGGCGTAACCCGACTGGAAGCATTCGTCGCAGCCGCGTCCGACCGCGATGCGCCCTCCGAGTTGCACCGGATCGAGGCCAACCTTGCGCAGCTTGGCAGCCCATTCGTCGCTGATCGGCACGTAGCTGTGACAGTGCTTGCAGATCGTGCGCACGAGTCGCTGCGCGATCACGAGCACGAGCGAGCTCGCGACGAGATACGGCTCGACGCCTTGGTCGACCATCCGCGTGATCGTGCTCGCGGCGTCGTTCGTGTGAACCGTCGAGAAGACGAGGTGCCCCGTGAGCGCGGCACGGATAGCGACTTCGGCGGTCTCGAGGTCACGGATTTCGCCGACCATCATCACGTCGGGATCCTGGCGCAGGAACGAGCGCAATCCGTTCGCGAAGGTCAGTCCCTTCTTGACGTTGACCTGCACCTGGCTGATGCCCGGGAGCGAGTACTCGACCGGGTCCTCGATCGTCAGCACGTTCTTCTTCGTCGTGTCGACCTCGCCCATGCCGGCGTAGAGCGTCGTCGTCTTGCCGGAACCCGTCGGTCCGGTGACGAGGATGATTCCGTGGCTGTAGTCGAGGTACTCGCGGATGATCGCGAGATTGCTCTCGGAGAGGCCGATCTCGCCTAGCGAGTGGACCTTCGACGTCTTGTCGAGGAGTCGCATCACGATCCGCTCGCCGTTCGTCGTGGGGATCGAGCTGATGCGGACGTCGACCTCGCCGTCGCCGATGCGGATCGTCGCGCGTCCGTCTTGCGGCAGGCGCCGCTCGGCGATGTCCATGCGGCCCATGATCTTCACGCGGCTGACGATCGCCTCTTGGACCTTCCGCGGGATCGGATCCATGTCGTAAAGGATGCCGTCGATGCGGAAGCGCACCTGCATGCGGTCGGCGTAGCTCTGGAAGTGCACGTCGGACGCGCGCAGCTTCAGCGCTTGGAACAAGATCGTGTTGACGAGCTTGATGATCGGCGCCTTGTTGGCGACGTCGAGCACGTCTTCCGCTTCGTCGATCTCCTGCGCGAGGCCCGCGATGTCGCCGTATTCGGCCACGTCGGCGAGCGCTTCGTCGACGCCGTCGGCCTTGTGCCGATACGCGCGCGCAATCAGCGTCGTGATCTCGACGCGCGGTGCGAGCACCGGGTCGATCTCGGCGCCCATCTGCGCGGAGAGATCGTCCATCGGATGCGGCTGCAGCGGTGCGCACGTCGCCACCTTGAGCACGTTGTCCGCCGTGGCCTCGAGCGCGACGAGGTTGTAGTTGCGCGCGAAGTGCACCGGGACCTTGTTCACGAACGAGGCCGGCACGCGCGTGCCGTCGAGGCTCTTCCTGAACTCGAAGCCCAGGTGCTTCGCATAGATCTGGAGCAGCGTCGACTCGTCGAGGTAGTCCTTGACGAGGATCACGCGGTCGATCGAGTCACCGGTCGTGGCGGCGATGCGGCGACACTCCTCCAGGCGTTCGCGCGAGAGCCCCGCGTCGACGAGCATGTCGCTGATGGCGCTCACGGCTTCTGTGAATCCTGGACCGGCGGCGCTTCCGGATCGCCGGCCGGCACGACATCACCCGCCGGCACGACGGGCGGCGGCGTGGGAAGGCGGTTCTTCATGAGGCTGTCGACACGCGCCTGATCGAGGCCGACCGACGACTCGTCGACCTCGCCGCGAACCGGGCTGCGGTAGAGCGGTACCTCGAATCCGCGCATATCGACGGGGCGCTTCGACTGTTGGAACGTCGGGTCCACCACGCGGATCCGGTCGGCGCCGATCGTGTCCGCTGCTTCGAGCTTCTTCCGATAGGAGACTTCCGCCAGGTCGGCGAAGTCGCGGTCGTGCATGATGTGCGGGGTCACGAAGAAGTACAGCGTGGTCTTGCTCTGCGAATCGCTGTCGCGACGGAACAGAAAGCCCAGGATCGGGAGGTCGCCCAGCCACGGTGTCGAGCTGCGCGTGTGGCCTTTGTTGTCGGTGACGATACCGCCGATCACCATCGTGTCGCCGTCGGGCACGTTGACCGTCGTGTCGATCGTGCGCGTCGTCTTCGGCGGGGGGATCGAGCCGGACACCGAGCCCAGGAAGTTCGACACCTCCAGGGAGATCTTGAGCCGCAGATAGCGTGATGCGCTGATCGTCGGCGAGATCTGCATCGTGATACCGGCGTCGACGTACTGGTTGAAGTTCTCCTGCGTCTGACCGCCGACTCCGCCCGTGGCCGTGATCTGCGTCGTGGGCTGCTCGTCCTTCGAGATCACCTTCGCGCTGCCGTTGTTGTTCACGAGCACCGACGGCACGTTGAGCACGTTCGTGTCGCGCCGCGTCTGGAGCGCTTGCAACAGGAACGGCATGTTGAATTGATCGCCGTCGAGGATGCCGGCCGTGACGCCCGCGGGCGGCGTGCCGGTCGAGCCGTTCGGAACGCGCACGTCGGGGATGCCGTCGCTGTTCGTATCTTGGAATGTCGAGAGGCCGAACGCGGTTACGCCGAAGCCGCCCGGCAGATTGGCGCCGCCGAGCTCGACGCCCAGGTCGAGAACGTCCGTGCCGGAGAGCTCGATCAGCGCCGTCTCGATCAGCACTTGCGGTTGGCGTCTGTCGAGCCGGCGGATCAGATCGAGCACCTCTTCGTACCGCGAGCGGCTGGCCGCGATGAGCAGCGAGTTCGTGGTCTTGTCGGGAACGATCACGATGTCGTTGCGCCCGCTCGACGTGGCCGGCGCAGCCTGACCTTGTGCTTGCGCGCGCGAGTTCCCGCCCGGGCCGCTCGACGAGACTCGGCCGGCGTCGCGGATGAATTGATCGAGCGTCTCCGCCAGCTCTTCCGAGTCGACGTTCTCCAAGTTGTAGATGTGGAAGTTGCGCTCGCGCTCGATCACGTCGACGTCGAGCCGTGCGGCCAGCTCCTTGATGCGCGGCATGTCGTCGGGCATCGCCATGAGGAGCAGCGAGTTCGTCCGCGGGTCCACGAGGATCTTCGCTTCGGTCTGCCCGGCCGGAATCTGACCCGACACACCCTGCGCCGCCTGTTGCTGTCCGCGCGCTTGCACGGCGCGCCGGCTCGCTTCGAGGAGCTCCGAGATCGTCTCGGCGATCTCGTCGGCCGAGGCGTACTCGAGCGGCAGCACTTCGAACTCGGGCGTCTGTGCGCTCGTGGCGCGCGCGGCATCGTCGACGAAGCGCAGCATCTTGACGATCGAAGAGACGTTGCTGCCGAAGCCGGTGATGATCAGGCTGTTCGAGCTTCCGACCGGGATGATCTGCTGGGTGTTCGCGTCCTGGAACATCGTGCGCATCGAGTTCGAGAGCGTGCGCACGTCCGTGTTCGGAAGATCGATCACCGTCGTGATCAGGATCGCGGGCTGGTCGGAGTAGCGATCGAGATCGTCGGGTTGAACGTACGTCGCCTCGCCGCGCAGCTGCGGTCCGCGCGCTCCCGCTCCGAGCGACGAGATCACGACGACGGAGAGATGGTCCGGTCCGATCTTCGTGCACACGAAGTCGTTGATGACCATCATGATCTGGAAGAAGTTGTAGAAGTCCGGCTTCGGGATGCGCTTGGGGCCGAACATGCGCAGCGGCGTCGTCGCCAAGAGCTGCTGCGCGTCCTTGCCGTACGTGAAATTGATTCCGGTCGCGTCCTGGCAGATCTTCACGAACGCTTCGAGCTTGAGGCCTTCGTCGCCGGTCGTGCTCTCGTCGAAGTTGACGATGTAGTACTCGCCGACATCCTGGATCGGCGGGACCCGGACCTGTCCCGGGGCCTGGGCTTGGGCCGGGGGTGACGCGCGGTCCTGGATCGGCAGAGCCGGCATGGCCAGCAGGGCGAGCGCGGCGAAGAATGCGGTCATGGGGCCTCTCGGAGTCCGGGTCGGTGTTCTATCCCGTTGGGATTTCGTGGCTTACGCGTGTATTGCAGGCGGC
This sequence comes from Planctomycetota bacterium, assembly GCA_031413895.1. GTDB lineage: Bacteria > Planctomycetota > UBA1135 > UBA1135 > JANLUN01. The sequence continues at coordinate 5,518 of JANOFY010000413.1, read as the reverse complement.
CTCGGCGGGCACTCTAGGAAGCCCGGAGAGGCGTGTCAAACCGCATCCGCCGGTGTCTGGCCGGCGGAGTGCGCGACAGACGCACTGCGGGACGCCCTTCTTCCCGTCGTGCACGTGTGAGTGCGCTCGCGCTGCCGAGACCCTTCGCCCTCGCCGCCGCCGGCATGTTGCGTCGCTTCGAAAAGGGACGTGCAGGCAGCTCGTCGCAGTTTTTGTGGTATCCCCCCTCCGAGACCCGCTCGCTATGCTCACCCGCTCCATGCGGCTCAGCGAACTCTTCTCCGTCGACGACTTGCTCGTACATTTCGAACCGGCGGACAAGTGGGAAGCGATCCGGCAGCTCGTGAAGCACCTCGTGGGCCGGGGCCGGCTCTCGGCGGCCTCCGAGGCGGCCATCGTCGACGCCGTCCTCGCGCGCGAGCGGTCGATGTCGACCGGCATGGAGCACGGCATCGCAATCCCTCACGCCGCGGTCGACGGCATCGAGACGGTGGTCGCCTGCATGGGTGTCGTCTCGAATCCCGCGGGACTTGCGTTCGAAAGCATCGACGGCCGTCCGACGCGCGTGATCGTCCTCCTGATCATCCCGCGTGCGCACAAGCTGCTACACATCCGCACACTCGCGGACATCGCGCGCGTGCTCGGGCGCGACAGCGTCCGCGAGCATTTGATCGCGGCTCGCGACGGGCAGGAGGCGTGGTCCGCACTCGCCGAGGGCGACGCCGCACGCCGCTGATGCGGATTGTGCACGTCGTCCGCGGCAGCCTTTTGCTGCGCTCGAGTTTTTCGGAAGATCTGGCAACTCTCCGGGGTCACAGGCAGTAGTGAGCGGCGCGCCGGCGCGCGGCTCCGTCCAATCGGTGTCGAGTTCGTGCCGTCCAGCGGCTTCCGGGGCGATGTTCTCGCGCTTCCCAGCACAATCCCCGAGAGCAGGAGTTCGTTCCCCATGTGCATACAGCCGCTCGTTCGCGCGTCGTTTGCTTTCCTCGCCTTGTCCGCCGGAGTCTTGGCCGCTCCACCGTCGCTGCCAGTCGCCGGCTTGCCGTGCGAGAAGATCGCGCAGGACTTCCTGGCGCGGCACGGCATGAAGGACACGCCGCGCGAGAAGGTCGATTTCGCGTCGGTGCTCGCGACGCACTTCATCCACGGTCGCTTTGGTCAATTCGAGGTGTACTTCCCGGTCGACGGGCTCGAGAGCGGCGCCGACGAGCTGAAGTCCTCGGTGAGCGCGTTGCTCGACGCGCACGATCGCTGGCTGGATTGGGTGAAACCGCTGGGCTTCGACCAGAAAGCGATCCGCAAAGATCTCGACGTCTTCTCCGCGTGGGTGAAAAAAGCGAACCCGGCCGTGCTCGCGAGAGCACGCGACGCGGGCGGGAAAGACATGCTCGAAATGCTCTCGATGCCCGAGAGCGTCGCGGCTGCATCGGGGCGGCTCTCCGAGGCGATGGGACGATGCGCGCCGATCGGTCCGCCGCGTTCGGAAGTCCTCGTCACGAAGCTCGTCTTGATCCCTGATCGGCGCAGCTTCGTCGAGCTCGTGTGCTTCATCGGTTGGATGGACCCGGAGATGCGCAAGCTCTTCTGGATCGACGGCGTCGCGGACTGGACTCAGTTTTACTACGAAGACTGGCAGCTCGTCGCGCTCCAATACGCAGCTGCGGGTCGAGCCGCTGGCGAATACACGCAGGGCTCGAGCATGAACGACAGGGACGCGCTCGTGATGGAGCAGCAGGTCGTGCAGCTCGGGATGAACTTCTTGTTCGACCATCAATACGGGGAACGCGTGCCGAAAGCGTTCATCGGCGGGCTCTCGATGAACCTCGTCATCGATCAGTTCGAGAACATCAGCACCAAGATCGACGGCGACCTGCGCGAGAGGTCCGTGGCCGCGCGCGAGATCTTCATCCCCGGTGCGGCGTCGGACGGCTTCCTGCCGCCGCAGTCCGCGGAGACGCGCTGGCGCGAGGATCGCGGCCGCGACCATTTCATCCGCATCCTGAACCTGACGCAGGGGGAAGGGGACGGCCTCGAGAAGAAAGCGAAGAACCGTTTGGCGTGCTTCGCCATCCGCGCGGACAACGGCGGCTCGAAGATGGCGATGGTCGCGCCATTTCTCGGTCACGTCGCCGTGGAATCCAAACCGCCGCCGGACGAGTTCCGCGGCGAGTTCATGGAGTTCCTGCGCGCCTACAAGTGCGGCTTCATCTATTGGCTGAAGGAAAAGGCGGGCGGGGCCGAAAAGGCGTCGCACGACAAGTTCGCGCAGCTGCTCCAGCGGCTCGCTGATGCACAGCGCGCGGGCGATTTCGAGGCGGTCTTCCGCGACATCTACGACGGTGCGTCGCTGTCGGATCTCGACGCGAGCAAGACCACCCTCGAGGGGAAGTTCTTGATCTGGCTCGCGAAGCAGTAGCGCGCGGGACGATCGGGAGTAGCTTGCCGTGCATGCGCGTCGGCACCCGACCTGAATGAATTTCGCGCGCGAGCGCGCTTAGGCCCACTCTTCGAGTCGCGCGCGCACGCACGCTTCGATGGTGCGCGCGGAGCGCCGGTAATCGTCTTTCGTGCCGCCGATCGGATCGGGGATGTCTTCCCCGTGCGGATCGAGGAGCGCGATGTGTGCATCACGACCGGGCGGAAGCGAGAGCGCGAGGGCTTCGCGATGCGACTGTGTCATGCAGTACACGCGGTCGAGCCGCGCGATGTCGGTGGACACAGCCGGTCGCGAACGATGATCCGCGAGCTCGATGCGGTCCTCCTTGAGAACCGCCACCGCGTGTCGCGCCGCGGGTGCGCCGGAACCCGCGGCAACACCCATCGAATAGATCTCGAAGCCGAACTCGCCGATCCGACCGGGAGGCACAGCCAGACGCTGCGCGAGCGCGTGCTTCGCGATCGCTTCCGCCATCGGACTTCGACAGGTGTTCCCCGTGCACACGAAGCCGATCTTGAGGCCCGTGACGGCGCGGAGCTGCTCGGCGGTGAAGAGTCCCCCGCGCAGCATGTCGAACGACCCGGGACCGAGGCGCAGCACACTCGACGACTCGCACAGGCGCGACCGCCCGCCGTCGACGATCCACTCGACGCGCTCGCCGAACGCCGACTCGACGCTGTCCGCATCGCACAGCGGCGTCTCCCCGTGCGCGTTCGCGCTCGTCATCACGACCGGGAAGTCGAGCGACGCCAGAATTCCGGCGGTCGCTTGGTGCGCGGGCATGCGAACGCCCGTCCAGGTCGACTCGGCGACGGCTTCGAGGCCCGTTGGGACGCCGGGGAGCACCAACGTCAGCGGACCGGGCCAGTAGCGTGCGACGAGACGCTCGACCATCGGGGAGACACGCGGGAAGCGTGAAAGTGCCGATCGCGTTCCGACGTGCCACGTGAATGGGCGCGAGTCGGGCCGGTCCTTGAGATGGCGCAGCGCGTCGAGCGCCGCCGGGAGGTCGGCTCGGGCGGCGATGCCGTACACCGTCTCGGTCGGCAGGCCGACCAATCCGCCGCGCGCGAGGATCGAGCCGACCCGTTCGCGGAGCGCCGGGTCGGGCGGTTCGTCTCGCACCTCAGCGCGTCGCGCGACGGAACTCATGATGGAGTGTTCGCGCGCTGTCGCCGCCGTTCGCGCGCAGTTCTGAGTTGCATGTCGGGCTGCTAGCCTATCCGCCCGCGCGGACCAACCCAAGTACGGCGCCCTAGTGCGTGGGGTCCGCGAGCGACGCATGAGCGAACCCATCGAACCGCCCGACTTCGCCGTGCACGAAACTCCGGCGTACGAGCCCGAGCCCGAGCTCGATTCCGAGCCCTTGCTCGCGCGACTCGCTGCCGGACTGGCACACGAGATCAAGAACCCGCTTTCGACGATGGCGATCAATCTCGCGCTTCTTGAAGAAGAGTGGGGGCGGGCCGCCGCGTCTCGCAGCAGCGACGCGCCCGAGCCGACCGCGCGCGAGAAGCGCTGCGCGAAGCGCGTCCACACCCTGCAACGCGAGGTCAAGCGCCTCGAGACCATCGTCGACGACTTCCTGCACTTCGCACGCGGCGGCGAGGTCAACCGTGCGCCGCAGGACCTGGGCGCGCTGGTCCGCGAGGTGCTCGAGTTCGTCGAGCTCGAGGATTCGCGCCTCTCCATCCGGCATCACGTCGATCTGCCGGTCGGGCTGCCCTTGGTGATGCTCGATGCCGGAGCGATGAAGCAAGCGCTGCTCAACTTGTTCGTCAACGCACGTCAAGCGATGCCGATGGGCGGCGAACTGATCGTTCGCGCGCAACGTCGGGGAAACTTCGTCGAGCTGACCGTGACCGACACGGGTGTCGGCATGCCCTCCGAGGACGTCGCGCGCTGCTTCGACGTCTACTTCTCGACGAAGCGCGGCGGATCGGGCCTCGGGCTCTCGACGACGCGCCGCATCATCGAAGAGCACGGCGCGACGATATCGGTTCTCTCGGAGCTCGGACGCGGCACGAGCTTCTCGATCCTGATGCCGCTGCTCGTCGAGATCCACGGCACGCACAACGTGAAGAGCGGAAATACCGCGGTCGACGCATTCGTGGAAGGCGACGCTGCCGAGGCCGGTGCAAACGAGGATGCGCAGTGAGCCCGCACAACAAGCCGATTCGCGTCTTGATCGTGGACGACAACGCTGCGCACGCCGAAGCGCTGGCCGACGGCTTGGAGATGGACGGTCACCGCTGCGAGATCGCGCACTCGGGCGGCGAAGCGATCACGCGTCTGTCGGAGGCGAGCTTCGACTGCGTGCTCACAGACCTCGTGATGCCCGATCAGTCGGGGATCGACGTGCTCAAGTCCGCGCGCAGCCTGCAACCAGACGCCGTCGTGCTGCTCGTCACCGGTCACGAATCGGTCAAGACCGCGGTCGATGCGATGCGCCACGGTGCGGCCGACTATCTCACGAAGCCCGTCGACCTGACGGAACTGCGCGCCCGCTTGCAGCGCGCCGTCGAGACGGGCCGGCTGCGGCGCACGAACACCGAGCTCCAACGCCAGATCGACAAGCGCTTCGGCTTCGAGGGCATCATCGGCCATTCGCCGCCGATGGTGCGCCTGTTCGAGATCCTGGGGCAGGTGAGCCCGACGAGCGTCACGGTTCTCATTCAAGGCGAGAGCGGCACCGGCAAGGAGCTCGTCGCGCGTGCGATCCACACCAACACACCACGCGCGAAGCAGCCGTTCGTCGCTGTGAACTGTGCCGCGCTCAGCGAGGGAATCATCGAGTCCGAGCTCTTTGGCCACGTCAAAGGCGCGTTCACCGGCGCCGTCGCGCACAAGGAAGGCCGCATCGTGTACGCGGATTCCGGCACGCTGTTCCTCGACGAGGTCGGCGACATGCCGCCCGCGACGCAGGCGAAGCTCTTGCGCGTACTCGAAACGCGCTAGGTGCAGCCGGTCGGCGGAAACCAAGTGCATAAGGTCGACATCCGCGTGCTCTCCGCGACCAATCGCGACCTCAGGTCGAATGTGCGCGAAGGGAAGTTTCTCGAGGACCTCCTGTATATACTC
>JANOFY010000412.1:0-5898 GCA_031413895.1 Planctomycetota bacterium | reverse complement strand
CCAGTTCTGCGAGACGCGGATCCGGCAGGAGCTGTTCTCGTCGCGCTTGCCCTCGCGGTCCCAGTGGAACTGCACGATCACGCGGCCGTGCGCGTCCACGTCGATCTCCTTGCCGGAGGCTCCGACGACGGTGGCCGTCTGCACGCCCGTGATCTGGGGCTTGGGTGTGCGCTGGAGCGGCCGCATGGGAACCGCGTGGGGAAGACACGACAGCGAGTTCGTGTACGAGCTCGGGGCGCCGCCGTCGCCGACGTCCTGACTCACCTGGTGGGTGACCTCGGTGATCAGGTAGCTGCCGTCGTAGTCACCGCGAAAGTGACCCTGGAGGTCGAACCGGTATCCCGGCAGGAAGGTGGCGCAGTCGCTCTGGGCACGGATGCGGATCGCGGCGGCCTCCTCGGCCTGCATGCGCAGCTTGACGCGGCGCTCGCCCTCGGTGAGCTGGAGGTACTCGCCGGGATGATCGTAGATCTCGAACTTCTCGTTGTCGCCGAGGGTCGTCGAGCTCGAGGTCGAGGTGAGCAGGCTCATCGACGGATCTTCGAAGTTGTAGTCCGTGATCGCGTACTTGCCGGTGGCGAGCTGGTGCTCGACGTTGAACTCGAAGATCGCGCCACCGGGCACGGTCTGATCGACCGCGGCCGAGTACCCGACGCTGGCCTGGCCCGGGCACGGTGCAGCGGCGCTCGGCGCGTTGAAGAACACCAGCGTGTGCTGCTTGTCGGTGTGCTTGAAGAAGTAGGAGATGCCCTCCTCCTCCGCGAGACGCGAGATGAAGTTCAGGTCGGTCTCGCGGTACTGCACGCAGTACTCGCGCTCCGGGAAGTCGCCAGCGAGGTCGAACTCGACATCGCCAAAGCCCGTCTCGGCGAGCAGCGCCTTGATGATGTCGGGCACGGTCTTGTGCTGGTAGATGCGGCAGCCGGCGCGCCGGCGCAGCAGCCAGATCCAGGGCACGACCTCGGCGCGGTAGGACGCGAAGCGGTCCGCGGACGGACCCTGCGAGAAGCGCGAGACGATGCCGTGGAAGTAGCGCTCGTTGCCGTTGCCCAGCGTCAGGTGCACCGCGAGCGGCTTGCCGATCAGCTTGGAGAAGTCGATGTCGTCCGTCTCCGAGAGGAGGCGCAGATCGAAGAAGAACGGGCTCGAGATGGACTCCTGGGCAGTCATCTCGGCCAGCAGGAGCACGTCGTCGCCGAGCGGCGAGCTCACCTGGCACATGCGTTCCTGCTGTTCGTACGCCATCGACGACTCCAGGCTACCTCGTCGCTGTCCTCGATACTAGCGATCGCAACGAGGCCGCGTCGCAATCAGCTCCATTCAACTCTAAACGGCATTTTCGCCAATTCGTCTTCCATGTACGGGCGGAGCGCGGGGGCCGCGCCACGCCAGACGATGCTGAGCCGGTCTTCGTCAGGCTCGATCAGCACCGTGTGGATTACTGGTTGAGTTTCTCTGAGAGTGCCCTTGCGCCCGTCGATCCAGATTCGCGGGCGTTGATTCGGAAGGCGAAGGACCAGACGCGCTAGTTTCGGATGCATGTTTACCAGCTCCACGTACTCGTCTCCCCGCAGATATTCCGTCTGCAGCCCGAGCGAGCCGCCGTTTGCGCAGCGAAAGCTGAACTTGTCGACGAGCGGTGTCTGCACGAGGATATCGTCGGGCGCGAAGCCGCGCGCGACCTCGGCGATCGGCTTCGCGGGCGACTCGTGATCGGGAACCAAGCCGAAGTAGGCAACGCGCGGAAACCAACCGAGATCGACCCAGTCGAAGCTGCACGGGAGGGGCATGCCGGGCCAGCGGCGCGCGTCGCCCACGGCGAGGCGGTCCGGCGACACGGGGTCGAGTGGGTCTTCCAGGTTCGGAAGACGCAACGCGTCGACGGCTGATGTTGTCTGCTCGATGAGATAGCCCGCGCCAGAAGGATTCCGGGGGTAGGTGAACGGGCTTGCGTGCGCACCGCGGAGTTCGGGGGGAAGGTACTCGCGAACCTCGTCGACGGGGTTGCCGTACCTGGACTCGGCAGCCGCATCCCAACCACCGTACGCACGGTCGTACCGCAGCGGCATGGTCTCGACAGGAGCGGGATCCGAGAAGATGAGCCGTCCGTTGCTTCCCAGCGTGCAACGGCGATCCCCGGTAATGCGGACCCGCTTCTCGGCTGCGCCCAGCCGGACCGAGACCTCGAACTGCTTCCGTGACCGTCCGTAGGCGTGGCCCTTGACCACGACATCGGTCGCGAGCTTGTACGGGTACAAATCGGTGTCAGCGGCCAGAAGTTGTGAGTTCTCTGAGTCGGGCTCAGGGGTCACCACAAGCGGGGCTTGTGTGTCGGCGTCTCGCAATACTCCGTTGTCGCCAAAGCCGTAGGTCCGCTTCAACAACACAGCCAGGATGTAGCCACCGGTGGGATCGGTGCCGGACATCTGGCGTACCGTCGCGGATGGGTGAGTCAGCGGCCTCATCGCGCGCTACCGCCCCGGGCCACTCGTGGGAGCGGGAGTGGGTCCGCTCGGATGCTGCTCCACGTTCCCCGTACCAAGGAAGTCGTCGATCGCCTGCGCTCCCGCACCCTGAGCCCGGTCGAGGGGACCGCCGGGGAGGCCGCCAACGGGCGTGTAGCTTGGCGAGTATCCGACGGGGCTGCCGAGCAAGAAGATACCCGTGACTTTCGCTGGAAGTATCGAAAGCAGGAGCGCGTCGGCTGCAACACCAAGCCAATTGCTCCCGGTCAGACTTCGGACGGCGAGCTCGAGAACCACGAAACCAGTCAGCCGTTTGACGATCGGATCCAGCAGACGCGCCGTCATTCGCTCGAAGAACCCCGCCACCCCGGGCGCCGCGAAAAGCCGATTGAGGCCGAACTGGACCAATAGGTCGACGCCCATGTGGAGCGCCCCGGCGATGACGTCGCCGACGGTCGCCCCGGTGGTGTGGGTGTTGAAGGTGATGACGAGGCCGGACGGCAGAGGCGGCATCGCGGGCCCTGCGCAGTTCAGATTGAAGTTGACCTTCACCGCCACGGCGAACGCGACGGGTCCCTGCGCCGCGACGTTCTTACGCGCGCCGAAGTGCGATTTCGAGCCGCTGGTGAGGATGATGATCGGCAACAAGGCGTTGGGCGGCAGGAATGGAATCAAGTTGAAGTGCGGGATCAACGGGCCGATGTCGGTGCCCTGGCTCAGCATCACGCCCCCCGACGCGCTGACTGCGGTCCGATTCGGCTTTCCGCTGAGAATTCCCCATGGGCCGGCGCACAGCATGGCCGCGCACGCGTGCATGATCTTCGGCTTCGGCGAGGGATCTGGGGGGAAGATTGCCTGGTGCCACTCGAGGACCGGAATGCCGATCATCGGGTGATACGTCTTGAGCACGTTGAACATCATGAGTCACGTGCCCCCGTCCCGGTGGCCGAAGGCTCGAACAGCTCGCACGTCCGGCGCTGCAGCGGGTGAATCACGTAGCGGAACGGGTACCGATAGCTCACGAAGACACGGCGGGCGTCGGCTTCGATTCCGATCTGGTCGATCGCCAGCGTGCGATCGACGATCTCGGTACCGAACACGAGGCGCACCCTCGGCGACGACTCCGGGAGCTGAAATCCGAGCTCTCCTTCCGGCGACACGCCCGTGATGCTCACACGCTCGCCTGGCGCGACGCTCGGCACGATCATGCGAGGAAATGCCGCGTTGAACAGCGTCCCTCGAACCTCCACGATCGCGCCATCGTCGGCGTATCCAATGCCATTTTGCATTCGAAGCGGCGAGTGCATCGGGCACGCGGCGAGCCCGGCGGGATTCGGCTGGTCCGTCCAGCGCGTGATCGGTGCGTCAGGCTCCTCCAGATTCGGCAGCGGACCGCCAACCGCCTTCTCCTCTTCGATATAGAAACCCTTGCCGCTCGGATTCGCTGGAAACTCGACCTTGAGGCCGTCCCACTCGTCCGATCCGCCGTAGGCCTGCGCGAGCCCAAGCGGCATTTCGCGGAAGGGAATCGGCTCGGTCGGCCGGATCTCGCCGCGACGACGCTCCCACGCACGATCGCCGACGACGTCGACCGCGCGGCTCCACTGCCCGATGGCCACGCTCACCTGCATGCGCGAGATCGGCACGCCCCGGGGCGGCCGCGCGTGCCCGAACAGGAGAACATCGACCCCTCCCTTGTAGAACACCTCGTCGCTGTCCATCGGTCCCTGGGGCGAATCCCACGGCGGCCCCGAAACGATCCAGGGCTGTTCGTCGGCCGCTCGAAGCGTGTCTCCGACGAGATCGAATGTCACGCGTGCAAAAACGGAAGCCGCGATGCGCTCCTGATCCATCACCGTCCGAAAGATGTCGGCTGGGTACCGCGTGTGGTTCGTGAGTTGCATTGCGCTCAGCAGTTCATCCGCACGCGCTCACCGACGAGGCGCACGTCATCATTCGCCGAGACACTGACGTCTCCAAGAGTAGCGGTGATCGTCTGGACTCGCGCCTCACTGATCAAGTCACCCTTGGCGCGGACGATGAGATCGCCGTCCGTACTCATCGACACTCCGCTGCGGCCGTGGAGGTGCACGTGTTCCGCCTCGAGCGACAGCGATCCGCTTGCTTGCAGCGCGAGAGATGCGCCCGAGAACCGGAGGACCGGTCCTGCTTCTGTCAGGATCACGGACAGAGTGATCTCGCCCTCGCGACTCAGGAACTGCACCACGTCTGCCTCTGGCCGGCGCAGGACGATCATGCGCTGTCGGCGGCTGAGGTCGACGCTCTCACCCGGCTCTTGATCGGCTAGTGCGTGATCCACTGCTCTCTCTCCTCAACAACGGCTTCTAGGATCAATCTGAATCATGGTCCGAAACGCACACTCGCTGCTGGCACGGTGGCCTGCCGGTGAGCGCCTTCAGGTGTTCACTTTGACAATCGCTCCATAGATCTCTTGGTTGCCTGTCGCTGTGGACTTGATCGTCGTGCCGTTGATCGTGATACCGGAGGCGTCGAGGACGATCGATCCGCCCGCCGTTTTCAGCTCGATCTTGGTGCCGTGAATCGTGATGTCCGCGTTGCCGATGTCGACGACCGGGCTCGTGATCGTGACCTTCGATTTTCCGTTGAGATCGACGTTTGGATCTCCGACGATGGAGACTCCCGGTCCCCCGTTCCCGCTGACCACGACTCCCTTGCCCTTGCCAACGAGGCTGACTGCAGCTGAGGCGCTGGCCGAGTAGTCACCACCCGTCACGCTGACGCTGCGCGACCCCGCCTGCACCGTCAGGCTCGCAGTTCCCTTTATCGTCTCGGTGAGCGTGCCCGCAGCGACGTCCAGGGTTCGGTTTCCGGTCACGACCCGCGTGGACTGGTCATGCTCGACGGTCGTCGTCATGTCGTACTGGGCATGGACGGTGACCTTTTCCTTCCCCTTGGTGTCGTCCATCGACATCTCGTTCGAGCCTCCGCCGCCCGGCGTCGAGTTGGACTTCATGCCACTGAGCGCGCCCCCATCCGCATAGGGCAGCTTGTTCTGGCCGTTGTAGACGCGGCCGGTGATCATCGGTCGATCCGGATCTCCCTCGAGGAAATCGACGATCACCTCCTGATCGATGCGCGGGATCGATACCGACCCCCAGCCCTTGCCGGCCCAGTTCTGCGAGACGCGGACGCGGCAAGAGCTGTTCTCGTCGCGCTTGCCCTCGCGGTCCCAGTGGAACTGGACGATCACCCGGCCGTGCTCGTCGACGTCGATCTCCTTCCCCGCGGCGCCGACGACGGTGGCCGTCTGGACGCCCGTGATCGTCGGCTTGGGCGTGCGCTGGAGCGGCCGCATGGGGACCGAGTGTGGCAGGCACGAGATCGCGTTCGCGTACGTGCTCGGATTCCCGGCGTCACCGACGTCCTGCGTCACGCGGTGATTGACCTCGGT
>JANOFY010000411.1:0-1700 GCA_031413895.1 Planctomycetota bacterium | reverse complement strand
CTTTTTTTCACCCACGCGTGACGCGTGGGTGAAAAAAAGTGTCTGACGCCGTACTTCACGGACCCGAAGCCGGACTTCACGAAGCCGGACTTCACCCACGCCGGACTTCACGCGACGACATCCCCTAGCGCGGGGCAGTCGCTCGCCGCGTTTGCGCCGTGTGCGTCCCGTTTGCCCCGCGCGCTGTGTGCCCCGCGTGCGGTTCGTGGTCGTGGACGACGCGTCGACGCTCACATCCAGTAGCGGAACTGATAGGCGACTCGCTCGAGGAACTTCTGCCACAGGGACCGCTTCTCCCACTCCGCGGGAACGATCTCGCGACAGTGCGCCAGGTCCGCGTCGAACTCCGCTTCGAGCTCCACCGCCAAGTCACGATCGATCGTGATCAAGCCGACTTCCAGATTGTGCAAGAAGCTGCGACGGTCGAGGTTGTACGTGCCAATCGTCGACCACACTCCGTCGATCGCTCCCATCTTGGCGTGCATCATTCGCTCCGGCCATTCGAAGATGCGCACACCGGCGCGCATCAAGCGCGAGTACAGGTGGCGGCTAGCGTAGTAGACGGGCGGGACATCGGACGTGGACGGCACGATCACGGTCACCGACACGCCGCGGCGAACTGCGCGCACGAACGCGCGCCGCAATCCGAGGTCGGGGATGAAGTAGGCGTTCATGATTCGGATCGTGTGGTCCGCGCGCCGAATCGCGTGCAGATACGCATGACGCATCCGCGATCGCGTGAGGACGCCGATGTTGCTGATCACTTGGACGTACGACAGGTGATTCGATCGCAGCGGAACGAAGTCGGTCATCCGCGTCCGTGGAAAAGGAGGGCCGCCGGCGCTGTCCCACGTCTTCTGGAAGACGCGCGCCAAGTCGTGCACGGCCGGACCCTCGATGCGCGCGTGCATGTCGTGCCAGCCGCCGCCGCCTTCCTCGACCGGCATGTACTCGTCGCCGATGTTGATCCCGCCCGTGAACGCGACGACGTCGTCGACGACCAGGATCTTCTGGTGATCGCGGCGGTTCAGACCCCAACGCGGACGCCACGGCACCATCGGGTGGTAGACGACCACGACGACTCCCGCCGCCTCGAGTTCCGCGACATACGCCGACGACAATCCGAACGATCCGAGCGCGTCGTACATGAGGCGCACCACGACGCCGGTTTGAGCGCGCTCGATCAAGGCCGTCTTGAAGCGCTCTCCGACTCCGTCGGCGCGCAAGATGTACGTCTCCAGGTGCACGTGCTTGCGTGCCCCCGCGATCGCTTCGAGCATCGCCGGGAACGTCTCACGACCGGCGCGCAGGGGCGTCACGGAGTTGAATGTGCGTCGGCGACCGCGCAGCGGCAGATAGCTCCAATCACCGCGCGAGCGGAGCTGTTCGTCGCTTCTTCGTCCGGGAAGTTGCGGGAAGCGTAAGCGCATCGGCAGGGTCGCCGGTCGGCGAACCGCCATGACCTTAGCAATCCGCCGACGCGCGAGTCTCGTTCGCCGGCGCTCAGCGGGGATCGCTCTGCCCACGAGTGGCTCGAACTCGAACCACTTTGGCGATCGCGCTCCCTCGCGATCGGATCGCTGCGCTCGGCGCGTCGTCGCTAGTGTCCTGCGTTAGAAGTTGCACGACACCAGCCGGGGCGATCCGAGCGTGCGGCGGCGTTGCGCCTCCTCCGAAACCTCTCCAGGTTGCGTTGGCGG
>JANOFY010000410.1:0-5943 GCA_031413895.1 Planctomycetota bacterium | reverse complement strand
GCGAGCGCTCGCTCGCAGAGCAAACGTGCGGCTGCGAAGTCGGCCTGAGCCTCGAGCAGGTCCGCGAGGTCGTTGAGACCTCTCGCGGTGTCGGGATCCTCGGGCCCGAGGACCTTCTCGTAGATGGCGAGCGCTCGCTCGAAGAGCGGACGAGCGGCAGCGAAGTCGCCCTGATGCTTGAGCCCCGATGCGAAGTTGCTGAGCTCTCTCGCAGTGTCGGGATGCTCGGACCCGAGAGCCCTCTCGTAGATCGCGAGCGCTCGCTCGTCGAGCGAACGAGCGGCTGCGAAGTCGCCCTGCCCGTGGAGCAGCGTTGCGAGGTTGCTGAGGACGCGCGCAGTGTCGGGATGCTCGGGCCCGAGGTCCTTCTCGTAAATCGCGAGCGCTCGCTCGTAGAGCGGACGAGCGGCAGCGATGTCCCCCTGATCCTGAAGCAGCGATGCGAGGCTGTGGAGGCTGTTCGCGGTGTCGAGATGCTTGGGTCCGACGACCGTCTCGCGAATCGCAAGCGCTCGCGCGAAGAGCGGGCGAGCTGCACCAAAGTCGCCCTGATCCTGAAGCAACGACGCGAGGTGGTTGAGGCTTGTCGCGGTGTCGGGATGCTCGGATCCGAGCTTCCTCTCACGCACCTCGACGGTGCGATTGGCATCCTCGATCTCTGCTGCACGCCGTTCGATCGCAGACACACTGGATGGGATCCCTGCCACGAGCCGGAGCTCGAATACGCCTCTCTCGCCGTGCAGCGCGCAGGCTTCGATCTCGTAGCATTTCGCGCGCTCTAGATCCGCCGTGATGCGAGCGTGTGTCCCAAGGAGACCGTCGTCGTCTTCGCGAAGCACCTTGCCTTGCTCGTCCCGCAGCACGAGATAGGCGTCGAAGAGGTACGAGCGCAACTCGATCGAGTAGCTTCCCGACGCTTCGGCCCGGATCCTGAACCGCTTGGCGAGCACCGGTGCGTCGGTGAAGCCCTTGTCCATCGCCTCCGTCTGCACTCGCGGATCGGAGTCGAGGATCTCGCTCTCCGTCACGACGCCGATGCGTAGGAGCGGCGGTTCTCCGCCACCGCCTTGAACCGCGAGCCAACATGCGAGCGCGGCGGCGATGTTCATGAGCTGGAACCTGCGGGAAGCGAGCTCAGGATAGCGGAGATCGACTCACACAGTCAGCGCCCCGCGGGGCATAGGACATTCAAGCGGATGACCCTGGGGGCAGCCTCCCACCGTCGGAGCCTGTCGTGTCAACCGGCGCCCGCACTGAGCGGCGCCGGCGTGGTTCTGGCGGACCGGAAGGCCGTGGGGCAGTGGTTCACGAGTGCTCGCGGATGTCTTTTCGCGGTCCAGCACGTGGAGAAGGCCGCGCGCCGGTGACGCGCCGCTCTGAGAATCGCCGGATCAGCGTTCTGAACCCGTCCTCGACGCCGCGGTGAACGGCGACGTGATTGTGATCCGCGGTGGGACCTATGCGGGCTTCACGGTGCAGAACAAGTCGCTGTGGATCGCTCGCCTCGGCGCGAACGACGTCACGATCTCAGGGATCATCATCGAAGACCTCGCGGTCGAGCGTCGCGTCGTCCTGTCGGGGTTGAACGTGCTCGCCGGTCCCACTTTGCCTCAGCCGAACGCTCTCCTCGTCCGCGCCGACCGCTGAGAATCGTGTCCTGCGCGTCAGTGCGCCGGCTCGAGATGCTCCGCGAGGAACTTGCGAACGATCTCCCACGCCGCCGCTGCCGCCGTCTCGTCGTAGATCGCGTTCGACGGATTCGCGAAAGCGTGCGCGGCGTCGAACGAATGCAACGTGTGGCGCTTGCCGGTCTGCGTGAGCGCCGCGTCGAACTCCGCGACCGCGGACGGCGGGATGCTCGAGTCGCGCGTGGCGAAGATGCCGAGCAAGTCGGCGTGCAGCGGCTCGAGCGCCGCTGGATCCGTAATCGGATGCCCGTAGTACATCACCGCCGCATCGAGATCTGGCGCGGCGAGCGCGAGCCGCAGCGACTGATAACCACCGAAGCACCAGCCGATCGAAGCGCGCTTCGTCGCCTTCACGCGGGCATCGGTCGCCAGGAACTTGTGCGCGGCGAGCAGGATCTCACTGGCCTGGCCTTGGTCGACGGCCTTCATCGCTTTCAGCGCATCGTCGGCGTTAGTCGCCACGACGCCGCCGTACAGATCGACGGCGAGGCTCGCGTACCCTTCGGTCGCGAGTCGATCGGCCCAGTGCTTGACGTGATCGTTCAGGCCCCACCACTCGTGGATCACGACGATGCCGGGCAGCGGCGCCTTGGCATTCGGCGGCAACGCGAGATACGCGCGCGTCCCGGCGAGATCGATCATCGCGCCGTGCAGCTTCGGCGCTTCGCCCTGCTTCAACACGTGCAGCGCCTTGAACTCGTTCTCGGTGACCTGCCCGGTGGAGTGCAAGGCGTCGGCCTTCGATGCGGAAGCACTCGGTCCGCTCGCCGGCGCGTGAGCGCTCGAAGATGCGCAGGCGGCGACAAACGGCAGAACGCACGCGGCGATGGAAGAGAGTATCATGACAAGTCTCGTGAACGGTAGGGGAGTTCGTTGCAGGGGAACGATTGCGCGCCATTCTATGGAGCACCATGCACGAGCCCATCAGGCTTTCGATCGATCCGCATCCGCTCCTCGACGCGGGCGTGTTCGTCACGTCATTTCCGGAAGCACTCGAACGATGCGCGACGTCCGCGCAAGTTCGCGGCCTGCTCCGCGTGCCGCCCTCGAGCGCACCGCCCATGACGAGCGACGATGTCGTGCGTCGCTCCGTACGCGATCTCCTGCGACACGGCGGGTACAAGCCCACGGGTCGCGGCAAGCCGGCGAGCGAGTACTTGCTCGGTGCGGTCGCGGAGACTCCGCTCCCCGAGATCAATCTCGCCGTCGACACGTGCAACGCCGTATCCCTTCACAGTGGACTCCCGATCAGCGTCGTCGACCTCGATCGATCGCACGGTCCGCACCGGATCGGCATCGCGACGGAGGGATCGCAGTACGTGTTCAACGCATCCGGTCAGGAGATCGATCTGGCGGGGCTCCTGTGCCTCTTCGATGCGAACGGGCCGTGCGCGAACGGCGTGAAGGACGCGCAGCGCACGAAGACGAGCTCGGCGACGCGTCGCACGCTCTCCGTCGTGTGGGGCACGCGCGCGCTCGACGGACGCACTCTCCATACGGTCCGCTGGTATCGAGAGCTTCTCGAGGCGTCTGGAGCGAGCACGCAGCCGGTCGGGACCTGACGATGACGTCGGCGGACGAACACCTCCCTCGACGCGGGCCGTGCCCCGCCCGGATCGAATGTGTTGCTCACGGCGGTAGGAGCGGGCTACACCTGTGGAGCAGCGGTCGTTCAATCTGACGATGAAGAATCGAACCCTCGAGCTTTCCGGGCGCGCCGCGCTCGTGACCGGCGGCGGACGTGGCATCGGGCGCGCGATCGCGATCGAGCTCGCGCACGCCGGTGCCCGCGTGTGTGTCGTCGGCCGTCAGCGCCCGCGCTTGGAGGAGACCTGCGCGAAGATTCGCGCTTCCGGCGGCCATGCGGATCTCATCGTGGCCGATCTGTGCGATCCGGTGCGAGAGGACCTGCGGGCCGAGCTCGCGCGCGTCGACGTGCTCGTCAACAACGCCGCCGCGTTCGCTCCCTACGGACCGCTCGAGTCGATCGCCGCCGTCGACATCGCGCGCGTCGTCCAGACGAACGTCTCCGCCGCGCTTCATCTGACCGCCGTCGCGCTTCCGAACATGAAGGAGCGCGGCTTCGGCCGCATCGTCAACATCGGTTCGGTCGCCGGCGACGTCGGCGCCGAGCGGCAAGTCGCGTACGCCACGGCGAAATCCGCGCTCTACGGTTTCACGAAGAGCATCGCGCTCGAAGGAGCCGCGCGCGGCATCACGTGCAACCTGCTCGATCTCGGCCTGATCGCAACCGAACGCATCTCGGAAGCCGTGCCGTCCGCCGTCCAAGAGATGATCATCGCGCGCACGCCGCTCGGTCGCGCGGGAACTCCGGAGGAAGTCGCCGCGGTCGTCGCATTCCTCGCGTCGCCCCGCGCGAGCTTCGTGACCGGCGCGTGCATCCCGGTGGCGGGAGGGCTGGGTCTTGGGATCCTTCCTCCGGGTTGGAGCGAGAACTTCGCCGATCGATGACGATCGGACACAGGCTCGCGCGCAACGCTCGCTGCCGCGTCAGCGCCTTGCGCGCCGCGGCTGTTGCTCCGCGAGCACGCGCACGGGGACGGGCTTCAGATCCCAGATCAAACCCGTCCACGACAGCATCACGAGGCCGTAGTAGGTGATGTCGATCTCCCACCAATAGAAACCCTGGCGCGCCGACATCGGATAGTGGTGATGGTTGTTGTGCCAACCTTCACCGAGCGTCACGAAAGCGAGCCACACGTTGTTGCGGCTCTGATCCGTGGTCTCGAAGCGGCGGCGGCCGAAGAGGTGCGACAGCGAGTTGATCGTGCACGTGCCGTGGAAGAGCACGACGGTCGAAACCATCGCCCACACGGTGAGCTGAAGCCCCGACGTGCCGAGCGAGGGAGCAAAGCTCTCGAGGAGCGCTCCGAGCCCGAAGCAGCTCGCGAACAGAAGCAGGGGAACGAGGATGTCGAATCGATCGAGCAGGCGCAGCTCGCGGAACTTGGCCAGATCCGGAACGGACTCGATGCGCGTCAAGAAGTTGTGCTTGGACGTGATCCAGCCGATGTGACTCCACAGGAAGCCGTGGCGGTGCGGCGAGTGCACGTCGGCCTCGAGGTCGGAGTACTTGTGGTGCTCGCGATGGTGGGAGGCCCACCACAGCGGGCCGCGTTGAACGGCGGAGTTTCCGAGCAGCGCGAAGAGGAACTGGCCGACGCGAGAAGTCTTGAACGTCTTGTGGCTGAAGTAGCGGTGGTAGAAGCCCGTGATCGCGAACATGCGCACGACGTAGAGCGCGACCGCGAACGCGACGGCGAACGGGCTCCATCCGACCCACAGGACGAGGAAGCACGCTGCGTGCATCGCGATGAACGGCGAGCAGCGGACCCAGTCCACTTTTTGAGGCTCGTCGGGGGAGATCGGTAGGCGTCCGACCGAGGTGTCGAACCAGCGCACGAAAGCGAGCAGGGGGCGGGCCAGGGCCGAGGACGTGGCCCGAGTCGAAGCCGAAGATTGTGTTGCCATGCGTCTTGAGCAGTTCGAGCCGGTCGCGGAAGCGGGGAATTGTAGGCTCGACCGCCCGAGGCTGCCCGAGGTCTTTCGGCATTAATGACCGGCATGACGCAGAACTTTCCCGGCCTCAGCGCTTCGAGTCCGCAACCTCGCGCTGCATCGCCGCCCACAGAGCTTCCACGTGCGCGCGCTCGGTCGCGATCGCACCGATCGAGACGCGGACCATCCAGCGTCCATCGAGGGTCGCGGACGTGAGATAGGCCACGCCGGAGCGGTTGATGCGCTCGGCCCAGGCTTGCGTGTGGCTGTCGAGCGCGTCTCCGATGACACCCGGCGGCTCGTGACGCACGACGACAGTCTGCAACGGAACCGGCGCGAGTACGCACCAGTGCGCAGTTCCACGCACCGCCGCCGCGAGCCACTGCGCATTGTCGAGGTCGCGTCGCAGGCGCGCTTGCAGACCCTCGACGCCCTGCTCGCGGACGAGACACCAGAGCTTCAGCGCGCGAAAACGCCGGCCGAGCGGCAGGCCCCAATCGCGCAGGTTCTTGACGCGCGTGTCGACCGAGCTCTGCAGGTAGCTCGGGTTCGTGCTCATCACGCGGATCAAGTGCTCGGGGTCGCGCACGTAGTAGAGCGAGCAATCGAACGCGACGCCGAGCCACTTGTGCACGTTGAGCACGAGCGAGTCGGCGCCTTCGATGCCCTGCCACATCCAGCGGCACTCGGGGAGGATCATCGCGGAGCCGGCCATCGCGGCGTCGACGTGGAGCCA
>JANOFY010000409.1:0-7953 GCA_031413895.1 Planctomycetota bacterium | reverse complement strand
TCGCCCGCGCGAGCGCGGGCTTAGGCAGGACACTCTTCGAAAAGGGAGCTCACCGACTCGTTGCGGTGAATGTTCATGATGGCTCGCGCGAGGAGCGGAGCGACCGAGACGACTTCGACGTTGCGCGGCGCTCCATCGCGGAGCGGGATCGAATCGGTGATCAGGATCTTGTCGATCGGCGCGGAGTCGAGCCGCTCGACGGCCGGCCCGCACAGCACGGCGTGCGTCACCGCGATCACGATCTGGCGCGCGCCGTTGGCGCGCAGGATGCGGGAGGCTTCGGAGATCGAGCCGCCGGTCGAGATCATGTCGTCGACGACGATCACGTTGCGGCCTTCGACATCGCCGATGACGTGCTCCACCGCGATCTGTGATCCCGAGATGCGCCGCTTGTCGACGATCGCGAGATCGGCGTTGTCGAGCGCCTTGGCGTACGCGCGCGCCATCTTGATGCCGCCGACATCGGGCGAAACGATCACCGGGCGCTCGATCGCGAGCTTGCGCACCGCATCCAGTAGCACCGGCTTCGCGTACAAGTGGTCGACCGGGATGTCGTAGAAGCCCTGGATCTGCGCCGCGTGCATGTCGAGCGTGAGCAGCCGGTCCGCGCCGCAGTTGACGAGCGTGTTCGCGACGACTTTGGCGCTGATCGGCACGCGCCCTTCGTCCTTGCGATCCTTCCGCGCATAGCCGTAGTACGGGAGCACGGCGGTGATGCGTCCCGCGCTCGAGCGGCGCAAGCAATCGAGCAGGAGCAAGAGCTCGACCCAGTTCTCGTTTACCGGCGGACACGTCGGCTGGATCAGGACGCAATCCGTCCCGCGCAGGTCGTCGTTGACCTTGATGTCGATCTCGCCGTCCGGGAAACGGCCGACGTACGCGGCGGCGAGCGGCATGTCGAGGTGCTGCGCGATCGCTTGCGCGAGCGCGGGGTGAGCGTTGCCGGCGATGAGGGTGATCTTCTCGCTATAGGAGGGCACGGAGGATCTCCGAGGTCAGTGGGCTTTCTTCGAGGAAGACTTCGACGCGTGAGCCGGATCTGCGGGCGCGGCGTGTTCTTTCGAGCTCTTCGTCAGCCTACGCGCGGGGACGCCGACCCACACTTGTCCGTCGCCGACACCCGCGTCGCGCGTGATGACAGAGCCCGCGCCCGTCGTCGCGCCGGCGCCGATCGTGTTGGGCGCGACGACGACGGTGCCGCTGCCGACGAAGGCATTGTCGCCGACGACGGTGGGATGCTTCTTCTTGCCGTCGTAGTTCGCGAAGATCGTCCCCGCGCCGATGTTGGTGCGTGCGCCGATCGTGACGTCGCCCAGGTAAGCCAGATGCTTGGCCTTCGCCTTGGCGCCCATGCGCGCGTTCTTCGCTTCGGTGAAGTTGCCGACCTCCGCGCCGTCCTCGAGCACCGTGCCTGCGCGCAGGTGCGTGAACGGCCCGACTTCGCAGCCGGCGCCGACTTTGACGCCCGCGCGAATGACGGTGCACGGCAGGATCGTCGAGCCGACCCCGATCTCCACGCCGTGATCGATGTACGTCGTCGACGGATCCTCGATGTATACGCCGTTCGAGAGGTGCTCCTCGAGGATGCGCACCTGCAACGCCCAGCGCGCTTCGGCGAGATCCGCGAGCGTGTTGACGCCGATCGCTTCGGCCGGATTCTCGAGCTCGACCGCGACCGCGGGACGATTCTCCTTCACGAATAGGCCGATCACATCGGTCAGGTAGAACTCGCCCTGCTTGTTCTTGTTCTGCAGCTTGGGCAACGCGTTGAGCAGTGCCTCACCGTGGAACGCGTACACGCCGAGGTTCACCTCGCCGATCGCGCGCTCCGCGACGGTGGCGTCCTTCTCCTCGACGATGGCGCGAACGCCCGTGGCGTCCTCGCTGCGCACGACGCGTCCGAACCCGCGTGAGTCTTCGGGGAACGCGGTGAGGAGCGCAACTCCGTGGGCGGCGCTGTCCGCGTGAGCGGCGACGAGCTCGGAGAGGCTCTCCGCTTCGAGGAGCGGCATGTCGCCGTAGAGCACGACGACGCGACCGGGATTCTTGCCGAGCGCGGGGATGCAGCACTGGAGTGCGTGACCGGTGCCGAGCTGCGGCTCCTGACGAACGAGCGTCACGCGCGCGAGCAGACCGGCCGCTTGAAGAGCGCGCTCGACTTCTTCTTGTCCGTGACCGACGACGACGAGGATGCGCGACGGCGATAAGGACAGCGCTTGGTCGACGACCCACGCGAGGAGCGGCCGTCCGCAGACCGGATGCAGCACTTTCGGGCGCGCGCTCTTCATGCGCTTCCCCAGGCCCGCAGCGAGGATGACCACGCTCGTGCCCGTTGCCGCAGCGCTCGTGGCGCTCGTCGAAGCGGCGCTCGTCGCGCTCGTCTGCTTGGCGCCCATGGCGCCCGGCGACTTGGCGCTCACCGCGCCTCCTTGCCCTGTGCTCGTTTCATGCGGATGGTTCTGGCCCCGCCCAGTGCCGGCGAGAGGCCCACGCAATTCAGAAAGTGGGGCGAGAGTTGTACAGCGCGCCGATGGGTGCGTCAAACGCCGTGGCGCACGCCCGCCACGGATCGCATCATCCGTTGCACGTCCTGCGAGGCTGACCAGGACGAACCAGCGCGTGATCACGTTCGAGCACCGCACGGAACCGCTGCTCTCCAAGCGAGCATTCATCGCGCGCCTGCTGCGCAGTGCCGCGGCCGCCTTCGTGATCCTGCTCGGTTCGCTCGGGCTCGGCGTGTTCGGTTACCACGTGTTCTGCGAGCTCGGATGGCTCGACGCGCTGGTGAACGCGTCGATGATCCTGAGCGGAATGGGCCCCGTCGACCCGATCACGACGACAGCGGGCAAGTGGTTCGAGTCGGCCTACGCGCTCTTCAGCGGCGTCGCGTTCCTGACGAGCGTGAGTGTGTTCCTGGCGCCGGCGATCCACCGCATAATGCACAGGTTGCACGTCGAGAGCGCGGACGAGCCGAGCTGACCGTCGCGGGCCACTTTGCGCTCGCCGCTCGATTCGTCGATGCGCGTGCTTCCGCGCTCAGTCCGCGTCGAACGTCAGGGCCTGACCGTGACGCCGTTCCCGCCCGTGTCGGTCGCGCCGGCGAGCGACACCTTGCCCGTCGTGCTGGTCACGAGCGGGATGTCGCCGACACGCGTCGACGTCGCGACGTCGATCACGGAGACGTAGTTCTCGAACTTGTGCGTCACGTACGCGTACCAACCTCCGCCGCTCTTCGCGCCGAAGGCGATTCCGTGCGCGCCCTTGCCCGTCGGGATCTCGGCCAGGATGGCGGAGGACGGATTGGGATACGTGATCGAATCGATGGCCTTGGCCACGTCGATCACGGTGACACGCGTTCCATTCGCAGCAAAGATCCGCGTACCGTCCGGCGTGAACGGCACCTGAATGGGACCGTACGTGAGCGGGATCTCGCGGATGTTCGCCAGCAGGCCGAGGTCGTAGAGCGAAACGCTCGCGCTCATGACGTTCCCTGTGGCGCCGAGCGTGCCCGCAGAGTTGGCGCACGCGCCGAGCGGATGCATGCCCGATGGCAGCCGCGCGAGCTCGATCATCGACGCCGCGTCGATGATGCTGCACGTGGAGTCCATCGAGTTCGACGTGATGAGCTTGCCGCCCGCGTACCAGATCCCGTGCGGTCCGTAGCCGCTGAGCCACGCGACCTGCGTAGCCAGCACACCGCCGCCGCACGGAGCGAGCGGACCGCCCCCCTGGTCGAAGCGCTGCACGTAGCGCGAGCCTTCGATCGACACGTACCAGTACAGTCCCGCCGGATCGCTCGTGACGTGCGCCGGCGTCGCGCCCGCGACGCAGTCCGAGATGACGCTCTTGGTAGTCGCATCGATGCGCGTCACCGTGGCGTCGAACCAGTTCGTCACCAGAGCTTCGGTCCCTCCCGCTCCGAACCACAGGTTGTGCGGATTGTTGCCGGCCGGGATCACGTGACTCACAGTCCAGCTCGACGCGTCGATCACCTGGACCACGCCGTCCTTCGGCTTGCCCGGCCAGTCCTGGAACTGCGCGCAGACCCACACCTCCCCCACCCCCGGCACCGGCGGCGGAGGGAGCGGCGAGCCGACCGAGTAGGTCGGCGGCGTGAACGCTTGACCGACGTGGACCTCGCCACGCATGTACGGGTGCGCACCGCACAGGACCACGTGCGCGCCCGGCTGTGCGAATTTGCGGAACCACGTTCCGCCCGGCCCGAGCGCGCCGGAGTTCTGGCCCTGCATGCCCATCGACTCGAACCAGGCCAGATCGATCACGGGATGGTAGGTGTTCCCGGCATTCACGAATCGCACGGTCTGTCCGGGTGCGATCGAGATCTGCACCGGACTGAACCACGGATCCTCATCCAGCACGAGAACGGTCGCGTCGTAGGCCGGATCGGGCACGTACGACGCGGGCAGCGTCGAAACGTAGACCGCGAGCCGCGAGAGTTCCTCCGCGCTGATTTCCTGCTCGGGAAACGCGGGCATCGCCGGGATCTGGCCGAGGCGCACGATGCCGTGCACCAGTTCGACCCACGTTCCCGCGACCGCGGGAGCGAACGCCGTGGGATCGATCCACGAGCTGCCGCCTAGCCCTTGCGGCCCGTGACACGACGCGCAGTTCGCGCGGAAGAGCGCCTCAGGTGCACGCGGTGAGATGCGCGGCGAGCGCATCTCCATCATTCTCGGAGCGGTGGAGAAGCGCGACGTCTGCGCCGCAGCCGGGGACGCGCAGAACAGAAGCCCGGTGACGAGTAACGCAAGGAAACGCGGCCAGGATTGCTCCCGCCACAAAAGATGCAGGTGCGGGTTCATGTCGACCATGCTCGCGCTCCGCCGCCGGCCGGAACAGCTGGCTGATGTGCGTATGCAGCGACGCGACTTGGTGCGCACTTGGACGTAGGCGCGACTGCGCCGCCCACGCCGAGATCCGCGGGACGCGTGGACTCAGCGTCCAGCGCGCAACTTTTCGCCGATTGCCCGACCTCTTCGTGCGAACGGCTCCGGAAGCAAGCTGGAGGCCTCCCCAATGTTCGCACGCCTATCGATCGGCGCTCGATTGATCACCGTGGCCCTCGCTCTCGCTCCGGCGAGCAGCCAACACGAGAAGGTGTCGGCGTTGCCCGCGCACTTCCCGCCCCCGACGACCACCGCGTCGTCGTCGGACTGTTCGACGACGTTGAGTCGTGCGGAGGCGCGCGAGTTCGTGCGCGCACTGACGCGGGTCCAGACCAAGATCCGCATCGACCTCGCACGGATGCGTCGTCTAGCGGTGGAGGTGACGCATCGCCCCCATCCCTTCGAATTCTTCGGCCAGTCGAATGCCGTCCTCCAACGACTCGTTCACGACATCGACGCGCTCGCTAGTTCAGCGCAATTCGGCGCCATGCACATCGCCGATGGGTCGCTGACCTGGATCTGCATCCAGATCGCTCCGAGCGACGTCTCTGGCGTGAGATTCTGGATGTTCGACTGCACGGCGTCGAACCTGGGCATCGATCAACTCTCCGTCGACACTTGCACCAATGCCGACCTCGCCATCGCGGGCATCGACTCTGCGATCGCGCAACTGGAGTTGCGGAACAGGTGCCTGAGAATCATCAGCGCGCTGCTGGATGGATGACCGAGCAACGCCGGTCGATTCGGACCGCGGATTCGCGCGCCCCGCTCACCACCCCCGCTTCAGCACGTCCCGCGCGATCACCATGCGCTGGATCTCGCTCGTGCCTTCGTAGATGCGCGTCACGCGCGCGTCGCGGTAGAGCTTCTCGATCGGATACTCGGCGGAGTAGCCCATCCCGCCGTGGATCTGCACCGCGCGATCGACGATGCGATCGAGCGCTTCGCTGCAGAACAGCTTGACCATCGCCGATTCGCGCGCGAACGGCTGGCCTTCGTCGCACAGCCACGCCGTGCGGTACACGAGGCTCTCCATCGCGAAGATCTCGGTCGCGCTGTCCGCGAGCATCCACTGGATCGCTTCGTGCTCGCCGATCGATTTGCCGAACGCCTTGCGCTGCTTCGCATAGTCGACCGAGAGCGCGTGCGCTTCACGCGCGCAGCCGAGGCAGTTCGCGCCGAGCGCCAAGCGTCCGCGGTCGAGCGTCGACATCGCGACCTTGAAGCCCTCCCCGACCTCGCCCAGGCGATGGTCGTCGGGGATGTGCACGTCGTCGAACGCGAGCGTCACGGTGCTCGAGCCGCGCTGCCCCATCTTCTCCTCGCGCTTGCCGATCGAGACGCCTTTCGAATCCGCGCGCACGAGGAACGCCGTGATCCCGCCGCGTGCTCCCTTCGCGCGATCGGTGACGGCGTACACCGTGATCAAGTCAGCAGCATCGCCGCTCGTGATCCACACCTTCTCGCCGTTCATCACCCACGCCGATCCGTCGCGCACGGCGGTCGTCGTCATCGCGGCGGGATCCGAGCCCGCGTTCGCTTCCGAGAGCGCGTAGGCCGTGCGCACCTTGCCGACGGCCATGTCAGGCAGGAAGCGCTGCTTCTGCGCCTCCGTCCCGCCGACGTACACCGACATCGCGCCGATGCTGGCGTGTGCGCCGAGCGTGACGGCGACCGAGAAATCGCCGCGCGTCAGCTCCTCCATCACGATGCACAGGCCCGTCTCACCGAGCCCGGCGCCGCCATACTCCGCGGGTAGCGCGACGCCGAGGAAGCCTAGTTCGGCCATCTCGGACATGATCGCGGGCGGGATCCTGTGCTCCCGCTCGATCTGCGCCGAGATCGGACGCACGCGCCGATCGGTGAAATCGCGCGCCAGACCGCGCAGCATCGTGAGCTCGTCGCTGAAGGAGAGGTCCATCGGCGGAGCATCCTATCGGAAGCAGCAGCGTCGCCGACGCCTCGACCGGGTGCGGAACCAGCCCGGCAGATCGGGGTTTGACGCACCGTGGCGACCTCGCGTCGCGCGATCACCGACTCTTCGGCGGAGATCCGTTCCCTCGTTCCCTACAATCTCGCGCCCCCATCATGAAGCTCCTGCTCGTGTTCGCCTGTGTGATTGTGGCCGTCGTCGCCGGTGCTGCCGGCGCACTCCTCGTCAGTACGGCGCCGCCATCGCAGCCGACGCTCGTCGAATCGCCGCCCGCGACCTCGGGGTCCGTCGAGTCGCGCGCCGCTGCTTCGGCCGCGATGCCCGTGTCACTCGAAGATCCCACGCTCGCGGCGCGTGTCGACGACCTCGTCCAGGAAGTCGCTGCGCTGCGTGAAGAGCTCGCTCGAATGAAGGAAGGCACGAGCCGCGCGCCGATCCTGAGCACGGAGTGGACCGAGGGCGACGCGGCCGTACACGCGAGTGACGATTTCGCCGAGGTGCACCGCGAGGGCATTCTTCAACTGGTCGAGGAGGACCGTCAGGCGCGCGAGCAGAAGCGCGACGCGGATCGTGTGCAGCGCGAAGAAGAGGCACTGCTCGCGCGTGCGGAGCGCGTCGCCAGAGAATTGGGCTTGAGCGCGAGCCAGCAGAAGTCGCTGGCGGACGTGTACACGCTCGAGCGGCAGAAGATCGACGAGCTGCGCAAGACCGCGATGGGAGGCGACTTCGCCGACATGCCGCTTCAACTTCGCGAGCAGATGGCCGGCTTCCGCCAGTGGCGCACCGACGAGCTCACAGCCCGGTTTGGCAGCGAGCTCGCGCAGAAGATCAACGAGACCGACGCCGATCGCTTCGCGCGCGGACGCCGTGCGCGCGGCGGGCCGTTTGGTGCGGCCGGCGACGGCAGCACCGGGACTCCGCGCTGACGCTGCATGGCGACCCCGCTGCGCATGGCTCTCTCGCGAGCCGTTGGATGGGCCGCTGATCTCAAGATCCCGACGTTCCTGCGCGCACCGATCTATCGGACGTACGCGCGCGGCACGGGCGCCGACTTGTCGGAAGTGCTCCTGCCGCTCGATCTGCATCCGAGCCTCGGCGCGTTCTTCATTCGCC
>JANOFY010000408.1:0-3140 GCA_031413895.1 Planctomycetota bacterium | reverse complement strand
GCTCGATCCACTCGATCACCGGTGGATCGGGGTCGAATACCACGGTGATTTCGGGCGCGTTCAGCGCGCCTGCCGCCGTCAGGCGTAGCACGTTCTCGCCTTTGCGCGTCAGCACGAGCGCATGCTCGAACGTGCCGCCGTCGGAGAGCTCGATCCGCTGCGGCGCATCGAGGGCACCCTCGAGCCACACGCCCTGTTCCGGCGCGTGATCGACGCGACCCGCGAGAGTGAACTCGGCGGTCGAACAATAGATCGGCTTGCCGACGAACCGCGGCTCGATCCGGATCACCGGAGCCGGCGGCAGGGGGACGACCACGGGATCCACGCGCGGCGGATCGCGCTTCGGTTCGTCTGGCGCATCGTCCGTCTTGGTCTGCTCGTTCTTCTCGGGCTCCGATCCCGCCGCCGCCGGCGCGAACCAACCGCGTCCGATCAAGAACGCGACGACGAGCAGACCCGCGCCGCTCGCCGCGAGCGCCCACGTCTTCGTCCGCGCCTTCTCGCGAACGGCGACCGGCGCAGGCGTTGGCGTCGCCGGCTTCGGCGGCGGCGTCAGCGGATGCATCTGCACGTTGCTCAGCGACTCCGTCGAATCGTCCGAGGAACGCGCGCGGCTCTTCTTCGAAGCCCCCGCGACCTTGCTGTCGATCGCGATGCGGATCTTGGCCAAGCTCTCCGGCGGCGGCGGCGACACCAGCGGCCCGTCGATCAGCGTTTCGTCGCTCCTCTCGTAGGCCAGTGAGGTGCGGTCGCGCGCCAACGCGCGCTCGATATCGGGCAAGATCTCCCGACAGTCGGCATAACGTGCCTCCGGATTCGTCGCGACGCACTTCGCGAGGATGCGCAGGGTCTCTTCGGAGAGATCCTTCCGCACGAGGCGCAAGTCGGGGAAGGCCTCGACGCAGATCTGCCGACAGACCTGCTTCATGTTGCTGGGTGCGATCGCATCCTTGCCGGCCAGCAGGAAATAGAGCGTGGCGCCGAGTGCCCACACGTCCGCCTGCGGTCCCACGTGCGCCGCGTCCTCCCACTGCTCGGGCGCCATGTACTGCGGCGTGCCCATCACGCCTTGAGTCAGCGTGTTTCCGCTCTCGGCTTCGAGCGCCTTCGCGAGTCCGAGGTCGGACACTTTCACGCGCCCGTCCTGCGAGATCAGGATGTTGTCGGGTTTGACGTCGCGATGAACGATCCGGTGGGTGTGCGCCTCGGCGAGTCCCGCCGCGGCTCCGAGCAGAATGTTGAGCGACTCATTCTCCGGCAGCGCTCCCTTGCGACGCACGCGGTCGCGACCCGTTTCGCCGCACACGTACTCCATCACCAAGTAGTGGACGCCGTTGCGGTGCGAGACGTCGTAGACCTGAACCAGGTTTTGATGATGGATGCTGGCGGCGATCCGCGCTTCGCGCTGGAAGCGCTGGATGAAGCTCTGTCCGTCGAGGGCGAGCGCGCGCTTGAGGCACTTGACCGCGACATCGATTTCCAGGTTGAGGTGCTTGCCCTTGTAGACCGCACCCATCCCACCTTGGCCGATCTTCGAGTAGAGCACGCACGGCTCGAGAACTTTGTAGCCCTCGACATCGGGCACCTCTTCGAGCAGCGGATCGTCTTGAAGTGGGTTCGTCATGGGCCGGGAGTCGAGGCCATGAAACTGAGAGGGGAAGTTGCCTCGGCGGCGAAGCAGCGCGCGGCATGGCGCGCGAAAAAAGGGGGGGGCGGAGAGAATACCACCGGACCGCGCGATGCGCTCTCCCGGCCCGAGCGAGCCCGTCGAAAGGCACCATCCAGCGGCTTTTTCGGCCCCGGACGCGATCAGAGACGCGTCCGGTGGGTGAGGTGACGCCCGCGTCGCGGAAATGCCGGGAGCGCGTCCGCGCTCGCGATTCGGATTATTCGCCCCGCAGTCGAAGAGCGCCGATCCAGCCCGCAAGAGAGTCGCCCCTCACGTACATCGAGAGCCGTCGCGGCCGCGTCGGGAGCACGACGGTCCACGCCGGCTCGGGCCGATGATCGAGCGCGACCGTGAGCTCGCGTCCGTTCCAGCGTGCCTCGAAAGCGATCTCTTGCTCCAGGTTCGCGCTGAAGTTCGGCACTGCAGTGCCCGCGTCCGCGGTCCAACCGCCGTTGGTGTCGTACACGACCTTGCCCGTGCGGGCGTGTACTCTCTGCTCTGCGTACTCGAGACCGAGCACCGTTCCCGCGCCACCGCTCGTCTCGAACAGCAAGCCGATCGGAATCGCAGTCGGAACGCTCGGCGCTGCGCCCAGCGCGATCCAGCCCATCAGCGTCCAATTGCCGCGACGCAGGAGGATTCCGCTCTGCGCGCCGACAGGACTACTCGACTCTGCGGTAATGACGTCGAGCCGATCGGAGTTCTGGAACAAGAGACCGTCCTTCAGGATGGACTCCCACGACGACGGGAGCTGGCCATCCCGCATGCCTTCGAAGAGCGACACGATCTCGCCGGGCTTGAGCGGACGCCGCTTCGGATCGGCGTCGACCGAGATCAGCCAGCGTTGTGAATCTGCGCGATCGTTCCCCTGCTCAACGCGCAGCGTCCACGCCAGCTCGTACGGGCTCGTCGCTTCCGGAGCGACGAATCGCAACTCGGAGGAGTGAAGGTCTTCAGCCGCTACCTTCGGGCCCGCGGCGAGGATCCACTCGTACGCGATCGGATCATCGACATCGACGTGCGCCGCGTGCAGGATCACCAGCTCGCCCGCTTCCACCGCCGTGGGGCCGGAGAGGACCGGCGCCTGCAGCGGACGGTGAATCGTTGCGACGGTAGGTGGTTCAGCGGTGCCTTGTGTCGAGGCCGACTCGTCGGGCGGCGTCACTGCGGACGAAGCTGCGGGGCCGGACGCGCCAGGAGTGGGGGATGCATCCGAGCGTGCGCTTTCGGGGTCGACGTCGGAGCCCTTCGTATCGGTCGTAGAGCCGTCGCGCGCCGACGACGGTGTCGTTGGGTCGACGGTCACGAGTGCCTCAGGGCCTGACAGCGGCTCGCCCGTCGATCGTGATCCACTGGGCCACGAGAGCCACGCTCCGACCGCCACCGCGAGCGCACGCTGACCAGGCTGAACAGCAGCAAGAATCCGACCGTCCAGAGCACCCAGCGCGGAAATGAATCGGGCGCAGTGCTG
>JANOFY010000407.1:0-2513 GCA_031413895.1 Planctomycetota bacterium | reverse complement strand
CCGGCGACGGTCACGGCCAGCACGAAGAAGACGTGCGCGATTCGGAACGTGCGCGGCGTAGTGGAGTCGGGCTTCACAGCTTCGCCTCCGCGGCGTGAACGCTGCCGATCCACTGCACGTAGGTCACGAGCGAAAACCCGTCCTTCGTCGGCGTTCCGTCGCCCTCGAAGTAATACGCATAGGGCGGCATGACGCTCGTCGGCACGACGTTCTTCGGCTGGATGAGGTGCGCGATGTGCCAATCGTTCGTGCGCTTGCCGTACTCGCGCGAGAGGTCCGGCCCGACGCGCCGCGTACCCCACAAGTGTGGTTGATTCAGCGCGTTCTGGTACTCCTGCGCGGTCGACGGCGGTCCCCAGCGCGCGTCCTCGTTGGACACGACGCGCACGTACTGGCTGTGGCAGTGCCAGCACGCCTGGCCGACGTACAGGTCACGTCCGTGCTGGAGCGCGTCGGCGTACGACTGCGGCGAGACTTCTCCGAACGCCTCTCGAAACGCCTCCGGATACGTCGTCGAAAGCTCGCGGAACGACGCGCTCGGCGTGCGCGCCAAGTCCGCGACGGACTGGAATTTCATGCCGTGGTAGCTGTCCAGCGTCATCCACGGAAAGATCATGCTGAGCACGAACGCGATCGCGAAACACGCGAGGCCCGCGACGAAAACGAGGGTGTGGAATCGTTCCATGGTGTGTCTACTCCGCGGTTCTCGGCAGCCAGTGCGTCTCTTCCGTGTAGGCCTCGGTGCCGCGCGCCGTCATCCACAGGTTGTGGATCCAGCACAAGAGGCCGGCGACCAACATTCCGCCGGCGAAAGTGCGCACCCACCAGAACGGGAGCGAAGCCTGGAGGATGTCGGTCCAAGGATTCAGCTCGCGCTGCATGAACCCTGCGACGAGGCCCGCGATCATGAGGTCGATGAACATGATCGTGATGCCGATCGTCATCAGCCAGAAGTGCCACGCGCGCAGCGTGTTCGAGTACCACGGCCGGCGGACGATGCGCGGCCAGAGCCAGTCGATCGTCCCGAACAGCCAGAACGTGAACGTTCCGAACATGATCAGGTGCGCGTGACCGACGACCCAGTCCGTGAAGTGGATGACCTTCTGGAACATCCACGTCACCTGGAACGAGCACTGCAGGCATGTGATGAAGTACATGATCGCACCGGCGTAGAACCACCGGATCGCGAAGTTCGTGCGCAGCGCGTCGAACCGTCCGCGCAGCGTCATGAAGAAGTTCACGACGACGGTGGTCACGACGACCTCGATCGCGATCGTGGTCGTGATCGCCCCGAACTCCACGTAATCGGGGATCGGGCTGATCAAGAAGTGGTGGACTCCGCCGAGCGGATAGAAGAAAGCGAGCGCCCAGAAGCCGATCACGGAGAGTGAGTGGCTCCAGATCGGTCGCTTCAGGATCAGCGGCACGAAGAAGTACATCAGCCCCCAACCCATCGGCGTGACGTAGAGACCGACGAGGTCGTGGATGAAGAGTCCAGTCACCGCGGCTCCCGCTGCGCCCGGCAACACCCACTCGGGGATCACGTTGCCCATCAGGTACGTGAGCGCGAGCCACACGAAGCCCGCGGTGAAGTACCAGAGAGTCACGTAGTACTTCTGATGTCGCGCTTTGAAGAGCGGGACCATGAACTGCGCGATGAGCAGCACCGCGCCGATCACGACGAGCGCGTCGACCGGCACCCAGTTGAGCTCGAACGTGCCCGGACGGAAGCCCGTCGGAGTTTCACCCCACTCGATCGCTTGAGTGCGATCGAGCAGGAATCCCGCACCGGTGAACAACAAGATCAGTTGCCACGCGACGAAGATCAGCCGTCCGACGCCGTCGGACCAGACCGGTTTTCCCGTCAGCCGCGGAACGACGTAGTAGTTCATCGCGGTGAAGCCGTTCACGAGCCAGCCGTACGCGGCGAAGTTCGTGTGGAAGAGTCGCAGGTGTCCGGGCGAGAACGCCGCGCTGTCGGGGAACGGGAAGTAGCCCACGAACTGGAGCGAGTACAGGAATCCCGCCGTCATGGAGATGAGCAGCGACACGGCCCCCGCGAGCGTGTGCCAGCGGATCAGCTCGTAGTTCACGAGGGGCCGCGCCGATTGCGCGACCGAAGTGCTCGACGAAGTCATCTAGCGTTTCTCCGAATTCGATCGCGAGGCGAACTGAACGAAGTGCACGAGGTCCCAGATCTCTTCCGCGGTGAGGGTTCCCGCGAACGAGCCCATCGGCGTGCCTTTGATCCCGGCCGAGATCGTGACCCACAGGTCCGCGTTCGACGCGCCCGAACGGAACACGCCCGCGGTGAAATCGCGCGGCCGGATCGGGTATCCCCAATCGTCGCGGTACGCTCCCGCGCTCGCGCCGTCTCCGCGTCCTTCGGCGCCATGGCACGCCGCGCAGTTCGCCCGCGCCGGATCGAGGAAGAGCGCGCGGCCGCGGTCGACCGACGCCGCGTCGTTGGCGGTCTCCGAGGCGCTCGGCATCACGACGCGCGCCTTGCCCTC
>JANOFY010000406.1:0-3097 GCA_031413895.1 Planctomycetota bacterium | reverse complement strand
ACTCGTCTGCGCCAACAGCAGCACCGCTACGACATACCACGCGTAGACGGTGCTGTCGACGCGCGCCTTAGCCGCGTCGTTGGCGAGTTCCAAGGGCTCGGTGACCTAGATCTTGTAGCCGAGCGTGAGCCCGTAGGTCTGCGGATTACCCCAGAACTTCTGGTTGAAGAAGTTCGCGGTCGGCGTCAGCCCCATGACGTAGGTCTCGTCGCCGCAGTTCTTGCACCACGCCTGCACGCGCCACGACCCGTCATTGCTGTTCCACGTAACGCTCGTGTCCCACAGCCAGTAGTCCCCGGTCAGCGCTTTCGGATTGTTCGTCACGCCGTCGGTGAAGAACTCGTCCTCGTAGTTCGTCGAGATACGCGCCGTGATGGGACCGACCGGCGTCGGCAGTTCGTATTCCGCAGCGAGGTAGAAATCCGTCTCCGGCGCACGCGGCAGATCCAGGTTTGTGTGGTCTGTGTCGA
This sequence comes from Planctomycetota bacterium, assembly GCA_031413895.1. Classification (GTDB taxonomy): domain Bacteria; phylum Planctomycetota; class UBA1135; order UBA1135; genus JANLUN01. Next base: position 2,627 of record JANOFY010000406.1, on the reverse strand, counting down.
TGAGGAACGTGCCGTTCGGCAACGCCGTCACCCTGCCGCAACTCGAAACGGGATTCACCGCGGCCGACGGACCATCGAGGTCGGCGCAGAATTCGTCATATTCGGCGTTCAACAGGCCGAGATTCATCTCGAGCGTCAGGTGCTCGATCGGCAACCACAGCACCTCGAACTCCGCGCCGTAGGTCGTTGCTTCGCCGATGCTCTGCGCACTCGTCTCCTGCCCGGTCGGGTTGTTCGGGCTCGGGATGAATACGCCGAACGCCAGGTCGTGATACTCGGTATAGAAGCCCGTGACGTTCAGACGCAGGCTGTCGTCGAGCCACGTCGACTTCACGCCAATCTCGAACGAATCGGACGTCTCGTCCTTCGTCGGCCCGACCGTGAAATTCGATCCGGCGCGCGCGCCGAACTCGCCGGCTTTATATCCCTGCGCAAACATCGCGTACGCCATGATCGCATCGGTGAACCGATAGTCGACGCCGGTGCGAATGCTCGTGTTGTCGCTGTCGACATTGCCGGTGACGGTCATCGGTCGCGTCGACATGAACGCGATCGACGGCCGGCTGTTGGGGTCTCTCGCGTTCACGGGGAAACCGGTGCCCGGGTTGCGCTCGAAGTCCTTTTGTTCATCGGTGTAGCGCACGCCGAACGTAAAATTCGTCTTGTCGTTGATCGCGTAAATCGCCTGGCTGAAGATCGCCCACTGATCTTCTTCCTGATGGGCATAGTCCGCCGAAGGGCCCAACGTCGGGAACGACTGCACGAGTTCGTGCTCCTGCTCGAAGTAGTACAACCCGACTACGAGATCGAGGTTCGAAAGGAATCCGCTCTGCTCGGCGAAATTCGAATGCGCGCGCAACTCCGAGCTGAACTGGTCGTGCGTCTGGTCGCGGAATGTCGGGAAGAACGGAATCTCTGTCTGGTCGAAGTCGCTTGCGATGAAGTCATCCGTGTCGGCCCAACCCGTCACCGAGGTCAGCGTGACGATGCCGACGTCCCAATTCATGATGACGGTGCCGCCGTCCTGATCGGTGTTCGCGAACTCGAGCGCGTCGCGCCCGACCGAGAACGGATCGTTGTCGGTCTCTCTGAACTGCAGCAACTGCCCCGGGCTCGGATCATTCTCGCCGCCGGGCGCAGTGCTGTTTTCGTTCAGGTACGTATAGATCAGGGTCGCGTCGAACGATTCCACGGGCGTGTACAGCAATGTCGCGCGAATGACGTCGAGGCCTTCGCCGCCGAGATTGTCGCCATTGACACGGTTCGTGAAGTGACCGTCGTAGTTCTGGAACAGACCCGCGACGCGTGCGGACAGCACGTTCTCCAGAATGGGAGCCTCGACAGCGACGCGGTAGTCCTCGCGGCCGTAGTTGCCGGCGGTTACTTCGCCGTCGAATCCCCACTTACCTTCGGGACGTTTTGTCGTCATGTTGATCCCGCCCGACAGCGAGTTCTTGCCGAACGTCGTGCCTTGCGGGCCGCGCAACACTTCGACCATTTCGACGTCGAAGAGGTCAGTCAGCGTCGCGATGGGACGCGACGTGAACACGCCGTTGATCGAGATCCCGACGCGCATCTCTTCGGTGGATTCGATGCCTTGACCGCCCATGCCACGGATACTGACCGCGGCCGAGTTCTGAAACGTCACCACCGGCTGGATGCGCACGTTGGGAGAGGCTGGGCCGACGTCGCGAAGATCCTGCGCCGCGATCTTCAGCAGCATGTCCTCAGTGAACGCGGTGAGCGCCACCGGAACGTCCTGCGCGCTCTCTTCGCGGTAGCGCGCGGTGACGACCAGTTCTTCGATGCCGCCCGGTTTTTCGTCCGCGGCCAACGCGGTCGAAGCAAAAAAGCCACTCGACAAGAACCCGATCAGAGCGAGCGAGTATTTCTTCACGATTGATCTCTCCCCAGAGACGTTTGCGTTGACAGCGATTCTTGCATACTCAATCCTTAGCTCGCAAACCAAATTCGACGGAGCAATCGATGGCAACGAACCGCTACGCGGATCGGATGCAGAGCATCGGACACCTCACACGCATCGCGTTCCGGGATTTTTCGAGTGCACTCGGCGCGCGCTTCGCCAAACACGGCGTCACGTCGGGCCAATGGCGATTCCTGCGCGTTTTGTGGGAAGAGGACGGCATCACCCAGCGGGAGTTGTCCGAGCGCGTCGGCGCGAAGGAAGCAACGACAGTGCGCTCGGTCAGAAGTCTGCTGACGAGCGGCCTCGCCGAACGGCACGACGACGCGGACGACGCGCGCAAGTTTCGGATACATCTCACGGCGCGCGCGCGTCGGCTCGAAGCGACGCTGTTGCCGTACGTTAGCGAGGTGCACGCGATCGCGGAGCGCGGAATTCCGCGCCGGGACATCGAGACGACGCGCCGCGTTCTCGTTGCGATGCACAAGAACTTCGTCGAATCGGGCACCGGCGCGTTTTTTGATGAGGATCGGCTTGTATGAAGGTGTTGCTTCCCACGTGTCTCGTCGGCAGCTACTCGCAGCCCGATTGGTTGATCGACCGCGCGCGGCTCGGTGAGCGGCTGCCACCGCGCGTGCGCGCACTCGAGTTGTGGCGCATCCCGCCCGCGCATCTGGAAGAGGCGCAGAACGATGCGACGGTC
>JANOFY010000405.1:0-9211 GCA_031413895.1 Planctomycetota bacterium | reverse complement strand
TGGACGGCGACGGCGACTTCGACCTGGCCGTGTCTCGGGAGAGCACCCCTCCGGGCTTCTCGATCTTGAAGAACCGCGGGAACGGGACGTTCGACTCGGAGGTGACCTACTCCGTGACCGGCACACGCGCGATCGCGCTAGGTGATCTCGACGGCGACGAAGACCTCGACTTGGCGGTGGCGTGCAATGGCACGGCGCTCCAGCTGTTCACGAACGACGCCCAGGGCACGTTCACACAGGGATCGTCGCTGACCGTCGGCACGAAGGCTTCCACCGTCACCATCGAGGATCTGAACGGAGACGGCAGGTCCGACATCGTGTCAGGAAACACCACGCCGCCGAGCATTTCTGTCCTACTCAACGTCGGGCGCGGCCAGTTCGCGGCGCAGGTTCAGTACATTCACTTCGGCGCACCGACTTCGATCGCGATCGCCGATCTGGACGGCGACGGCGATCCGGATCTGGCGACGACGAACACGTCGACGGACACCGTGTCGGTTCGGCTGAACGCAGGCGACGGCGAGTTCTCGCCGCAAGTCCTCTACCGCGTCGGCTCCGATCCGCGCTCCGTAGTGATCGGATTCCTCGATCGCAATCCGGGGCGCGACATCGCCGTCGCCAACGCCGGTTCTTCGACGGTGTCCGTGCTCTCGAACAACGGCTTCGCCTCGTTCGGCTCCCAGTTGCAGTACCCCGTCGCCGCCGGAGCGTGGGCGCTCGCGATCGCGGACATCGACGGCGATGGCGACCGCGATCTACTCGTTCCCGCCGACGAATTGACGATCCTCCGCAACGCAGGCAACGGGGACTACTCGGACCAGTTTACGATCGAAACGACGTCGGTTTGGACGTCTGTCACCTCCGCCGACTTCGACGGCGACGGCGACCGCGACGTGGCGCTTGGGGACGACCACAACTTCGGCTTCTCAGCGAACGTGACCGTGCTCTTCAACGACGGCGACGGCGAGTTCCCGCTGCCGGCGAGTCTTTGGAGCAGCTCGGTCCAACATCTCGCGATCGCCGACCTGAACGGCGACGGGGCACGAGATCTCGTCACGGTCGCGCAACAAGTGCGCGTGCACTTCAACGACGGTAGCGGCACGTTTGCGCCGCCGGTCCTCTACGGCGCGGGGACGACGCCCGTGGGCGTGGCGATCGGTGATCTCGACGGAGATCGGGATCCCGACATCGTGTGCGCCAACTTAACCAGCGACAACGTATCCGTGCTCCTGAACCATGGCGATGGAACCTATTCACAGCCGACTCATTTCAGCGCAGGGTCGTTCCCGGGCCAGATCGTGCTCGGTGATGCCGACGGCGACCAGGACATCGATCTCATCGTCTGCGGCGCAGGAGATGCGTTCCGGGTCTTCCTCAACAACGGAGACGGGACATTCAACCCGTACACCAGCCACGCGACGGGCGCGCTCCCCAGTGAGTTGGCGTTCGACGACCTGGACGGGGACGGGGACCGCGACGTCGCCGTGGCGGCTCGCGGGCTCTCGAGCAACGGCATCGCCGTGCACATGAATCAGGGCAACGGCACGTTTGCTCCCTACGTGCTCTACGGGACCGTTTTCGACAGTGGGCCCTCTTGCTTGGCGATCGGCGACCTGGACGCGGACGGCGACCGGGACATCGCAGTCGGACACACGTTCACACCGCACGTCGTCGTGATGCGTAACCAAGGCGACGGCACCTTCTCGGCCGACTCCGCCGTCCCATTCGGCGACATTCTGACCGACTTGGCGATCGACGACATAGATGGTGACGGCGATCCGGACATCGCCGCGTTGGACACCGACAATACGAGTTCGCGCGTGGTCGTCCTCTCGAACTCGGGCACTGGGACGTTCGGCGAGCGGACGGCCTACGGGGCCGGAACCCCGGAGGCCAGTTCGAACATCGTGATCAGCGATCTCAACCGAGACGGCTCGAGCGACTTCGTCTTGGGGGGCTCGACCGAATTGTCCGTGCTGCTCTCGCGGTGCCGCTGACCGATCGTCAGTGAATCTGGCCGGTCGAATTCGCCAGCGTCGAGAGGACGCGCGTCAACCCAAACGTCACACGTGCCATGCGGTCGCAATCGACGCGGTCGAACGTGTCGGACGGGCCGCCGTGGAGTTCGTACCGCAGCGTGCCCGTATCGGTGACGAGGACGCTCGGATAGCCCTCGCTCGAAAACGACGCGCTGTCCGTCTCCGACATCCCCGGCATCCAACTTGGAAACGTTCCACCCTCGGCGGGGAACGCTGCGCTGCTGCGGAAGATCTGCACGCTATGTCGCATCAAGTCGCGGCCGCCGAAATCGGAGACGAACGCCAGGAAGTCGCCCTTGTTCGGATACGCGAACGAGAACGGGAACGGGCACGACTGCGTGCCGTCGGCACCGCTGAACGAACCGAGGCCATCGAGCGCGAGCATCGCGACGATTTTCTCGTTCTTCGACTTGCAGCGTTTCGCGTACGCGCGGCTGCCCATGTCCTGTGTTCCGGCGATCGGGGCCTCGCCCCCGCTGAAGAACACGATGCGAATGGTTCGGCTCGAGGCGGCCGTCGCGAGCGCGCGCGCCACCTCGATCAACACGGCGCAGCCCGATGCGTTCGCGTCCGCGCCCGGCGAGCGGCGCGGCGAGTCCATGTGCGCGCCCACGACCACGATCTCCGTCTGGTTGCGCGTCCCGGCGATCTGCACCTCGAGGTTCGTCGAGATCCCGGCCTTCGTCTCGTAGCTGTGTCGCTCCACGGTGAGGCCGACCCGGCGCAGCTCGCGCTCGACGTAGTCGGCGGTCTGCGCGAGCGCGGAGTTCTGGTGCGCGCCGCGCGTGCCGAAGTCGCGCGCGATCGTCTCGACGTGTTTCCGCAACCGCGCGGACACCTCACGGTCGAGATCGGTCAGGGCCGGGGCCGCACCGGCGGGATTGAGTCCGGGCGCGTCGGTCATGAACCACACGACGCCGGACACGCAGCCGGCGATCAAAACGAGGACGAGGATGAAACTCTTCACGATTGCCCCCCCAAGGGATTCGGAGCCGGTGCTCTGTCGACCGAGAGTCGCGCGCAACTTGATCCGTAAAGCCGCGCGGGCTCAGGGCGGCGGCGACGGCGGCTCGGGATCCGGTGCGGCCGCCGCGGCGATCGGTTGCTCGAACGAGCCCGACCCGGGACGCACGGCGAGCGGATCGGTCGCGAGCGCAAGGCCGTGAAACGGAAGCGGCTCGATCCTGCGCAGCAAGAACACCGTCGCCAAGCGGAGCGCGCCCGAGATCGCGAACAGCGCGATGAACGCATTCGCGTCGCTGCCCAGCTGCGCGAGCACGAGTCCCCCACACACCGAGCCCACGAAGATCGCCGTGGAGTTCGTCACGTTGAATCGCGTGAGCACGCTGACGCGCTCGCGCGCCGGAATCGTCTCGAAGAACGACAGGAACGTCGCCAGCTCGTACGCGGCCCACGCCGCGCCCGAATACAACTGCGCCACGAACAAGAACGGCACGTCGTCGACGATCACCCACAAGAGCGAGGAGGGCACGATGCTGATGCCGCCGACCCACAGGAGGACGCGCACGCCGTAGCGCTTCGCGATCCAACCGTGCAGCGGAAGGCTCGCGAACTTGCCGAGCACGGCGGCCGACACGAGCACCATGTACGTCGCGTACGACAGTTGGAGCGGCCCCAGCATGTACGCCGTGAAGAACGGTGACGCGGTCTGCACGCTGAACTGCAGCGCCATCATGTACACGATGAGCCGCCCGTCGTTGCCGTGTCGAAACCGGCGCGCGAGCTCGCGCCAACCGACGCTCGTCATGCCGTGCGGCATGGGGATTGGCTCCGTCTGACGCGCTTGCGCGAACGTCGACAGCGCGCGTGCAAGCGCGGCGAACGAGAAGATCAGCGCGAAGCCGTACAGCGGACGCGGCGAGCGGGCGAGGACGTCGAGGAGGAACCCGGCCGCGAACACGCCGACGAGAACCGACACGTGGAGGGCGCGCCAGCGCCGCGCGAAGTAATGGATGCGCAGGCGCGGCGGGATCAGCGTGTCCACCCATGCGTTCCAGGCCGGCCCGCTCGCCAGGCCCGCGGCCCAATACCACGCTGCGCAGGCGTAGAGCACGAGGGGCGGCATCGATCCGGCCAGGGCGGCGATGACGAGCGGGACGAAGCTTGCCGCTTGAAGCGCGGCGCACACGACCGCCCAACGCTTGAGCGAGCCGACGCGCCGGATCCAAGCCGCGGCGATGAGCTGCACCAGCGAGCCGCACAGCATCGGCAGCGTCGCCACGAGCCCCGACAAGACGTCCGGGAGCCCGAGCGCGAGTGCGAAAGCGGGGATGTACGTCTCCCCCATGCCGACCATCACGCTGAACGCGACTCCGTCGACCCAGATCGCGCGCAGGTTGTGGCGCAGTTCGAAGGGATCGCGGCGCGACATCGTCGAGAGGCGAGTGTACGCGCTGTCCATTAGGACCCGCGTGTTGAAAGGCCCGCGCGAGCACGGCCTAATTCCAAAGCATGCGCCCGCCTGAACTCTGCGCCCACCGCGGCTTCGCGGCGGAGTACCCCGAGAACACGATCGCCGCGCTCGAAGCGGCGATCGCCGCCGGAGCGCGCATCGTCGAGATCGACGTGCAACTCTCGCGCGACCAGGTCCCCGTGCTTTTCCACGACCGCAGCCTCGATCGCTTGTGCGGGGTTCGCGGCGCGATCCACGAGCGGACGTTCGCGGAGCTTTCGGTGCTCTCGGCCAGCGAGTCGGCGCGGTTCGGCGACAAGTACCGCAACGAACGGATCGCGAGCCTCGCCGATTTCGTCGAGCTCCTGCGACGGAATCCGCGCGTCGCGGCGTTCGTCGAGATCAAGCGCGCCTCGCTCGAGGTCTTCGGCGCCGAACTCGTGCTCGAGCGCGTGCACGCCACGATCGAGCCTGTCCGCTCACAGACCACGCTGATCTCGTTCTCGCTGCCGGCCCTCGCGCTGGCGCGGCGCAAGTACGCGCTGCCGCTCGGCGCCGTGTTCGACCGCTGGGAGGAACGTCTGACGCCGTCGATGGCCGAGATCGAACCGCAGTTCGTGTTCTGCGACCTCGACGGCCTGCCGGCCAGCGGATCGCTGCGCGACGCGGCGTGGCGCACGGTGATCTACGAGGTCGCCGATCCCAAGATCGCGATCGCGCTCGCCGAGCGCGGCGTCGCCATGGTGGAGACGTTCGCGATCGGCCCGATGCTGGCGGCGTTCCGCGAGCTCGAGAAGAAGCCCGCGTGATTCCCGACTCGGTCGACGTCCTGATCGTGGGCGGCGGGATCCACGGCGTGGGCGTGCTGCAAGCGGCTGCCGCGGCCGGCTACCACGCGATCCTCCTCGAAGAGCGCGAGCTCGCCTCGGGAACCTCGAGTCGCTCGAGCAAGTTGATCCACGGCGGACTGCGCTACCTCGAGAGCGCGCAGCTCTCGCTCGTGCGCGAGTCGCTTAAGGAACGCGCCGTGCTGCTCGACATCGCGCCCGATCTCGTGAAGCTCGTGCCGTTCCACATCCCGATCTACGCGAGCACGCGGCGCAGGCCGTGGCAGATCCGCGCCGGACTCTCGCTGTACGCGCTGCTCGGCAAGCTCGCGCGCGACGCGCGCTTCGCGCACATTCCCGCGCGGGAGTGGGACACGCTCGACGGTCTCTCGACCAGCGGCCTCCAAGCGGTGTTCCGCTACTTCGATGGACAGACTGACGATGCGGCACTCGTCCGCGCCGTCGCGCGCTCGAGCGCGGCGCTCGGCGCACGCGTGCTCGCACCGGCGGCATTCGTGAGTGCGACACGACGCGCCGTTCGGCCGGATGGACCCTGCGACGGGTACGTCGTCCGCTTCCGCGCCGATGGAAGCGAACACGAGTGCCGCGCGACGACGCTCGTCAACGCCGGAGGTCCGTGGGTCGAACGCGTGCGCGCCGCGATCGAGCCGCGGCCGCGCGGCTACGACGTCGAGCTCGTCGCGGGCGCGCACATCGAACTCGACGGGCCGATCACGCGCGGGATCTATTACGCCGAAGCGCCGCGCGACGGCCGCGCGGTGTTCATCATGCCGTGGCGAGGCCGCACGCTCGTCGGGACGACGGAGACGCCGTTCACCGGAGATCCACGCGACGTCGCGCCGCTCGACTCGGAGGTCGCGTACCTGCGCGAGACGTTGTCGCGTTACTTCCCCCAGCGCTCGAACGACGTGCGGGCCTCGTGGGCCGGACTGCGCGTCCTGCAGCGTGCTCCCGGACGCGCGTTCGATCGCCCGCGCGACACGGAGCTCGTGTGCGACGACGACGATCGCCCGCGCATGGTCGCGATCTACGGCGGGAAGCTGACCGGCTATCGCGCGACGGCGCAGCGGGTCGTGCGGCTCCTGAAGCGCACGCTGCCCGAGATCACCGCGATCGCCGACACGGCGACGTTGCAGCTCGAAGCCGATGGTGACTCCCGCGCTAGCGCGGGAGTCGGGGCGTCGCGCTGTGCCACGGGCTGAGCTCCGCCGACGGTTCGACTGTCGTTTCCGGAGCCGCGAAGCGCGCGTCGAGCCACGCTTCGACTTCGTCCGGCTCGTAGCCGAAGGGTCCCATGCCGCCCTTGTAGGCGATGCGTCCCGACTCGTCGATCACGTACAGGCGCTCCGGCCACGCGGCGTAGAGCTCATCGGCGCGATTCTCGATGTTGTCGACGAAGAGCGGGATCTCGTACTTCGAGTGCTCGACGAAGTCGTTGGCGATCTTGACGCGCTCCGCGAGCGTGGTTGGCTGCGCGTAGCAGATGCCTTGCTCTTCGTTCGAGTCCATCTGCCACTCGTCCTCCGGGTGCGCCTCCTTGACGTACACGGTGACGAAGTCGGCGCGGTCACCGTACTTCGCGTGGAGCTCGTGGATGCGCTCGACCGAGCGCCGGAACGGCGGTCATGTGAAGCTGCCGAAGATCAGCACGAGCGGCCGCGGGCCAAATCGGCCGGCGAGCTTCGCTTCACTCACGCCGTCGAGCCCGATGAGCGTGACGTCCGGCGCGCGGTCGCCGACCTTCAGCGTGCCTTCGCGCCGCTGATCGTAGAGCAGCATGCCGATCACGTTGCTCGGTCCGATCATCCAACAGATCGCTCCCAGAGCGAGAGCGACGAGTCCGAACACGACGTAGAGGACGATCTTCCACATGAAGCGAGTCCAGCTATCGCAACCGCGAGCCGCGCGCCTGTCAATGAGGCTCGCTCGCGAGCGCGCGGTGCATCTCCGCCGTCCAGCGCTGGAAGCGGTCGAGCAGCGCCGGATTCGCACGCGTCTCGAACAGGTCGGCGGCCTCGTCGCGCTCGTTCGCGAAGCCGTGCGCGAGAAGCCGCGCGAGACCGCGCGCGGTGGCCTCGTGCACGAGGCTGCGTTCGACGGGAAGTCCGGAGAGATCCGCGATGCGCTGACACAGCCCATCGACGCGCGCGAACCCGCCGCTGATGGAGAGCCGCGCGGGCGGCGCGAGCTCCGTCGCCATCTCGTCGAGGATCGCACGGATGAGGAACACGATGCTCTCGCCGACGGCGGCGAGCCGCTCGTGCGGCGTGCCCTCGCCGATGAATCGCGATCGAAAGTTCGGCGACCAGAACGGGGCCGCGAGCCCCGAGACCCCGTTCAGGTAGAGCGGCGGCTCGATGCTCGACTCCAGGGCGAAGTCGAGCTCCGCACGGATCCCATCGATCGCGCTGCCCGCGCCGTTGATCGTGCCCTCGATGACGGTGAGCGTGCGCGACGCGTCGCGCAGGATGACGCTGTGCAGGAGCCGCGGCAGCGCAACCGCCGCTCGGTCCGCCGCGATCGGACGTTGCACGAACGCCCCCGTGCCGATGTTGACGTACACCGTGTCCGTCCTCGGCTCGCCGCTCGCGAACGTGGCCGCGGATTGATCGCCGTTCACGACTTCGAGCGGCACGCCGTCGATCGATCCGAACGCGTGCCGCGTCGGCACGCAGCGCGGAAGCACGTCGATCGGGACGCCGAAGCGCTCGCACAGCACGGGATCCCAATCCGACGTGTGGATGTTCCACAAGAGCGTCCGCGACGCATTGGCCGGATCGACGACGAACGGGCGCTCGCGCAGCAATCGCAACGCGAGGAAACTCGCGAGCGGTCCGATCGCCAGCGTGCCGGCCGCGCGCGCAGCGCGAACCGCAGGCAGGTGGTCGAGACACCAGCGCATCTTGCTCGCGCCGTAGTGCGGCGACACATAGAGCCCGGTGCGCGCGCGAATCTCCGCTGGGTCGAGCGCGAGCGCGTCGAGCCATTGTGACGCGCGACGATCCTGCCACGAGATCACCGGCGACAGCGCCGCACCGTTCGTGCGATCCCAGCACACGAGGCTCGAACGCTGCGTCGCGAGCCCGACCGCGACGAGATCGCGCGCACGCGCGCCGAGGAGTCCGGTGCATTCCGCGACCGCGTCCTTCAGCGAGCCGACGAGTTCCTCCGGGTCCTGCTCGACGCGGTCGGTCCCGGTGCGCTGCTCGGCGACGGGGCGCGCCGCGCTCGCCACGATTTCGCCCCGTCCGTCGAACGCGATCGCACGGCTCGATCCGCCGCCTTGGTCGAGCGCCAGAACGCACGCGCTCGACGATTCTCGCGCCGTTCGAGTCATCGGAACTCAGTCGAACGGCAGCTTCGTGCCGGTCTTCTGCGTTCGATCGCGGAACAGCGCGCAGAGCTTGCCCGTGATCGGTCCGCGCTCTCCGCTTCCGATCGCGCGGCCGTCGATCTCGCGCACCCACGAGAGCTCGCCCATCGTGCCGGTCGTGAACACCTCGTCGGCCGAGTGGAACTCCGAGAGCGAGACGCGCCGTTCCTCGAGCGGAATCTCCGCGCCGCGCGCGATCTCCATCACGACGCGACGCGTGATGCCCGGCAGACAGTGATCGGCGGTCGGCGTCTTCAGCACGCCGCGCCTGACGAGGAACACGTTGGTCGCGTTGGTCTCGGCCACGTAGCCGTCGACGTCGAGCATCAGCGCGTCGTCTACGCCGGCGGCGTTGGCTTCGATCTTCGCGAGAATGTTGTTGAGCAGGTTGTTGTGGTGGATCTTCGAGTCGAGGCACTGCGGCGAATTGCGGCGCACCGACGCCGTCACGAGGCGCAAGCCGCCGTCGCCGTAGACCGGCGCCTTCCATTCCGCTAGCACGATCAAGCACGGCCCCGACTGGTTGAACTTCGGGCTC
>JANOFY010000404.1:0-18294 GCA_031413895.1 Planctomycetota bacterium | reverse complement strand
GCGGAGGAGATCGAAGGCGGGACGACCGATGCGGTGCTCCTGCGCATCCTCGACGCGCACGAGGTGCCGCGCTGATCCCGACTCGTCGCACCTTTTTCTTGTGCGTCGCGTGTCTCGCGCTGTCGGTCGTGGCGGCGTTCGTGCCCGTGCTCCGAGTCGTCACGCTGGCGCTCGACTTCGCGCTGGCGCTGTGCGTGTGGCTCGATTTCGTGCGCACGCCGCGTCCCGATCGCCTCGTGCTGCGACGCCGGTTGCCGTCGCGCGCCGGACTGTCGCAAGACTTCGTGCGCGTGCTGCGCGTCGACGGTTCGGCGCTTCCGGGAGCGCACGGACTCGAGCTCGAGGTCCATGAAGAGTTCGCGCCGACGCTCGACGTGCGCGCGCGCACGTGGCTCAGCTCGCTTCCGACGCTTCCGACGACAGCGAGTGAGGCCGCCGAAAGTCCACCCGGATTCATCGCACCGGCCGCGGAGGATCCGAGCGGTGGCGCGGACCGCGTGCGCCTCCCCGCGAGCGGTCCGATCGACGTGCGGCGCGTGTACCGCTCGCGGCGCCGCGGAATGGCGACGCTCGGCGACATGCGACTCCGGCTCACGGGACGCATGGGCCTCGTGGAGCGCCAAGCGCGCGTGCACGGTTCGCAGTCGCTCGCGATCGAACCCGCGCTCCTCGGTTTGAAGCAGACGCTGCGCCTCGCGGCGAGCGAGCGTTGGCGCGATCTCGGTGTGCGCTTCACGCGCCGCCGCGGCGGACTCTCGGAGTTCGAATCGCTGCGCGAGCACGTCGCCGGCGACGACGTGCGCCTCGTCGACTGGAAAGCGTTCGCGAAGCGCGGCCGTCCGATCGTGCGCCAATACCAGGAGGAGCGCGGGCAGGAGCTGATCCTCGTGTTCGACTGCGGCCGGCGCATGGCGGCGACCACGGCGGAGTCCGCCGGAGCTTCGGCGTCGCGTCTGCCGACCGTGGGATGGACGAAGCTCGACCACGCGCTCGATTGCGGTTTGCAGATCGCGGCGGTGGCCCTTCAACAAGGTGACCGCGTCGGCGTGCTCGCGTTCGCCGACCGCCCGCTCGTCTGGTTCCCTCCGGCGCGCGGCGGTGCGCAACTCGAACGCCTGCGCGAGGCGCTGTTCGCACTCGAGCCGACACCGGCCGAATCGAACCTCGAGCGCGCCCTGCGCGAGCTCGCGCTGCGCCATCGTCGCCGCGCACTCGTCGTCATTCTTTCCGACGTCGCCGATCCGCTGTCGATCGACCGTCAGCGCGCGGCGCTCGCGACCGGTTCACGCCGGCATCGGATCCTGTTCGCGGGCCTCGACGATCCGTCGCTGCGCGCCGCGGCCGCGGGTCGCGGCGGAGTGCGCGCGGCCGAGCGAGCAGCGGCGTCGTACCTCGAGGGCGAACGCCGCGCGGGACTCGCGCAGCTAGCGGGAGTCGGAGTGCGCGTGCTCGATACGCTTCCGGCCGAGGCCGCAGCGCCGCTCCTCGCGGCGTGGCTCGACGCGCGTCGGCGACTTTGACGGAGCTAGCGCGCGACCCGCGCGCCCGAGCGTTGCCGCCCGCCGAACACGATCCACGTCACGAGGACGATCGCCGAAAGGGCCGCGACCGAGAGGCGCGCGGGAGTCGGCGCGTGCGGGCTGACGAAGCCCTCGATCAGTCCCGAAACGAACAGCATGGGAAAGACGGGCGCGAGCAGTCGCCACGCGCGCGCGCTCTCGAGCTTCATCGCATGACGACGCGACCACGGACCCGGCGCGATCCAGGCGCGCACGAGCACGAGCGCGGCGGCGGCGGCGAGGATGATCGCCTGAAGTTCGATCACGCCGTGACACCACAGGATCGACGAGATCTCCGCCGCTTGGTCCCAGTGCGCGGCGACGCCGGTGTACGTGCCGAGCATCAGTCCGTTCGAGGAGATGACGTAGAGATAGACCGGCGGCACGAGACCCGACGCGAAGCACAGGACTCCGACGCTCATGTTGTGCGTCATGATCCAGCCGGAGATGGACGACGATTCGCCCACGCCGAACGTGAAGTTGCCGCGGAAGGGCTCGCCCGACTTCGTGTTCTCGAGCTGACGGATCTCCTCCGCGACGGTCGCCGGATCGAACAGCGAGTACGCGAGCTCGAGGTCATTGCGCACGGCGACGTACGAGATCGCGGCGAGGCCGTAGAAGATCACGAGCGACGCGCACAGGATCCGCCACTCGGCGCGGATCGCGCGCGGGACCTCGCGCCAGAAGAAGGTCCACGTCCGTTCGACGATTCGGGTACGCGCGCGGTCGAGATCGCTGTGGAGTAGCGCGTGCGCGTGTGCGAGGAGCGTCCGCAACTCTGCGAGCCGTGCCGGGGCGCGCCCGCCGGTCTCGTACGCGGCGACGCGCGATGCGCCGAAGCGGAACAAGTGCGCGAGCTCGAAGAGCTCGGCTTCCGTGAACTGCGGGAGTCCGGCACGCCGCGCCTTGGCGACCAGCGCCGCGAGGCGGGCGAGCCGGCGTTCCTCGTCGCTCTCCTGCACCATGTCGCCGCATTGTGCCAGCGCGAGCCGCGCCGGTGCACCTCCCGCGACGCGCCTGTTGCGACGATCCACCGGGACGTCATGATGCGCGCATGAGCACGCTGCTCGTCGACACGTCCGAAGGCGTCGTGCTGCGCCACGAGATCGCGGGTGCGGGCAGCCGGCTCGCGGCCGGTCTGGCGGACGGCGTGTTCCTCGCGCTTGGATATGGCTTCGCGCTGCTGGCCGTGCTCTTGGCGGCGAGCTTCGATCTGTCGGGCGTCTCGCAGTTCGTCCTCGGGATCTTGTTAGGCGGGAGCCTCCTCATCGCGATCGGCTACCACGTCGTCTTCCATTGGCTCTGGTCGGGACAGACGCCGGGGAAACGCTGGCTCGGCCTGGCGGTGATGTCGGCCGACGGCTATCCGCCGACGCCCTTCCAGATCTTGGTGCGCGGGCTCGTGTGGCCGATCGACGTGCTCCTCACGCTCCCCGCTCCCGTCGGTCTCATGGCGATCGTGATCACCGAAAGGCACCAGCGCTTCGGCGACGTGGTCGCCGGCACGCTCGTCGTGCGCGTGCCACTTGAACGCACGCAGTTCGAGCCGTGGCCGGGCGAGTCGTGGTCCACGTTGCCCGCGCGCGTGTTGCCGCTGACTCCGGGACTCGCCGCGCGACTGTCGGCGGACGACCTCGCGCTCTTGCGAACACTATTGACGCGCACGGAGCTCGACGCGGACGCCCGCAGACGTCTCTTCATCGAGACGGCGCGCGCGTACTCGCAGCGCCTCGAGCTCGGCGAGTTCCAGGACGCGCGCGTCGTGCTGCGCGAGGTCTACCTCTTCACACGCGAGATGCTCGTGGCGCGCGCCGCGTGATCGATCGATCCCCCGACCGGAACTTCCCCGCGCGGATAGATCCCCGCGATCCAGATGCGCACACCGCGCTCGACGGGGGCTCAGCTCATCCGCACCGTGTCGTTGTGTGGAAGAGCGCGCTCACTGCGGTCGGAAGTTGCGCAAGTTTCCGCGGAAACGCTCGAGCCGTTCGATCTCTTCCGCCGTGAATCCGCGCGTGCGCGCGGCGTCCGGCTCCTCGGAGCGAGTGCCTTCCGTATTCGACGACGCCCAACTGGCAGCCGCGCGCTGAGCGGCGTCGCGCAGCACATCGAACGGAGTCGGCGCATGACGCATCCGGACCGCCATCAGCTCTTGCGATCCCATCCACCACAGCCAGATCGCGATGATCGCGAGCACGACGTCGCCGAATAGAAGGCCAGCGATCGCGATGGCGACGGAGAACACCCGTCCCACGCGCACGGCGGTCTCTGTCGCGCGCACCCAGTCTCCGTTGCGCCCGAGGAACGCGCGCAAGATGCGCCCGCCGTCGGTCGGAAACGCGGGAATCAAGTTGAACACGCCCATCAGCAAATTGATGAGGAGGAACGTCTGCGTGATCCGGAAGAGCCACAGCCGCTCCTCGCCACCCGCGCCAGCCCAGAGCCACACGGGCGCTGTCAGCGCGGCCAGGATGAAGTTGACGATCGGCCCGGCGACCGCGACGAGTCCCTCGATCTTGCTCGACTCGGGGACTTCGCTCATGCGCGCCATGCCGCCGAGCGGCCAGAGCGTGATGTCGAGCACGCGAATCCCAAACGATTGCGCGACGAGGCAGTGTCCGAGCTCGTGCAGCATGACCGCCGCGAAGAGCATCAAGATCATGACGAGCCGACTGACGCCCTGCGTCCCAGCGACCGGCGCATTCCCCTGCGCGATCAGGATGTACCCGACCAAGAGCAGGAGCAGATAGTGCACTCGGATCTTGATCCCGAGCACGCTGCCAACGCGAAGTGAGCCGATCACCGGTGTAGGGAATGAGTCGTTCGAATCTCGACCGCGCGTGGGCGCCGGCCCAGGGATAGCTCTCGCCGGAGCTCGATTCCAGGACAGACTCTACCCGCCTGGCTAGCATCGGCCTCGTGACAAAGCTCCAACAGGATCGCACTCCGCGTCCGCGCGTCTTGACCGTCGACCTGCGCGATTTCGCGCGGCTCGCGTCATCGCCGCCGATCTCGGCGTCGCCTGATCCGCGGCTCATCGCGGAGGCGCGGCTCGCGACCACCGAGTGGCGGAGCTCGACGCCCCAAGTCGATCGCGTCGGCGCCTGGTCGGGATCGGCGCTCGCGACCGCGCTGGTCTACGAGAGCGTGCTGCACGACCCTCCGCACCACGCGCCGCTCGTCCTCGCCGTCGGCGAATGCGTGCGCCGCGCGCTCGCGACCGCAGCGCGCACGACGATTGCTTCCATCGCGCCGGCCTCCGGTCTGTACGCGGAAGGGCAAGTGGGCAGCGATCTCGGTCGGCGGCTCGCCCGCTTGTGCGATGCGCTCGTTCTGCAAGGCGAAACGGGGCACGCGGGCGCCGTGCTGCGCCTGACCGACGACGCGGACGAGGTGCGAGCCGAGTTGTGGTCGTTCCCCGCGCTCGTGGGGCTCGATCCGGTCCGCACTCAGCGCCTGATCGCTAAGGAATTCGGGTCGTGTGCGACCTTGTGCATCGGCCGCGCGGGCGAGCGCGAGCTTCCATTCGCGAACCTCGCCGCCGGCGCCGCCCCGCCGAGCTTCGTTGGCCGCGGCGGACTCGGCGCCGTGCTCGGACGGCTCGGTCTCAAGGCGCTCGCGATCAGCGCCGCGCCGGTCGAGGAGCGCGAGAGCGCGTCGTCGCGCGGTCTCGTCAAGTTGTTGAGTGCTTCGCCGCGCCTCGCCGAGCGCGCAGCCGGCGGCTCGTTCGAGTTGTTCGGCGCGTACGGTGCACGCGCGGACCTGCGCGCGCGAAACTACGCGGACGTCGTCGCGCCGGACGACGCGCGCGCGTGGTCGACGCGCGCGGGCGAGCGCGAAGTCGGGCGCAAGGGGTGCCGCGGTTGCCCGACGCCGTGCGGATGGGTGTTCGAGAACGCGGAACCGTCCGTCGAACCGCAGGACGGTTCGATCCGACGTGGCGGACGTTTCAGCGCGTTCTACGCACTCGGTCCGAACTTGGGCCTCCGCGACTTCGACGCTGCGCTCCCGCTGCTCGCCGCGTGCGACGACGCGGGCATCGATGCGAAAGAGCTCGGCGCCGCGCTGGCGCTCGTGTGCATGGCGCAATCCGCCGGGAGGCTGCCCGAGCTCGAGCTGCCGCCCGGCGAGCTGTGGGGGAACAGTGCGGCGCTGCGAGCGTTGATCGACGACGTGGCCCTGGGGCGCGGGATCGGTCGCCGGTTGACGAACGGTGCGCGCGCGTTCGCCGCCGAGTTCGGCCTCGCCGCCGAAGTGTTCGAAGCCAAGGGACAGGCGCTGCGGCTCGAGTCGAACCTGGCCGTGCTCCTCGCGCAGTGCGTGTCCTCGCGCGGCGCGGACCCGATGCGCGCGAATCCGTTTTCGGTCGGCCATTCGAACCGTGCGACCTTGGTGAAGCTGCTCGCGCCGCTCGACCTGCCCGCGGGCGCGGAAGATCCGCTCGATGCGGCCGGCAAGGGACGCATCGTCTGGTGGCACGAGAACTGGATGGCGGCGATCGACATGAGCGGGTTCTGCGCGTTCTCAGCGGCGGGCCTCCTCGCCGACGGCGTGTGCGACGTGGACGAGCTCGCTCGCTGGATCGCTCCCGAGACGTTGCGTGCGGAGTGCGCTGCGGACGCGACGCGGTCGATCGGCGAGCGCATGCTCGCCGCCGGAGCGTCGATCACGACCTTGCAGCGTGCACTCAACGCGCGCCTCGGCGCGCGGAGCGAAGAGGATCGCCCGGCGTTCGCACGCGCGACGCTCGATCGACCGCAGATGTGGCCCGAGTACGCGTCGCTGCGCGGGTTGGACGAGTCCGGCGCGCCGTCGCGTGCGACTTGGGAACGCGTCGGCGAACCTTCGATCCTCGACACGCGCCGGCCGTTTCTAGCGGCTGCGCCCTCCGTGCGGTGCGCGCCCGCCGCGGCTGGAACCCTGGTCGAAGAGCCACGCTCGAGCGGAGTCGTACGCCTGCGTGCCAGCGGGTTGCTCGAACGCGCGCTGGGCCCCGACGAGCGCGTCGAGCTCGTTCTTCCGATCCTGCTGGCCCAGGCCTTGCGCGAGATCGAGCGCGCACGTCCGGCGTCCAAAGGGATGCTTCTGCGCGCGAGCGGCGAAATCGTCCCGGCGGTGTACCGCGCTGCGTGTCGGCTGGACGCGCGGGATCTCGTGCGCGCGGGCGACGAGCTCCACCTGGTCGTCGCGCTGAGCGGCGGGTGATCCCGGGCTCGTTCGCCGCCGCGCGTCTTGGCTGCTGCGCGCGCTGCCGCTATCGTTCCCGACCTTGATCCAGATTCTGATCGTGAAGACCGCTGCGCTCGGCGACGTCTTGCGCACGACCTCGATCTTGCCGGGTCTCGTCGAGCGCTATGTCGGCGCGCGCGTGACGTGGGTGACGGCGCCCGCGGCGGTCGACCTCTTGGCGACCCATCCGCTGGTCGCAGGGATCGAAGTCGCCGACGAGGCGCGTGACCGCGATCTGGAAGCACTGACGGGTAGGCTCTCGTCGACCCGCTGGTCGCGCGTCATCTCGCTCGACGACGAGCCCTCACTCTGCCGATTGTCGTCGCGGCTCGCGACGGACGGACTCTCCGGGGCCACGCTTGACGCGCGCGGAAAGCGCGTCTACACGCCCGACGTCGCACCGTGGTTCGACATGGGGCTCCTCTCGGTGCACGGTAAGGAGCGCGCGGATCGACTCAAGGTCGAGAACACGCACAGCCAGCCGGCGATCTACGCCGCGATGCTCGGCATCCGGATGGGGGAGCCCGAGCTCCATCTGCCGGCCGCCGCGAGCGAGAAGGCCGCGCACTTCGCGCAGGTTCACCGCCTGGGCGACACGCACCCGCTCATCGGCTTGAACACGGGGGCGGGCGGGCGCTGGACGTCGAAGCAACTCCCGGTAGAGCGCACGGTCGAGCTCGTGAACCTGATCGCGCGCGGTCTATCCGGCAGGTGTGGCTTCGTAATTTTCGGAGGCGACGCCGAGGTCGAGCGCAATCGCGCGATCGTCGCCGGCCTCGAACGCAGCTCGCCCGCGCTGCGCTTCGTCGACGCCGGCAACCACAATCCGCTCCTCGAATTCGCCGCCCTGGTCGAGCTGTGCGATGTCCTCGTCACGAGCGACAGCCTGGCGCTCCACGTCGCGGTCGCTCGCCGCGTGCCGGTGGTCGCGTTCTTCGCCCCTACTTCAGCGGCCGAGATCGAGCTCTATGGCCGCGGCGAAAAGGTCGTGAGCACGGCCGCCGACTATGCCTCGTACCGGGCCGATGCAGACAATTCGACGATCACGGTCGAGCGCCTGTCCGCGGCGGTCCTCCGTCAGCTTGCGCGGGGGCCGACGGCGCGGCTGGAGCCCCGGTGAGACGCGACCATTTATGGAAGCTGGCCAAGGTTCTCGAGGGCCTGGGCCTGGTCATCGTCCTGGTGGGGGTGTTCTGGAGCATCGGCCTGGGCCTCCAGGATCGCGGCTTGGAATCGATGGGGCTCGAGTTCCAAGGTCTGATGATCGGGGGCGGCTTGTTCTTGCTGGGGTGGCTGATCGAGCGGGCGAGCGGGACGCGGTGAGCCGCGCCAAACCCGCGCGCTTGTGCGAAGTGCAGGCGAACTTCTGAGCGGCCGGCTGCGTCGAGGAGAGCGCCCGCATGGATGGACTCAAGGAAAGCCCGGATAGCCCCTCCTCGCGGAAAGCGCTTTCACGTTATAGTTGGAGGTCCATGGGGCGCGCGCGAAACCGGTGGGGACCGGTCGCATGCCCTCCCTGCTCTCGTAGGAACACCCTCGGGTAACCTCCCGCCGGCGGCCAACCCCCACACCCATCGACACCTCATGTCACAGCACACACACCTCAAGATCACGGCACAGGTCGCGCTCGGTCTCGTCGCGCTCTGCGCCAGCGCAAGTGCGCAGCAGCTGCTGCGCAACACGACAGACATCCCGGGCTCGACCGGTCTCACGGAAAACGTGGACTTCGGCGACGTCGACAACGACGGCGACTGGGATGCGCTCTTCGGCAACGGCGGGGATACGTCGCAACAGCAAGACGTGCTGTGGACCAACAACGGCGGCGTTCAGGCCGGCGTGGTCGGCATCTTCACGAACGTGACCGCGACGCAGCTGCCCGTGGTCCTCGATCAGACGCGCGACGTCGAGTTCGTCGACTTCGACAACGACGGCGACATCGACGCGTACATCTCGAACACGTCGCAGATCATCCCGCAGACGAACCGTTGGTGGCGCAACAACGGCCCGGGAGTGGGAACGATCGGATTCTTCGTCGACGAGACGGCCGCGCGTTGGTCGGGACTCGGCGGCGCGGGTTCCTCGGTTGGGCCCGGCCTGCTCGTGGGCGGCGGCTTCCAGGACTGGTCGTGCGACTGCGACTTCGGCGACCTCGACAACGACGGTGACCTCGACCTCGTGCACTCGAGCTACGGCGGCGCCTTCGGCGGCCAAGTGCCGACGCGCATCTACTTGAACAACGGCGCGGGCGTGTTCACCGAGTTCAACCCGTCGGGCTTCCAGCTCCCGTCGCAGAACATCGTCAACGGCAATCCCGGCATCTGGTGCCAGGGAACGCAGTCGACCAACACGACGAACTCGACCGGCGTGAACTGCGACGTTGCCTCGAGCGCGCTCGACATCGACGTCGGCGACATCGACGGCGACCTCGACCTCGACATCCTGCACGGTGCCCGTCAGGAACTGCCGCGCATGTTCCAGAACCGCCTCCAAGAGCAGGGCTCGCTCGCCTTCCGTGACGTCACGGGCAGCGCGTTCCCCGCCGGCTACTCGTTCGGTGACGGTCACTACGAGCAGGAAATGGGCGACATGGACGGCGACGGCGACTGGGACATCTACGGTCTCAACTGGCAGGTCGGCGGCGGGTTCAACGACATCGTCATGAAGAACAACGGGGCCGGCGTCTACGGCAGCCTCGCGGTCCTCGGCAGCTCGAGCTCGGACGACAACGAAGGCGACTTCATCGACTACGACAACGACGGTGACCTCGACCTCTTCATCGCCAACTTCTCGGGCCAAGACCGGATGTACAACAACAACGGTAGCGGCACGTACGCGTTCGTCGCGACCAACACCGCGATCCCGTCGGACGGCACGACTTCGCTCGATGCCGACATGGCGGACGTCGACAACGACGGCGACTCGGACATCTTCGTGGCGAACGACGCCAACCAGGCCGAGTGGTACCTGAAGAACGGAACCGCGGCGAACGACACGACCGCGCCGTCGATCACCAACCTCGAGCAGGCGCCGAACCGTTTCGCGGGCCCGGCTCCGACGGTCGTCCGCGTGCACGTCAGCGACAACGCGGCGTACTACAACACCTGGTATCACCCGACCTCGCTCAAATACACGGTCAACGCGGGCCCGGTGCAGACCGTCGCGATGCAGAGCTCGCAAGGGCAGGTGTTCCGCGGCCTGATCCCCGGTGCGCTCGTAGGGACGATCGCGTACCACGTCGAGTCGGCGGACCAGTACGGCAACTCCGGCAGCTCGGTGACGAAGAACTACATCAGCAGCGATCCGGCTCCCGGCACTTCGTTCTGCTGGGGCGATGGTTCGTTGCCGACGCCCTGCCCGTGCGCGCTGCCGAACACCGTCCCGTCGCCCAGCGGCGCGGCCGGGCACGGCTGTGCGAACACGTTCGACCTGGACGGCGCGATCCTGAGCGCGACCGGCACGCTCACACCCGACACGATCCAATTCACGTGCGTCGTGGGCGGCAACTACGCCGCATTCGCGCTCCTTCTAAAAGGCAACGCGTCGAACCCGTCGGGCGCAGCGAATGCGGACGGCGTGCTCTGTATCCGTGGCTCGCTCCTTCGCTTCGGCGCGCACAACGCCGCAACGGGTGGCGCTCCGCTGGGTACGTGGACGCTGCCGAACACGATCCAGACGAACTCGATCTCTGCGGCGAGCCTGCAGAACCCGGGTGAGACGGCGCACTACCAGCTCTTCTACCGCAACGCCCAGCCGAACTTCTGCACGTCGGCGACGGCGAACTGGTCGAACGGCTACTCGCTGAACTGGCCGTGATCTGAGTTCCTGTTCCTCGGGCTAGATGCCCGGGGTGCGCAAAGCACGAG
The DNA here is from genome assembly GCA_031413895.1 of Planctomycetota bacterium. Lineage (GTDB taxonomy): Bacteria > Planctomycetota > UBA1135 > UBA1135 > JANLUN01. The sequence goes on along the minus strand of JANOFY010000404.1, from coordinate 7,643 downwards.
GCGGCGTCCCTTCATCGGGACGCCGCCTCATTTCGTATGGGCTCGAGCGTCGTGGATTGCGCGGCCTCGGCCCGGCGCGAACGCGATCCATGTGTCGTCACGCCTGCAATTCCGGATCGGGGGCTCGCGGCCGGCGGCCGCTGACGGACAATCTTGGAGATTCGGAAACAGGAGGCACCATGTCGAGGTCCACACTCTTGAAGCTCTCGGGACAAATCGCATTCGGGATCGCGCTGTGCGCGGGCGCCACCGCGCAACAGTTCGTCCACAACACGACCGACGTTCCGCCGTCGGCGGGCCGCACCGAGAACGTCGACTTCGGCGACGTCGACAACGACGGTGACTGGGATGCGCTGTTCGGCAACGGCGGCGACTCCGGACAGGAGCAAGACGTGCTCTGGAGGAATAACGGCGGCGCGCAAGGCGGAACCGTCGGTGTGTTCACCAATGTGACGGCGACGCAATTGCCGGCCTTGCTCGATCAGACGCGCGACGTCGAGTTCGTCGACTTCGATGGCGACGGCGACATCGACACGTACATTTCGAACACGTCGCAGATCATCAACCAGGCGAACCGCTGGTGGCGCAACAACGGTCCGGCGCTCGCGACGATCGGCTTCTTCGTCGACGAGACCGCCGCGCGCTGGTCGGGACTCGGCGGAGCGGGTTCCTCGATTGCGCCCGGCATGGTGCTCGGGGGCGGCGGCTTCACGGATTGGTCGTGCGACTGCGACTTCGGCGACCTCGACAACGACGGTGACATCGACCTCGTGCACTCCACTTATGGTGGCGCTTTCGGCGGTCAGGTGCCGACGCGACTTTTCTTGAACAACGGCTCGGGCGTGTTCTCCGAGTTCAATCCGTCGGGCTTTCAGCTCGCGGGTCAGAACATCGTCAACGGCAATCCGGGACTCTGGTGCGAGGGCACGCAGTCCGCCAACACGACGAACGCGACGGGCGTGAACTGCGACGTCGCTTCGAGTGCGCTCGACATCGACGTCGGTGACATCGACGGCGATTTCGATCTCGACATCCTGCACGGCGCGCGTCAGGAGCTCCCACGCATGTTCGTCAATCGCATGGCGGAGAACGGTGGCGTCCTCACGTTCTTCCGCGACGTGACCGGGAGCGCGTTCCCGCCGGGGTACTCGACCGGCGGCGGCCACTACGAGCAGGAGATGGGCGACATGGACGGCGACGGCGATTGGGACATCTACGGTCTCAATTGGCAGGGCCTGACCGACGTCGTCATGGCCAACAACGGCGCGGGCGTGTTCCGCAACGTCGTGCAGCTTCCCGGCTCGAGCTCGGACGACAACGAAGGCGACTTCATCGACTACGACAACGACGGCGATCTCGACCTCTTCATCGCGAACTTCTCCGGTCAGGAGCGGCTCTACGACAACAACGGGTCGGGGACCTATTCGCTCATCCCCACGGGGGTCGGACTGCCGTCCGACGGCACGACGTCGCTCGACGCCGACATGGCGGACGTCGACAACGACGGCGACTCGGACGTGTTCGTCGCCAACGACGGCACGCAGGCCGAGTGGTACCTGCAGAACACGACGTCCGCGAACGACACGTTTGCGCCGTCCATTCCTCACCTCGAGCAGGCCGCCAATCGATCCGCTGGACCCGCTCCGACCGTGATCCGCGCGCAGGTCTACAGTAACGCCAGTTACTACATCACCTGGTATCACCCGACCGCGCTCAAGTTCACGGTGAACGGCGGACCGGTGCAGACGGTCGCGATGCAGAGCTCGCAAGGCCAAGTGTTCCGCGGTCTGATCCCCGGCAACCTGGTGGGAACGATCGCGTACCACGTCGAGTCCGCCGATCCATACGGCAACACGGGCGTCTCGGCGACGAAGAGCTACAACAGCAGCGATCCGACGTCCTTCTGCTCCGGCGACGGTTCGCTACCTACGCCGTGCCCGTGCGTTTCCCCGAACACGGTTCCTTCGCCCAGCGGTGCGCCGGGCCACGGTTGCGCGAACTCCTTCGACTTGAGTGGCGCCATCCTCGCCGCGAGCGGATCGACGTCGCCGGACACGATCCAATTCACGTGCGTCGTCGGGGGGAACTACGCTGCGTTCGCGCTCCTGCTTAAAGGGGACGCGACGAACGCGGGCGGTGCGGCGAACGCGGACGGAGTCCTGTGCGTGTCCGGCGCACTCCTGCGATTCGGCGCACACAACGCCGCGACCGGCGGCGCTCCGCTCGGCACGTGGACGTTGCCGAACGCGCTTCAGCCGACTCCGATCTCGGTCGCGAGCGCGCAGGCGCCCGGACAGACGGCGTACTACCAACTCTTCTATCGCAACGCGGCGCCGAGCTTCTGCACGGCCGCGACGGCCAACTGGTCGAACGGGATCCAGCTCCTCTGGCCCTGAACGACGACGCGGGCGCGGCTGAAGCGTGTGCCTGCTGGACCCCGGACGACTTTTCGGTGGTCGTCCCGGGCTCCAGGGCCCCTGGGCGATGGGAAGCGAAAGCTGCCCGGCAGCCGGCTCCACGCGGGCCAAAAGGGCATGGAACTCAGAGGGGTATACTGCCCTCGAAAGGTCTGCTCGGGGGGGGCGGATCGGACCCCAGAGAAGCTCATGTCACCTGTGCAGCGTTGCAGCCTGTGGATCGTCGGCGCTGTCTTCGTGTGCGCCGGCAGCGCGCACGCGCAGTTCCAGAAGAACACCACCCAGATCCCCAGCGGGAGCCCGTTCAACGACTCCAACACCGAGAACGTCGATTTCGCGGACATCGATCTCGACGGCGACTGGGACGCGGCGTTCGCGGATGGCGGCGACACCGACCAAGATCAGAGCCGCATCTGGCTCAATCAAGGATTCCTCCAAGCAGGAACGATCGGCTTCTTCAGCGACGTGACTGCGACGCGTTGCCCGGCGGTGCTTCACCAGAGCCGCGACGTCGAATTCGTCGACTTCGATGGCGACAGCGACGTCGACATCTACCTCTCGAACACGTCGCAGATCCTCTCGCAGTCGAACCTGTGGTGGAGGAACAACGGTCCGACCCCCGGGTCGATCGGCTTCTACGTCGATGAAACCGCGGCGCGCTGGGTCGGACTCGGTACGCCCGGCTCGTCGATCGCACCTGGCGCCGTGCTCGGCTCGGGCGGCTTCCGTGATTGGTCGTGTGACTGCGATTTCGGCGACCTCGACAACGACGGCGACATCGACCTCGTGCACGCCAGCTACGGCGGAGCGTTCGGCGGTCAGGTGCCGACGCGCCTCTTCCTCAACGATGGCGACGGGTTCTTCACGGAGTTCAATCCGTCGGGGATCCAACTCTCCGGCGGCCAGATCACGAACGGTCAGCCTGGAATCTGGTGCGCGGGCACGCAGCTCGCGAACACGACCGATGCGACGGGCGCGAACTGCGATATCGCGTCGACCGCGCTCGACATCGACGTCAGCGACATCGATGGCGACCTCGATCTCGACCTCTTGCACGGCGCTCGTCAGGAGCTGCCGCGCATGTTCGTCAACCGGATGGAAGAGAACGGTGGCGTTCTCACGTACTTCCGCGACGTAACCGGGAGCGCGTTCCCGCCGGGGTACTCGACCGGCGGCGGTCACTACGAGCAGGAGTTCGGCGACTTCGACGACGACGGCGACATCGACATCTACGGATTGAATTGGCAAGCCTCGCTCGCGGACGAAGTGCTCGAGAACAACGGCGACGGCACGTTCGGCAACCTGCAGCTCTTGCCCGGCTCCGACTCGGACGACAACGAAGGCGACTTCTTCGACTACGACAGCGACGGCGATCTCGACTTGATCATCGCCAACTTCTCGGGGCAGGAGCGGCTGTACCAGAACACCGACGGGCAGGGGACGTACGCGCTCACGGTCGGTCAGCTGCCCGTCGACAGCTTTTCCTCGCTCGACGTGGACGCAGCGGACGTCGACAACGACGGTGACTACGACGCCTTCGTCGCCAACGACAACGATGCGCCGAACTCGTTCCTCAAGAACCTGAACAACATCCCGGATACGCACGCACCGAAGCTGTACCGGCTCGAGCAGGCACCCGATCGAAACGTCGGACCGCTGCCCACCGTGCTGCGCGTGCAGGTGTACGACAACGCTGCGTATTACACGACCTGGTACAACGACACGCAGCTCGAGGTCCAAGTGAACGGGGGCACGGTGCAGACGTTCACGATGCAGAGCTCGCAGGGCCAGATCTTCCGCGGCGAGATCCCGGGCAACCTCGACGGCTTCGTCACGTACCGCGCGGTGTCGACCGACGAGCACGGCAACACGGGCACGACGCCGTATCGCTCGTACATCGCGGGTGGAACGCTCGGTATCTCGTACTGCTTCGGCGACGGCTCGCTCGCGACGCCGTGCCCGTGTGCGCTTCCCGACTCTGTACCGAACCCGAGCGGCGCGCCCGGTCACGGCTGCGCGAACTCTTTCAACATCGCCGGCGCGAAGCTGACGGCGATCGGCACGACGGTGCCCGACACGGTGAAGTTTCAGTGCGAGGTCTCGTCGAACTACGTCGCCTTCGCATTCCTCGCCAAGGGCAACGCGTCGAACGGCGCGGGCGTCGCATCGAGCGACGGCCTCCGCTGCTTCGACGGCGCGATCGTGCGCTTCGGCAGTCACTACGCGGCTACGAACGGCGCACCGATCGGATACTGGACGTACCCGAACAACGTGCAGACGACGCCGGTGTCGGTCGCGACGGCGCAAGTCGGCGGGCAGAGCGCGTACTACCAGCTCTTCTACCGCAACGCCGCGCCGAACTTCTGCAACGCGTCGACTGCGAATCTATCCAACGCGATCGAGATCGCGTGGCCGCCTTGATGCGGACTCGCCCTCCGGCATCGAAAGGGCGCCACGAAGACGGCCGCGCGGACGAGTCGAGCTTTGAGAGGGGCTCGACTTCGCCCAGAGCAAGCCGCGTGGCGTCGTGAAGTACCGATCCCGCCAGCGCACTTCCGCGCTCCTCGCTCTTCGCCGCCGACCGCGCAGGCCTGCCTGCCGTTCCGCGCTCCGTGGGTGCAGTCTCGCTGCACAACGACACACACTCCCCACGCCCGCACCCACTGAGTGCGCGCTCGTCGAGCCCGGCGATCCGCACCTCGCCGTCTCCCGCCTACCAGGCGAACTCGCTCTCCTCGAGCACTCGCGCCGGAGCTGGGATGGGGGGCTCGCTGTCGATCCCGAGAGGGTCGAGGATCCTGCGCACGACGAAGCCGCCCGTGAGGAATGCGATCAGCTTGCGCCTGCCTGCGCAGTGCGGACAGACCAGCACGTCGATCTCGAACACGCGCTTCATCAACTCGGCGGGTCGGCGCTCAGGGATCACCACATGGCAGCCAAGAGTAGTCGAGCACGTTCCCGAGAATCGTCCCGGCCTCGGACTTCAATCCGCCGTAGTCGTCAGGGTCGAGGTCTTCGCTCTCCCCCTTGTAGTAGAGCGCGAGCAGCGCGAAGTGGCGGCACTCATCGACGAAGGCCGTCGCGTAGATCAGCCTGTAGCCGCCACTCTTGCCGGCAGTCAGCCCGGGAGCCTTCACGCGCATCTTGCGGAGCGGTGGATGGCCCTTGACCACGATGCCGTATCGAGAATTCAGCGCCAGGACCGCGCAGACAGTCGAGCAGGCATCTTCCACGCGATGTCTAGATTTCTTTGCCGCTCGCTGAACTCGAGTCGTGCAGTGGACCCGGGCCGTCGCCACCTAGAGTCCTTCGGGGTCTTCCGAACTGCCGTAGAACATCAATTCGGGATCTAGCTTGTCGAGATCGGCCGCGAGAGCCCAGGCCGGCTCTGAATGGCTGAGACTCGAGAGCTCCTTGGCGGTCTTACCTCCGAAGCCGCGACACACTCCGTCGATGATGGCGCGCTCCTCTGCTGAAAAAAGGCGCGCGTCAGGCTTGCCGAGCGCAGTGACGAACGTCTGCGTGATCAACCCGCTCGCGCGCTGTTCGGTTTCGAGAAGCTTCTCGCGCCTCATTGCCTTGAGGACCTTTTCGCCGCGGCTGGGGACGGGACCGAAGGGGTACTTGACGAACTCAGAGCCAGTGATCGTCGTTCCGCGCTCGCGTAGCGCGGTCACATCGACGAAGTAGATCAACTTCCAGAGCTTGGTCAGACCGAGGCTCTTCACGCTGGGATGCACAGCGATCGCGAGCCTCAGGTTGCGCAGCTTTTAAGGGTGGACCATGCGTTTACTCTACCTCGTCTTCGCTGGCGCTTCTCGGAGTTCGCAACGTGCGCGGTGCGGCCAGCATGCCCGACTTCCGGCGCAATAGTGTCACCGGCTCGGGCCCGTGAGCGTTAGGCACCACGCGTCCTCGCGCTGGGCTGACCCGGGCACGATTCAACGCCGCTCGGCGCGCGTTTTCCGTTCAGCGCGCCGGGCTTGGTGCTGCTCGTCCAAAGGCAAGCGTGCGTAGGGACCGTTTCGAAGGACGCAGCCCAAGCGCGTGCCCAGGAGCGCGCTCCACCTCAAAGACAACCGCGATGGCAAGCTGGCGCTGTGACCTTGCCCCGAGAAGGTGGACATTCTCGCGCATTTCGCGCTATCGAGGGTGTCCACTTTCTCGGGGCAAGCTCAGGCCGGTGGCCAGAGCTCGTACTACCAGCGCTTCTATCGCAACGCCGCGGTCGGCTTCTGCAATCCGTCGACCGCGAATCTGTCCAACGCGATCGAGATCGCGTGGCCGTCTTGATGCGGACTCGCCCTCCTGCAGTGGAAGGGCGCCACGCAGACGGCCGCGCGGACGAGTCGAGCGTTTGGACGGGCTCGATGTCGCCGACAGCAAGCCGCGTGGCCGCGTGAAGTACAATCAAACGGGCGCGCCCCATGGCCGAGCCCGACCGTTTGAACCCTCTGCGCTACCTGCCGTTCGTGCGCCGCGGCCTCTTCCATGAAGGCCCGCCGCTCCACCTGACAGTGTTCGTCACGGGCAGGTGCAATCTGCGCTGTCGGCACTGCTTCCACTGGAAGGAAGTCGCTGCGGGCGTCGAGGGGCCGAGCTTGGAGTCCTTCCAACGGTTGGCCGACTCCGCCGCGCGCATGGGACCGCTCGTGTGGGTGTCGTTCGGCGGGGGGGAGCCGTTCCTGCGCCGCGACTTGGCCGACGTCGCGCGCGCGTTCGGTCGCCACGGATTGCGGCATCTCGCGATCCCGACGAACGGACTCATCGAAGATCGCCAGCACGAGTTCATCGACCGCGTGCTGGCCGAGAACCCCGACCTCTACCTGTCGATCGCCGTTTCGTTCGACGGACCGCCGCCGATCCACGATGCGATTCGACAGATTCCTGGCGGACACGCGCGCGCTCGATGGAGTCGGTGCGCGCGCTGAAGGCGCACGCGCAGCGCGTCGAGCGCCTCGGCGTCGGGATCCTCGTGTGCGTGACGTCGGAGAACCAAGACGTGCTCGCCGACCACGTCGAGGAGCTCGTGCACGAGCTTCACCCAGACAACGTGACGATCAACCTCGCGCGCGGCACGGCGCTCGATCCGAGCTTGCTCGCGGTCGACGTCGCGCGGTACGAGGACGTCGTGGCGGCGAAGAAGCGGCTCGTCGAATCCGGCGCGTTGCCGTACTTCGACTTCCCGCTGGCGCGCCTCGCCGTCGCGCGCGACGAGCTCATGTA
>JANOFY010000403.1:0-4899 GCA_031413895.1 Planctomycetota bacterium | reverse complement strand
GCCTCGTGGGCCGACGAAAGTCTTCGGCGTGATGTCGATTGCGTGGACGAGCCGCGTCCCCACGGCCGCTTTCGCAATACGGAATATCCACCGTTACCCCCATCATCTTGTCGTCGTAGCGGAACTTGAGGCGTTCGTTCTGCTTGCGCTCGATCGTCTCTCCGTCCATCACGCCGGTCCGTCCACCCTCTCGAAACGAGTAGCGGAGTTTCGTGCCCACAGCGTTCTCGCCCGGCGACAGCTTTTCGATTCCGGTGCAGCGTGCAAGCCACTTGGGCGTTTGCGAGACGTCGTCGAGTACAGCGAACGCATTCGCGGGCGGGCAGGCAACCTCTATGGCGTGCTCGAAATGGATCGACATGCTCAAGAGTCTAGCCATCCATCGACTCGTGAGAGTGGAGTTCCAACGCTTTGAAACTCAGTTACGGTCCGCGTCGCGCGCGCTACTTCGATCGACTTGACTTGTGGCTTCTCGTCGAAAGGAATTGTTCATGCGACTGCACGTTGTCCCGCTCGCTGCGTTGATGCTTTGTTCACTTCCGCTCGCATCCGCACAGTCACCCGCACAGGTTGTGATTCATGGAGAACGGCTCGCTGCCTCCGATCTCGGCCCGAACGTCGTCGAGACGATGGCCGATGTGCTGGCGCGCGAGAACGCGACCATGAGCGCGAGCACGCCGTCCGCCATGCCGCCCCCCGCGCGGCCCAGACACTTGCGAACCTTCGCGCCGCCGTCAGAGCCCGGCAGCCGCGCGCTCGGCGGCCTGGGTACGGCGCCCGCTCTAGGGACGAACTTCCAGGGACCCTGGATCAACGACGTGGGCGCGAGCTTCATCCCGCCCGATCCGCACGGCGCGATCGGGCCGAGCCATTTCCTCGCGATCGTCAACCAGCATGTCTCGGTCTACGACCGCAGCGGAACGCGGCTGCTCGCGACGTCCCTGCAGTCCTTCTTCAATGTCGCCAGCAGCATCGGCGATGTGCGCGCGGCGTACGATCACTTCAGCGGTCGCTTCGTGATCACCGGTTCGGGCTTCAACGGCACGCGCCGGATTTACCTCGCGGTGTCGAGCAGCGGCGATCCGACGGGCAGCTGGTTCAAGACGTTCTTCGTCGCCGGGTCCGGAAGCGATGCCGGAAGTTGGCCCGACTACCCGACGCTCGGGTTCGACGTGAATGGGATCTACTCCGCTGCCTCCATGGTCGGTCCAGCAGACACGATGACGATCTTCGCGATCGACAAAGCACCGCTGGTCGCCGCGACGCAGACGCTGGGCACGATCACGGCGTTCCGCGGCCTGCTGCGGGAGGGAGCGATCCAGGGCGCGGTGACATTCGGAGCGCCGGCGGGCGAGTACATGATCTCGCGCGAGGGCCCGACGACGCTGCGCATCCGACGAGTCGATCCGCCGCTGACGGCGCCGACGCTCGTCGAACTCGGGCTCGTAACCGTGCCGTTCATGTTCGACCCGCCGTACATGACCGTGCAAGGTTCGAATCCGTTCTGGACGATCGATTCACGCCCGCTCGGCGCCGTCTTCCAAAACGGCAGTTTGTGGACGCTGCACGGCACCGACGTCGGCGGCCGCGCAGCAGTGCGCTGGTACGAGATCGACCCGCTCACGCTCGCGACACAACAAGTGGGCACGATCGACGATCCGACGCGCCACTTCGGCTTTCCCTCGATGGCCGTCGATGCGAGTGGAAACGTCGCCTTCGGTTTCGCGGGCTCGAAGTCGAGCGAGTTCGCCGGAGCATGGTACGCAGGCCGCAAGTCGACCGATCCCGCGGGGCAGACTTCGCCGCCCGCGTTGCTCAGGGCCGGCGTCGCCCCGTATCAGTTGCAAGACGGATCCGGGTTCAACCGCTGGGGCGACTACACGAACACGACGCTCGATCCGCTCGACGGCACGAGCTTTTGGACGATCCAGGAGTACGCGCAGGCGACCAACGACTGGGGCACGTGGATTGGCAAGCTGTCGTTCCCGGGCGACAACACACCGATCTCATTCTGCGCGGGCGACGGCTCGCTGCCGACCGCTTGTCCGTGCGTTCCGCCGGACACCGCACCGCTTCCGCCGGCCGCTCCGGGCCACGGTTGCGCGAACTCGCAGAATCTTAACGGTGCGCTACTGAGCGCGACCGGTGCGACGTCGCCCGACACGATCACCCTGAATGTCCTCGTCAGTCCGGTGTACGTGGGCTTCGGCCTACTGCTCAAGGGCGACGCCAACGCGCCCGCTGGTATCGCCTCGGCCGACGGAGTGCGCTGCGTCGACGGTGAATTGATCCGTTTCGGGTCTCACAACGCTGCAACGTACGGCGCGTCGCAAGGCTACTGGACTTACCCGAACACCGTGCAGACTACACCCGTGTCGGTCCAGACGATGCAGCCCGCCGGACAGACGGCGTACTACCAGATGTATTATCGAAACACCTTCGCCAACTTCTGCACCGCCGCGACGACGAACTGGTCGAATGGGATTCAGATCGCTTGGCCGTAAGCAATCTTCGCTTGGAGCACACACCAGTCGACAGTCAGCGCAGCTTCGAGCCGTTCCAATCGATGGGCTGATCGGGGTTCGTCAACGCTCGAAGCTCGCGCTGTCCGGAAACTCAACCAGCACCGTTCACGACGAGGGCGATCCGGGTTCAAGTTCGCGCCACGCACGGTGGTCACGACGTGCAGCACAAGCGCGAGGCGGCTGCCCGATCACGACAGGCACACCGGAAGGAGCACCGTGATCACCACCGTACGCAGTGGATTCCCCCCCACTGCCCAATACGACGTATGTCTGGCGCTGGAGGCGGGTCCTAGCCTGGTCCTCGCTCGACGCACTTCGGATGTCGCGACGCTGCGGATCGCGGCCGACCACAAGGCGTTCGGGCATGCACCTGGGTCCGTTGGTGAAGGAGAGTTTCATGTGCACACGAGTGAAGATGTTCTCGACCGTCGCCGTTTCGATCGTCGCTCTCGCGGGCGCCGCATTCGGACAGTCGGCAGTGCAGAGCAGCGTCGCTCGGGCGACTTCGGCGATCGTCGGGTGGGGCAAGATGCGGTTCGACAGCACCTGGAACCACGAGACCTTCGTCGAGGTCGAGGCGGGCGCGTACCACACACTCGCGCTACGTCTCGACGGCTCCGTCGTCGCGTGGGGCTCCGATTTCAACGGCGAGACCGACGTCCCTGCGCTTCCGCCCGGGTTGACTTACCTCGAGATCGAGGGCGGAGATCGCCTCAGTGCTGCGCGCCGCAGCGACGGCTCGGTCGTGGTGTGGGGTGTGAACACTTATGGCCAGCACAACGTGCCACCGCTTCCGCCCGGCCTGACCTACGTCGAGATCTCCGCGGGCGGCGGTCACGTGCTCGCGCGTCGAAGCGACGGATCGGTCGTGGCCTGGGGCGAAAACCTCTCTGGTCAACTCGCCGTGCCCCCGCTCCCGCCAGGTCTCACCTATGTCGAAGTCGACGCGCTCTACGCTTCGAGTCTGGCACGCCGCAGCGACGGACAGATCCTCGTCTGGGGATATAACGCCGACGGTCAAACGAACGTGCCTCCGCTTCCGCCGGGACTCACCTATGTAGACACCGGCGTCGGTTACTTTCACGTCTTGGCGCTGCGCAGCGACGGAGCCGCCGTCGCGTGGGGCTACAACTTCCTCGGTCAGTGCAACGTCCCCGCGCTTCCCCCAGGTCTGACGTGGGTGAAGCTCATCGGAGCGGCCGAGCACAGCCTCGGTTTGCGCAGCGACGGTTCTCTCGTCGCCTGGGGCTCGAACAGCACGGGGCAGTGCAACGTTCCGCCGTTGCCTGCCGGTCTGACGTACACGCAGGCAACCGGTGGCGGCCAGGACTTGGTCTGGTCCGTCGATCAGTTCCGCGGTCACAGCGTCGCGCTGCGCAGCGACGGCTCCATGGTCGCTTGGGGACTCAACGATTACTTCCAGTGCAACGTTCCGCCGATCCAGGCGGGCGTCGACTACGTCGAAGCATCCGCCGGCGGGACGCGGGTCGATTTCCCGTATGCGTGGGGCGAAGGTCACGTGATCGCACGCTTGAGCAACGGAAAGGCGCAGACGTTCGGTTGCAATCTCAGCGGTCAGTGCAGCGCGCCTGCGCTTCCGTTCGGGATCTTCTATCAAGAGGTCGACGCGGGCTCGCACTTCTACAGCCTCGGCCGGCGCAGCGACGGTCCGGTCGTGGCGTGGGGCGACAACAGCTACGGGCAGTGCAACGTGCCCGCGCTCCCGCCGGGCCGAACGTACGTCGAGACCGCGGCGGGCGATCGACACGCGCTCGGCCGGCGCAGCGACGGTACGGTCGTCGCGTGGGGTGACAACAGCTACGGCCAGTGCAACGTGCCTGCGCTCCCACTCGGCCTCACCTACGTCGAACTCGCCGCGAGTTCGCGCCACAGCGTCGCGCGGCGCAGCGACGGCTCGGTCGTCGCGTGGGGTTCCAACGCCGCCGGTCAGTGCAACGTGCCCGCCTTGCCGGCGAATTTCTGGTCTTGCTGGATCAGCTTCGCATAAGCGGCATTCATTTCGTCATACTTGTCAGCCAGCTGTGCCTGCAGTTGCTGTGGGGTAAGACGCGTAGCAAGATCGGCGGCAAAATCGCGATTGTTCTGCTGTCGTTCTTTGGTTAAAAACAGCGGTTCACAGATGCGTTGCGGAAAATGCGTGCCAGTTGGTGTCTCGCGCCGGCATTCTATATTAAGGTCGGTAGTACCAAGGCGGGCATTGCTGTCATTGAATTGCCGAAAAATATCTTCTTCTACCGCAATGATTTGTGCTTCGACGGCCGCTCGAGTCAGTTCGCCGATGACAATGACTTCTTCGATGCTGGAATCGTTTTGCGCAAACACAACCTGTGCTGAAAGCAACATGCCAAGTACC
>JANOFY010000402.1:0-5317 GCA_031413895.1 Planctomycetota bacterium | reverse complement strand
GAGGTCCGCCGTCGCGAGGGAGCTCGGCCCGTTCGTCGTCGCAGAGTCTCCGAGCGTGAGCGGAACAGCTTCGAAGCTCCCGGGCGCATTTCGGAAGAACACCGTCACGTTGTCGCCCGCGAAGTTCGCACAGGCCAGGTCCAGATCACCGTCGCCGTCGACGTCCGCCGCCACGAGCGAGCGCGGGGACTGTGTGGTCGTCGAATCTCCCAGCGTGAGCGCGACCGAGCTGAAGTTCCCGGGTGAGATCTGGTGGTAGATCGCGAGTTCGTCATCGACTTCGTCCGCCAGCACGAGGTCGAGGTCTCCGTCGCCGTCGAGATCCGCCGCCGCGACCGACGCGGGGTTCTGGATTTCTCCGGTGCCTCCCAACTCCAATGGAGCGGTGTCGAAGCTCCCAGGCGAGGCCTGGAAGAAGACCGTCAGGTCGTTGCCGCCGTTGACATCGTTGGCCGAAACGAGCTCGAGATCGCCGTCGCCGTCTAAGTCCGCGGCTGCCACGCAGACGGGGGTGACCGTCGTCGCGGGGCCCCCCAGCGTGAGCGGAGCCGGCGCAAAGCTCCCCGGCAAGGCCTGGAAGAAGACCGTCAGGTTGTCACCGTTTTGATTGGCCGAGCAGAGATCGATGTCGCCGTCGCTGTCGACGTCCGCCGCCGCAACCGAGACGGGAGTGTTCGGGATCGGGAAGCCGCCGAGCGTGAGCGACGGGTTCGGTTCGAAGCCTCCCGGAGAGAGCTGGAAGAAGACCGTCAAGTTGTGGCCGGCTCCGTTGGACGAGCAGAGATCGATGTCACCGTCGCCGTCGAGATCCGCTGCCGCGACCGAGTTGGGGTTATCCGTCGTCGTCGAGTCACCGAGCGTGAGCGGAGCCGTGGCGAAGCTCCCCGGCGCGACCTGGAAGAAGATCGTCAGATTGTCGCCATCGCGGTTGGCACAGACGAGATCTAGATCACCGTCGCCGTCGAGGTCCGCTGCGGCGACGGAAAGCGGCCCGAACGTGGTCGAGAAACCGCCGAGCGTGAATGGGACCACATCGAAAGCCCCGGCCGTGAGCTGGAAGAAGACCGTCAGGTTGTTGCCATCGAGGTTGGCCGAGACCAAGTCGAGGTCACCATCGCCATCGAGGTCCGCAGCCACGACAGAGACGGGAGTGTTCGTGATCGGGAAGCCGCCGAGCGTGAGCGACGGATTCGGTTCGAAGCCTCCCGGACGGTACTGAGTGAAGATCGTCAGAGTGTCGCCGTCGCGGTTGGCCGAGACGAGATCGAGGTCGCCGTCGCCGTCGAGATCCGCCGCCGCGACCGAGCGGGCCCCGTTGGTAGTCGTGGAGCCTCCGAGCACGAGCGGAGCCGCAGCAAAGCTCGCGGGCGCGATCTGGAAGAAGACGGTCAGGTTGTCGCCCGCGAGGTTGGCCGAGCAGAGGTCGAGGTCACCATCGCCATCGAGGTCCGCAGCCACGACCGAGCGCGGCCGAACCGTGATCGCATCGCCGCCGAGAACCAGCGGAGCGACTTCCAGTCCCCCGCGCACACGCTTCGGGGCGCCGCCGTCGACTGCGATGCCGAACTCGTCGTCGCGCGCGGAGGCGCGCAAGAAGATCAGGCCCGCGACAGCGTCGGTGCTGTCCCAAATGAAGCGTGTCGCGACGCCCTCCGGGCTCGCGCGCAACGAGCGCTGAGACTGGTCGGCCAGGCGCCAGGGCTGACCGTGGCTCGGCACGGGGTCGAAGGGCTGTTCCACCGATACGTTTGGTGAAGCCGCGTCACGCGTCGCGATCACGCGCCTTTGCTCGATCCCGCCCGCCACGAGGATCTCGTTCGACGTTGGAAGACACACGAGGCGCAGCTGCTCGGATCCCGTCGACACGTCCGCGACGTCCGTGGCCGTGGGTTCGCCGATCGGAACGGAACGGTTACCTCCGGTTGCGCCGAGATCGAGCGCTACGAGCTGATGACCGCTCGGCGCTGACGTCACGAGCAACGCGCGCGCGCCTTGGCGCTCGAATGCGAATGCTTCGGGAGCATCCAGAGCTCCCAGCTGCAGGTCCGCGGTCTTCACGACGACGGGTAGCGTGCCGTGCGTGTCGAGGTCGACGGAGACGAGGCGTCCTCCGTCCAGCGAATCGCGCTCGCTGACGTAGATGCGGCTTGCGAGCAGAGGATCGACGACGACACCCCAGGGTGTGGCGAGATCGGTGAGCAGTGTCCCAAGCTGCGGCGCGAGCGGGTCGCGGTAGTCGACGTGCAAGAGCGACGCCCCCGCGGTGAACACGGCGGCGCTCGTCCCCAGGCTCGCGATGCCTCGCACCGGCGCCGGCTCGGCATTGTCCGACACGACGAGCGTGCTGAGCGAGCCGCTCGCGAGATCCACGCGCTCGATGCGCCAGCTGCCCGTGTCCTCCACGGCGACGAGCATGGCCAGCTCACCGCGCTCGGCGGTCATCGCGCTCGGCATCCCGCGGCCCAATGTCGCGATCTCGCGCACGACCGCGCCCGTTGCGAGATCGATCTCGCGCAGGCGGCCATTCGCGGGGACATCCAGCACGAGCGCGGTCAGTCCGTCCGCCCAGGGCAGCGCGGCGATCGGATGAACGAGCGGGTTCGAAGTCCAGGTCGAAGTGATCGAGGTCGGCACCGACGAGCGGCGGTAGAGCTCCAGCGTTCGGCCCTCGAGTGCCGACGCCAGGATCCAGGACTCGCTCGAGGCGAGCTCGGGCAAGCGCACGGTGTCGGCGTCGATCGGCACGACGCGTCCCTGTGCGAAATGCGGGGAGGGCGTGCAGATGTGGTACTGCCGGCGCAGCAGCGGATCGGCCAGGATCGCGTCGAGCGCGGCGTCGTCGCTCGGCAGCTCGACGAATTCTTCGCCATCGCGGCGCCACTGGAAGATCACGTCGACCAGGTCGCTCTCATTGTCGATCACACGGAACGGAATCGGGATCCCGCGTCGCTCGTCGGGGTTCGTGATGATCGGACCCGAGTCGAGCTGCACGATCGGCGGATCGTTGTTGTCGATGTGAAGCGGCGCGCTGACGAGCGGTGCGCTGATACCGATGGGAGTATCGCGCGCGTCGAGCGTGGCGTCGTCGGCGGTGACGCGCAGCAGGACGTCGTCCTCCCCTTCGAAGAGATCCACGTTGGTGTTCCAGAAGAAGGAGAGCGTGACTCCGGTGGGAGTCGTCGCGACGCCCGCGGGGAACACGCCCGCTGCCGTCGCCGGTTGCCAGGCGTCGATCGCGTCGCTCGTGCGCCGCCAATCCACGAGAATCGAGACCACGTCCGAGGAGCTGTCGCTCAGGACGAGCCGCACCTCGACGTTGCCGGAGGATTCGCTCGGCTCGGCGGGATCGGTGGGCGTGGGCTCGACCGAGACGACGACCGGCGGATCGTTGCCCAGGTCGACCGTGAGCTGGCCTCCGCTGAGAAGCGCGCCGCCCGAGAGCCTGGCCGCCAGCTGCACACCTGGAGCGAAGCTTGCGCTCCCGAGCTCCGCCGCGAAGTCCCATTCGATCTCCGCCACGCCCGCGGGCAAGCCCACTTGATTGCCCGCGACTCCAGGACCGCTCACCTGCGTCATCGGCTGCTCGCCCGCGCCGGCGTCGTAGAACAGCGCGATCTGCACGGCCTTGGTCGCATCCAGCCGCAGTCCCGCCGGCGAGATCTTGGGCGTTAGGACCGCAAACGCATTCAGGGCGGGCGTCGAGCTACTCTCGCCGCCGTCCGCGCTCGCGATGATCCCCGCCGTGCCAGCGCCGCACGCGGCGAGCAGTGACGAGCCGGCGAATAGGACGAGAGAGCGCAAGCGAGCAACAGGGGCCTGGATGCGACGGCGCCCAGCGCGTCTCCCCTGAGCGTGCCATCGTAGCGCGATGACGAACGATCGGAGACGCTCGATCCGAACAAGCGATCGCGGGTCCCGCGACTCGTCACTTCCGTAGACGCTTCGCAACCCATTTCTCGATCGTCTTCAACACGATCGGATTGAACGTCTCCGCGATCGAGATGAACTCGCTCAGCGCGCCACTCTCGCACGCCTGGAACAGGTGGGTGAGGCCGGACAGCTCGACGACCGTGACCACCGTGCTCGTCACGACTTGCCGAACGCGTACCGCCATCTCACCCGCGCCTTCGGCGCGACCGAGGCTGACGGCCTGCTCGCGCGCGATGCTCGCACCGGGGATTCCGGTGGCAGCGAGGAACACGATCGCGGCCACGTCATCGCGCTCGACGGCGACGAGCGGAACCACGAGTCCGCCTTCGCTACCGTTTCACGAAGAGAGGACTTGGGCCAACGCTGCCCGAGTCCTCTATTTTTTTCGTCGATCCGCTTCTGGCCGCGCACGCTCGCGGTCTCGGTTGTCCGATGGTTGCGGGCGTGATCAGGGACGTGCTGCGCGCCGCCCCGAACGCCGGTGGTTCAGGGTCCGTGGAACCTGTCGCATTCGTTCAATTCGGCAGCCTCCGGGCGCGCGTATAGTGCGCCGCCTGGCACGCGCCCGCGCGGCTCGAGTTCGCCGCAACGCGGGTGCGCCGTTCGTACGACTCGCAACTCGAAAGGGGACTTCGCAATGCACTTGCGCACTTGGCTGAGAGCAGCGCTCGCACTCCTCGCAACCCTCGCCGCGGCCTCGGCGGCCCCGGGGACATTGGCCGCGAGCGCGCGCTCGGCGCAGGCCGACGGATTGCGCGCGCTGGACGGCGAGTGGATCTACGTCGAGGACCGCACCGAGGGGCGCGCTATCGAGGAGCAGCAGCCCAGCATGAGCGCGAGGGTCAAGCTGCGCATCGAGGAGGATGCGTTCGTCCTGGTGCGCAGCGACCGCGAAATTCGCATGCCGCTCGACGGTTCGGCCACGGACGTCACGTGGGAAGGCCGGGTCTCTCGCTACCGCGGCGCGTGGAAGGACGGCACGTTTGAGTACCAGGTCGAGTTCGTGCGCACGGTGGATAACGCGCCCGACGGGTCGATCCCAATGATCCGGAGGAGTTTCCGCAGCACGGACGACGGACTGTTCGTGAGCGTTGTGGTCGATCCGCCCGCGGGGGAGGAATCGGTTGGGCTCTACCGCCACGCGGAGGACATCGCGCTGCCCGCGCCGGCCAAGGCCGCGATCGGCGACTTGGCGTGGCTGGCCGGCTCGTGGGTCGGAACGAGGAGCTCGGGGTCGTCGATCGAGGAGCGCTGGAGCCCGCCGCTGGGCGGCGCGATGCTCGCCGTGTCGCGCACGGTCAACACGAGCGGCAAGATGGTCGGGTTCGAGTACGCCCAGCTTGGGGAACCAGTGCACCATCATGAAGAAGTTGCCCGGAGCCCAGCC
>JANOFY010000401.1:0-8346 GCA_031413895.1 Planctomycetota bacterium | reverse complement strand
TGTGTGAAGCCCGGCCAGCATAGCGCGCGCGATCGCGCGGACCAGGTCAGCGGCGCAGCGCCCGGCGCGTCAGCGCCGCATCGCCCGGCGCGTCAGCGCCGCATCGCGAGGAGCTCTTGACCGTAATTCGCGGCGGCGCGGCCCGCTCCCGACGGCAATTGATCGAGGAATCGGCCGAGCGCTGCGCGGAACTGCACGGCGCGCGGGCGGCAGGTCTCGGGCAATTCGCTGACGTACTCCGGCCGCGCCGCCCAGCGCAGCACCTGCGTGTTGTAGCCCGAGAGATAGGAAAGCGGCGCGCGGAACTCGAGCACCGGATCGTCGTCGCGCATCGGCTGCTGGCCGCTTGCGAACGCGCGCAGCTCGGCGTCACCGGCGACCTGCAGCGCTTGCAAGTCGACACCGGAGTGGATCGCGACACGCGCCAGGCTCGCACGCAGTCGCGCGGGCAGTTCGAGGTCCACGAGGTGTTCGCCACCGCGCGGCGGCGACTCTGCGCCGACGAGGATCAAGTCGTATGCGGAAAGCCACGCGCTCGTGTGCTCGAACGCCGCGCACCACGTTGCGGCCACGGTTTCGAGGTCGTCCGCGGAGAGTTCGTACAGCGGGAGCCATTGCGAGGCCACGCCGCCGGGCGCGAGGTGCTCGGCGATGGACCGAAAGTGCTCGAGCGTGTAGAGGTCGCTGGAGCCGCGCGTCCAGGGATGGACCGGATCGGCTGTGATCAAGTCGAAGCGCGCGTTGCTACTCGCCAGCGCATGCCGACCATCCGCGAACACGAGTCGCGTGCGCGGGTCGTCGAGCACGGCGTTGTTCCAATCGGAGAACGCGCGCGCGGCGTCCTCGATCGCGGGCGAGATCTCGAAGATCGTGAGCGCGTGCATCGACGGCAGGTCGAGCAACGAGCCGGCGGTCATCCCGCTGCCGAGGCCGATCACGAGGGCGGTCTCGACGTCGCCGTGCAGCACGCCCGGGATGTGACCGAGCAGGAGCTGCAAGCGGACGTCGACGGGTGCGCTCGAGGCCTCGGGCTTGCCGTTGACGCGCAGCGTGCGCACGAGCGAGCCATCGAACGCGCGCGTCTCCTCGACGGCGGCGCTCGTGTGCGCGTCATAACGCGCGAGGATGAGCTGGCGATCGCGCACGGGCTCTCCCGGCGCGAGCACCCAGGACGACGCGCCCAGGCCCGCGAGCAGGCCCAGCGCCCAGGGCAGCAGGCGCCGTCCGGGCACGAGTAACGCGGCCAGCGCCGGCACGAGGAGCACGATCGCGAACGAACGCCGCGGTCCGAGCGCGGGCAGAAGAACGAACGCGGCTCCCAAGCTGCCGCACAGCGCACCGAACGTGTTGAAGCCGTACAAGCGACCGAGCAACGTTTCGCGCGGCACGGTCGGGTAGCGCTCGACGAGCGCCGCGGCGGCCGCTGGAAGCGCCATCCCGAAGGCGAACGCGGGCGCGAGGAGCGCGAGCGCCGCGAGCAGTGCATGCGTCGCCCACAGACGCGCGAGCCCCGCGCCGGTGGGCACGCGGTTGGCGAGGCTTCCGAACAAATCGTTCTCGCCGAGTTGCGCGCGCAACGTCCACAGGCCCACGAGCATCAAGAGCGGCGCGCACAGCGCGCAGTAGAACAGGATGTCGAGATCGCGCGGGCCGCGCGTCGCGGAGCCGCGCTGTCGCGCGAGCTGGCGACCGCCGAGCCCGATGCCGCACAGGAACACCGCCAGCACCAGCGCGAACGCGTACACCGATGCGCCGGTCACGGTGACGAGCAGGCGCAGCGAGAGCACCTCGATCGCGAGGCTCGACGCGCCGAGCGCGAAGGCGACGGCGAGTACTGGATCGCGCCACATCGAGGCCGGCGGTGACGGACGTTCGACTTCGGGCGTGGCGTTCTCGCGCGGCAGCCACGCGAGCGCCAGACCCGCCGCGACGACGTCGAGCAGCGCGGCGGCGTAGAGCGCGCCCGAGAGTCCGAGGAGCGGCATGAACACGCACGCCGCGAGCAATGCGCCGAGTGCCGCGCCGAGCGTGTTGGCGCCATAGAACGCGGCCGTCTCACCGTGCGTCGCCGCCGCGGACGGAATCGCAATGCGCCCCATCAAAGGAAACGTCGCGCCCATGGCCAGCGTGGGCGGCAAGAGCAGAGCGGCGCTCACCGCGGCGCGCGCCGCGAACCCGTCGATCGGGTGGAGGAGCCCCATGAGGAACGGCGAGGCCGCGGCCCAGGCCGCGATGAAGAGCTCGAGCAGCGCGAAGAGCTCCACCGGGCGGCGCGTCGACCGGGCCCAGCGGCTCGCACCCGCTCCACCGAGCCCGAGTCCGGCCATGAACGTGGCCAGCACGATGGCCGCCGCTCCGGCGTCGCTCCCGAGGATCCGCGTGAGCGAGCGCGCCCACACGGTCTCGTACACGAGCGCCACGACGCCGGTCAGGAAGAAGACGAGGTCGGACTTGCGCATGGGCCCTGACGAGTCCGCCACGATAGTGCCCGGTTCGCAGCGGGGCACGTGCGAATCAACAGCGTGTCAAGAGTGCGCGGTGGCTCGGCGATTTCTCGCGCACTCCGATCCTTTCGATGCGGGGACGCGCAGCCTCGACCCGGTCGGGAGCCGATACGGTACCGGGCCCACGCTGTCACGCGAATTGTCGCGCGTCGGCGAAACCGTAACATGTCCCCCTTGGTTCGCTGGC
The DNA here is from genome assembly GCA_031413895.1 of Planctomycetota bacterium. GTDB lineage: Bacteria > Planctomycetota > UBA1135 > UBA1135 > JANLUN01. The sequence goes on along the minus strand of JANOFY010000401.1, from coordinate 5,655 downwards.
CTTCGACGTGACTGTGTACGCATCCGCCTCGCCCGGCGCGATCAAGCCTCGCGATCGCGCCTCCCACACTTTGGTCCTGCGCTCCACGGTCCCATGAGCTTCAGCGGTCAGTTCCTGAGGCGGCACTTCGAGCCCGTCGTGCTGTCCGCGCAGGTCCTGGTCGACCTCTTGGTCGTCCTGTTCGCCTGCTGGCTCGGATACCTGGTCGGCGAGCGGCTGGGCGGCATCGAGACCGATCCGAGCTTGCTGGGCATGCAGGCCCGCCGGTACCAGGAGCTCTCGGCCCTGATCGCGGCCGTGTGCCTCGTCACGTTCCACGCGTTCGGGCTGTACAGCCCGGTCAAGAGCCTCCTCAACATGGAGGAGTTCAAGGCCGTCACGAAGAGCACGCTGGTGTCGTTCCTCGTGCTGTTCGTGCTGCTGATCTTCCTGCGCAGCACGCGGCAGGATCCGCAGGGGCCGGTCTACGCCTGGCTCGTCCCGCTGCACCAGTGGATCGACCTCAACATCAACACGAACGCGATCTCGCGGCTGACGCTCGTCGCGACTTTTTTTCTGATCCTGTGCTCGATGACCGCGAGCCGCTTCGCGTCGTTCAAGATCATCCAGCTGCTGCACCAGCGCGGGATCGGCAATAACAACGTCCTGATCTACGGCACAGGCGACACCGCGCGGCACCTACAGCGCAAGTTCATGCTCGTGCCGACGCTCGGTCTCAACTTGGTGGGCTTCATCGACGACGACCCGGTGAACGTCGGTCAGGTGATCGAGCGCTCGCGTGTGCTCGGCACGTTCGACGACATCGAGCGGCTCGTCGGCCTGCACAAGGTCAGCGCGGTCTTCGTCGCCGTGGCGGACGCCCCCGACGAGCGCGTCGTCCACCTGATGGCCGAGCTCGACCGCCTGGGTGTCACGAGCCACGTCGTGCCGCACTTCTACCACGTGCTGCAGTTCAAGGTTCGGATGGAGACCTTGGACTCGATTCCGCTCATCACGCGCGCGAGCCGGCGTCCGAACCTCTTCGGTCAACTCGCGAAGCGCTGCCTCGACCTCGCGTTGTCGTTCGGTGTCTTGCTCGTGCTGGCGCCGGTGTTCGTGATCACGGCGATCTTGATCAAGCGCGAATCACCCGGACCCGTCTTCTTCGAGCAGCAGCGCATCGGGAAGGACGGGAAGCCATTCCGCATGTACAAGTTCCGCACGATGCACACGCACCTGTCGGGCGATGCGCCGAAGCCGAACTCGGGCGCGGATCCGCGCGTCACTGCGATCGGGCGCTGGCTGCGCCGGTTCAGCCTGGACGAGCTGCCGCAGTTTCTCAACGTGCTGCTCGGCGACATGAGCGTCGTCGGACCGCGACCGGAGATGCGCTTCATCGTCGATCAATACGGTCCGCTCGATCGCGAGCGCCTGCGCGCGAAGCCGGGCATCACCGGGCTGTGGCAGATCTCGTACGCGCGTCAGATGGCGATCCACGACAACTTGGACTACGACCTCTACTACATCGAGCACCAGTCGTTTTTGCTCGACGTCGTGATCATCGCGCTCACGCTCTTCGCGGTGGTCAAGGGCACGGGTGCGTACTGACGCGCTCCCAACGTCCACACGCGCGCCGCGTCACGACATGCGCGTGCTGCACGTGATGGAGGCGACGATCGGCGGGACGCGCCGCCACTTGTGCGACGTCGCGCGCGGCCAGCTCGCGCGCGGGCTGGAGGTCCACCTCGCCGTGTCGGCACTCCGCCAGCCGGATTTCGAAGCCGATCTCGCCCTCCTGGAGCGAGCGGGAGCGCGCGTGCTGCGTGTCGACATGGTGCGCTCGCTGTCGCCGCGCCTGGATTTCGTCCACTGGCGCGCGCTGGCGCGCCTCATGGAGGAGGCGCGGCCCGACATCGTGCACACGCACAGCAGCAAGGCCGGTGCGCTGGGACGCGCGGCTTCGATCGCGACCGGCATCGGAGCCAGGGTCCACACGCCGCACACGTTCGCGTTCCTCTTCGACGCGATGTTCGGCGGCGCGACGCGCGCGCTGTATCGGCACATCGAGCAAGCGCTGGCCGCCCAAACGCAGGTCGTGATCGCCGTGAGCGACAGCGAGGCCGCGACGTACGCCGCGTCTGGCGTCGTCGAGAGCGCGCGCGTGCGCATCGTGCGCAACGGCATCGATCCGGCGCCGTGGCTCGCAGCCCAGCCGATCGCACGGAACGAGCTCGGCCTCGATCCGGACGCGCCTCTGGCCGCCGTGGTCGGACTCCTCAACGTGGCGAAAGGACAGGATCTCGCGATCGAGTTGCTCGGGGAGCCCGGTCTCGAAGCGCTCGAGCTCGTGATCGTCGGCCACGGCGAGGAACGGGAAGCGCTCGAGCGGCAAGCGCGTGCACTCGGCGTGGCGCAGCGCGTACGCTTCCTGGGATTTCGCACCGACATCCCGGCGATCCTCGCCGCAGCGGATTTCGTTCTCGTCCCATCGCGCTGGGAAGGCATGCCCTACATCGTGCTCGAAGCGCAAGCAGCCTCGCGGCCCGTCGTCGCGACGCCGGTCGACGGCTCGCGCGACCTCGTCACCTCCGGCGTCCACGGTTTCCTCGCGCGCGACGTGTCGGTGCCGGCGCTCGCGCAGGCGTGTCGCACACTGCTCGCGCTGGATCGCCCGGCGCGCGCGGCGCTCGGCCGCGCGGGACGCGAGGCGCTCGTTCGCGAGCACAGCGCCGACCGCATGGTCGACGAGCTGATCGCGGTCTACAGGGAGGCGCTGTGAGGAGGTCATGAGAATCGTCCACGTGATCACGACGCTCGACGTGGGCGGCGCGGAGATGCACCTCTTGTCGCAGGTGCGTGGACAGGCCCAGCGCGGTCATCTGGTGCGCGTCGTGTACCTGAAGGGTGCGGGCACGCTGGCGCAGGACTTCCGCGACGCGGGGGCGAGCTGGGTCGGACCCGTCGGATCGGGGCCGGCGCTCCCCGCGCGGCTCGCGCCGCACGTGCGACAAGCCGACATCGTCCATTCGCACCTGCTCAAGGCGGACATGGCGACGGCGGTGGTGGCGACGCTGTGCGGACGGCGCGCGCGCCTCGTCGCGAGCAAGCACAACGACGAGCAAGTGCTGCTGCGCGCGCCGGTGTCGTTCGTGCACGGTCTTCTAGGGAACTTGCCAGCGCGCACGATCGTGCTCTCGGACCACGTCGGAAAGTTCATCGAGGAGCACGGCCGCGTGAAGCGCTCGCGCCTGCGGCGCATTTACTACGGTCTCGATCCAGCGCCGTTCGAGGCGGCCGCCGCCTCGTCGCCTGCGAAGCTTGCTGAACTGCGCGCGAGCTTCGGCTTCGCTCCGAGCGACAGCGTCTTCGTGTGCGTCGCGCGCTTCGCTCCGCAGAAGGCGCACGACGTCCTGCTCAAGAGCTTCGCGCAAGTTCTCGAGCGCGCACCGAACGCACGGCTGTTGCTCGTCGGCGACGACCCGTTCGGCGACGGACGGCGCAAGGCCGAAGCGATCGCGCGCGCGCTCGGCCTCGACGGACGAGCCGTGTTCGCCGGCATCCGCCGCGACGTGCCCGCGCTGATGGCGATGTCGGACGTGTTCGTGATGTGCTCGCTGTGGGAGGGGCTGGGCCTCGTGTTCCTCGAAGCGATGGCGACGGGACTACCCGTCCTCGCGACGCGCGTCTCGGCCGTGCCGGAGGTCGTGATCGAGGGGGAGACGGGACTGCTCGTCGCGCCGTCCGACGTCGATGATCTCGCGCGCGCGATGCATCGCCTGGCGAACGACGCGGAATTGCGCGCCCAGCTCGGCGCGGGCGGCAAGAAGCGCGTTCGGTCCGTGTTCGACGTCGAGCGCATGATCGAGGAGACGTTGGCTGTCTACCGCGACGTGCTCACGGGCGCCGGCGCGCGCCCGAGCTGACCGCTCCAGTCGCCCCGCGCGCCCGGCCGATAGCCTGATTCGCGCGACCGGCAGGCGCGCCGCATGCAACCACTCGACCCCGAACCGAGCTCGCCGGCACCGGCTCGCCCACGCGGCCCCGATCGACGCAAGAGTTCGACGCCGCGCTTTTCGGTCTACTCACTCGGAAGCGGGCGCCGGCAAACGATCCGCCGCGGCGAAGAGGCGGAGGGCGCGTTCGTCGATCGGTATGGCACGCGCCTCTTCGCGATCGCGATGTGGATCGCGTTGATGAACGTGGCCGACAGCTTCTTCACGCTGATCCATTTGCAGAGCGGCGGATCGGAGATCAACCCGGTCGCCGACTTGCTGCTGCTTGCAGGCCGCTCCGAGTTCGTGCTGCTGAAGTCGAGCCTGATCGGGGTCGCGCTGATCGTGCTGTGCATCCACAAGAACTTCCCGCTCGCGAAGTTCGGCCTGTGGATCGCGGCGGGTGCCTACACCGTGTTGTGCGGGTACCACTTGCTGCTGTTTCGGGTGTAGCAGCGGGGCATGGAGAAGCAGCGCGCGAGCTTCTAGACTCGCTCGGCTTCCGACCCCGCCGGCGCACCGTGTGTGCGCCGCGGCGCGGACGAAACTCATCGTGCGCATCGCTCGTGTCATGACGCGCCTCAACTTGGGCGGGCCGGCGCGTCAGGCGCTGGCGAGCGACCCGCTGCTTGCGCGGCGCGGTCACGTTCTCCGCGTGTTTGCGGGCACGCCGGCGCCGGGGGAGGGCGACCTCTTCGATGAGATGGCCGCGCGCGGCGTGGATGTCGTTCGCGTGCGCGGCCTCGCGCGGGGGATCTCGTTGACGGGTGACTTCGGCGCGCTGCGTGCGCTGCGCCGCGAGCTCACAGCGTTCCGGCCCGACGTCGTGCACACGCACGCTTCGAAGGCGGGTGCTCTCGGTCGGCGCGCGGCCGCGAAGCTTGCGGGTGTCGCGCGCGTCCACACGTTCCACGGGCACGTTCTCGAGGGCTACTTTCCCGAGACGCTCTCGCGGGCTTTGATCGCGTTCGAACGCCGCATGGCGCGCACGACAGACCGCATCTTGGCGGTGTCGCACGCGACGGCGGACGATCTCCTGCGCCTGAAGGTCGTCGAGGATGCCGAACGTCTCGTCGTCGTCCCGCCGGGCATCGATCTCGATCCGCTGCTCGCGATCGGCGGGTCGCCGGCGGCGGGCGAGCTGCGCAGCTTGATCGGAGCGTCCGCGACGGACTTCGTCGTCGGAGTCGTCGGTCGACTGGCGCCGGTCAAGCAGCCGGCGCTGGCGCTCGATGTCTTCGAGATGCTCGCGCCGCGTTACTCCGCGTTGCACCTCGTGTTCGTCGGCGACGGGTCCGAAAGGGGGCTCGTGGAACGGCGCATCGGTGCTCTCGCGCCGGATCTCGCGCGTCGAGCGCATCTCGTCGGTGCGCGAAGCGACATGACGAACGTCCTCGCCGGTCTCGATGCGGTGCTGCTCACGTCGCGGACGGAGGGCTTGCCGATCGCGCTCATCGAGGCGGCTGCCGCCGCGCGGCCCGCGGTTGCGACCGATGTCGGAGGCGTGGGTGAGATCGTGGCGCACGAGCGCACGGGGTTCCTCGGAAAGGGCGTCGACGACCTCGCGTTCGGTCTAGCGCAGCTCCTCGACGACCGGCGCCTTGGACCTGCGCTGGGCCAACGCGCGCGTGTGCGTGTCGCGACGCGCCATAGTGCAAGCGCGCTGACCGACCGATTGGAAGCG
>JANOFY010000400.1:0-23978 GCA_031413895.1 Planctomycetota bacterium | reverse complement strand
GCGCATGCCCTTGCACCGCCGGCCTGCGTGGTTCACCCTATGCGTCCGCCCCGCCGACCACAGTCCATTCACCGCAGCACAGAAAAACAGACGCCATGGCAGATCTGAAAGGGTCGAAGACCCACAAGAACCTCAAGGACGCCTTCGCCGGCGAGAGCCAAGCCAATCGGCGCTATCTCTATTTCGCCAAGCAAGCCGACGTCGAAGGCTACCCGGAAATCGCGGGCAACTTCCGCGACACGGCCGAGGGTGAGACGGGGCACGCGCACGGGCACCTCGACTACTTGAAGAAGGCCGGCGATCCGGCGACTGATCTGCCGATCGGCACGACCGACAAAAACCTGCGCGCCGCGGTTGCGGGCGAGACGCACGAGTACACCGACATGTACCCGGGCATGGCGAAGACCGCGCGACAAGAAGGCTTCAGCGAGATCGCGGACTGGTTCGAGACGCTGGCCAAGGCGGAGAAGTCTCACGCCGGCAAGTTCCAGAGCCTCCTGAACAGCATCAGCTGAGTCTTCGCGGGCCTCCCGCCAGCGAAGCATGTCCGACGACGGCGATCGACCCATCGCGTACGCTCCGACCGACGGGATCTCCTACGATCCGGCGGAGGAGAAGTATTGGGACGAGAGCGGGCTCGCCGCGGAGATCACGCGGACGTTCGAGATCTGCCACGGCTGTCGCATGTGCTTCAAGTACTGCGACTCGTTCCCCTCGCTCTTCGATCTCGTCGACAAGGTGCATGATGGGAACGTGCGCCGTATCGAACCCGCGGGCGTCGAGCGGGTGATGGACCAGTGCTTCCAGTGCAAGCTGTGCGAGGTGCAGTGTCCCTACACGCCGCGCGACGGCCACGCGTTCCAGCTCGACTTCCCGAAGCTCGTGCACCGTTTCAAGGCGCTGCGCGCGAAGAAGCGTGGACTGTCGCTGCGCGAGCGCGTGCTCGGCGATCCCGATGGAGCTGGGCGTCTGGCGCGGCGCTCGCTCGGGCTCGCGGATCGGTTGAATCGCAGCGCTCTGCACCGTTGGTTCCTCGAGAAGACGCTCGGCATCCACCGCGACAAGGAGCTGCCGCCGTTCGCGTCGACGACGTTCGAGCGTTGGGTCGAAGCAGAGGGCAAGCTCTCGACCGAGCCCGGCGGCGAGGCCGTGCTCTTTCCGACGTGCTACGTCCAGAACAACGAGCCGCAGATCGGACGCGACACGCTTGAAGTGCTCACGAAGAACCAGGTCGACGTGCGCTGCACGAAGGGCCTGGCGTGCTGCGGGATGCCGGCGTGGGAGCACGGCGACCTCGCGGGATTGCGCTCGCGCGCGAAAGCCAACCTCGATCGGCTGGTGCCGTTCGTCGAGCGCGGTGCGAAGGTGCTCGCCATCAACCCGACGTGCTCGATGATGATGCGGCGCGAGTATCCGACGCTCGTCGATACGCCCGACCGTCCGCGCGCGGAGCTCCTCGCCGCCGCGGTGATGGATCCCTCCGAGTTCCTGTGGTCGATCCGTCAAGAGCCGCGCTTCGCGACCGACGTCAAGTCGCGGCCCGCGGGACCGCTCGCTTATCACGCTCCGTGTCACCTGCGCGCGCAGGCGGTCGGCTTCAAGGGCCGCGACCTGATGCGCAAGCTGTTCGCGATCGAGATCGAGTTCGTCATGGAGTGTTGCGGACACGACGGCACGTTCGCGATGACCGTCGATGGCTTCGAGGCTTCGCAGCGTGTCGGCAAGAAGGCGTTCGACGACATGCAGGACGCGCACGCGAGCGTGTGGTCGACCGACTGTCCGTTGGCTGCGCTGCAGTTTCGCCAGCACGCCGGCGTTCAGCCGATGCACCCGATGACGATCCTGGCGCGCGCGTACCGCGGCGATCCGTTTCCCTCCGCTCCACAGGCGGAGGCTCCTGTATGAAGCGCGTGCCGCGTGAGGACCTCCTCGACTACGTCACGTACAGCGAACGGCGCGATGCGCTGCGGCGCGCTGCGATGGAAGCGAAGAGCGTGCGGCGCGTGCACGTCGGCGAGCACTTGACGTTCCTGTTCGAGAACGCGGAAACGATCCGCTACCAAGTCCAGGAGATGATCCGCGCGGAGCGCATCGTCCGGGACGCGGACATCCGCCATGAGCTGGACACGTACAACGAGCTCCTGGGCGCGGCCGGGGAGCTCGGTGCGACGCTGCTCATCGAGATCGAGCACGCGGCGCAGCGCGACCTAATGCTCACGCGTTGGATCGATCTCCCGCGGCACCTCTACGTCGAACTCTCGGACGGGCGGCGCGTTTTCGCACGACACGACGAACGGCAGCTCTCGCGCGACCGCTTGTCGGCCGTGCAGTACGTGAAGTTCGCGGCCGGCGGACAGGTGCCGATCGCCGTCGGATCCGATCACCCCGAGCTCACGGCGCGCACGGAGCTCTCCGCGGAGCAGCGCGCGGCACTCGAGAAGGACCTCGCGTCATGAACCGTTCGTTCCGATCTCACGCGCTGGCGTACTGCGTCTTCGTCGTGTCGATCGCGGTGGCGTGCTCGAAGGAAGATCCGGCTGCGACCGCGACGCACGCAGCGCCGGCCGCGCAGAACGCGACCAAACCGCTGGAGCCGTCGAGCGCGATCGCAACCGATCCGGCTAGCGATCCCGCGACCGATCCTCTCCCGCCACGCGGCAAGCCGAGCACCGCCGCCGACGCGGCCGGGATGGACGATCCGCCGTTGACGGAGTTCGAGGGTTCGCCGATCGAGCCCGTGATCGAGCGTTTCGCCGACGGCAGCCTCAAGCGCAAGGCGTACGTCAAGCGCGACGCACGCGGTACCGCGATCGACCACGGTCCCGATTGGCGCTGGTTCGAGAACCGCCAGATCTGGTTGAAGCGCGTGTGGCGAGACGGCCGGCAGTCGGGGCCGTACGAAGAATGGCACGAGGGCGGGTTCATCAAGGCGCGCGGCGCGTTCCAGGGCGATCAGCGCGACGGGCTCTGGATCACGTGGGCCGACGACGGCGCGCCGCTCTCGGAGGCGACGTGGAAGAACGGCGAGCGCGACGGACGCTCGCGCGATTGGTTCGTCACCGGGCGGCCGAAACTGTTCGACACGTGGAAGAACGGACGCCAAGACGGCGACCACGCGAGCTGGCAGCACCGCGGTCAGCAGACGAGCCAGGGCTTGTACGTCGACGGCTTGCGGGAAGGCGCATGGCACGAGTGGTACGAAGACGGCCGCGTCAAGTCGGCCGGGCGCTACGAGCACGGCCGCGAGCAAGGCAGCTGGATCCACGTCGACGACACCGGCGTGCGACACGAGGAGCAGTACACGGACGGATCGCTCGAAGGGAAGTGCGCGTCATTCGGTCCGGACGGCGCGAAGCGAACGGAGGGCACCTTCGTCCAAGGCAAGGCGCATGGACTGCACACGACGTGGTATCCCAGCGGCGCGAAGGAATCGGACGTCGAGTTCCAGGCCGGTGTGCAGCACGGGGCCGTGCGCTACTACTTCGAGTCCGGCGCGAAGCAGATGGAAGGCACGATGAAGGACGGCAAGAAAGAGGGTCCGTGGTCCTACTGGAAAGCCGATGGCGCGCTCGATCCGACGTGGAGCGGTCGCTACGAGAACGACAAGAAGGTCGTCGAGTAGCCTCGTGATCATGAGCACGCCCACGGAACAGCGCGCGCGACGACTTCCACGCGAGCGATTCGTCCGCGCGGAGCCCAGGCACCCTCGATGAGCGCCAAGGACGAACGCCTCGCGCAGCTCAAGGAATCGATTCCCGAGGTGACGCCTCGCGAAGCACGGGATCTCATCGCGCGCGGCGCGGAGCTCGTCGATGTGCGCGAGCCGGACGAGGTCGTGGCCGGCAGTCCGCCGGGCGCGAAGCGGATCGTGCGCGGCTTTCTCGAGCTTCGTATTGAAGACGCGGTCCCCGACACGTCGCGCACCGTGCTCGTGATGTGCGCGGGCGGCGTGCGTTCGTTGTTCGCCGCCGAAGGGCTGCGCATGCTCGGCTACCGCGACGTGCGCTCGGTCGTCGGCGGCTTCAATCGCTGGAAGAGTGAAGGTCTCCCGATCGAGATGCCGCGCGCGCTCGCGAGCGCGCAGCTCGAACGCTACGGCCGGCACATCGCGCTGCCGGAAGTGGGGGAGCGCGGCCAGTTGAGGCTCCTCGAATCCAAGGTGCTGCTCATCGGCGCGGGCGGACTCGGATCGCCGGCGGCGCTCTACCTCGCGGCCGCCGGGGTCGGAACGCTCGGCATCGTCGACATGGACGTCGTCGATCGCAGCAATCTGCAGCGCCAGATCTTGCATACCGATGCGCGCACGGGGAGCTCGAAGGTCGCGTCGGCGCGCGCGACGCTCGAGGCGCTGAATCCGTCGGTGAAGGTCCACGGTCACGAGACGCGCCTCGACTCGTCGAACGTCGACGCGATTTTCGAAGGCTACGAGATCGTCGTCGACGGATCGGACAATTTTCCGACGCGCTACCTCGTGAACGACGCGTGCGTGAAGCTCGGTCTCCCCAACGTGCACGGGTCGATCTATCGTTTCGAAGGACAGGTGTCCGTGTTCTGGCCGCGCTACGCGAAACGCCGCGGTCCGTGCTACCGCTGCTTGTATCCAGAGCCGCCGCCGGCCGAGATGGCGCCGTCGTGCGCGGAGGCGGGCGTGCTCGGTGTCTTGCCGGGCGTCGTCGGCACGCTTCAGGCCGTGGAGACGATCAAGCTCCTGCTCGACATCGGCGATCCGCTCGTCGGTCGGCTGCTGCACTACGACGCGTTGCCGCAACGCTTCACCGAACTCGCGCTCGCGCCCGACCCGAAGTGTCGCTACTGCGCGCCGGGTGTGCGTTTCCCAGGCTACGTCGACTACGAGCAGTTCTGTTCGTCACGCGCGCACTGAAGCGCGCACGGCCCGCGCGTCGGTCGCGGCTCGGCGAGCCGGATGGTAACTTGTCGCGCATGATCGTCCCTGTGTGCCTCGTCGCGTGCGCAAGCCTGCACATGAGCGTCGAGCCCGCTGCCTCGGCCCAGGAAGCGGCCGGCGAGGTCGTCACGTTCTTCCATCCGAGCGGCGCGAAGGCCCGCGCAGGTCGCGTCGCGCGCGGCCGTCGCGAGGGGCCGTGGACCGCGTGGCGTGAGAACGGCGAGAAGGCCTACGAAGGCTCGTTCAAGAACTACGAGCACGTGGGGCACTGGATCTACTACCGGCCCGAGGGCGGAAAACAGATGGAGGGCGACTGGGTCGCCGGAAGACGCCACGGAATGTGGGTCACCTACGGGGCGAACGAGAGCAAGGTCAGCGAAGGCGCCTACGAACACGGTGCGATGAGCGGACCGTGGACGTTCTTTCGACCGCAAGGCACGAAGCGCGAGGAAGGCGAGTACCTCTTCGGCGAGAAGACCGGCGTGTGGACGAACTACGACCTGAACGGGGTCAAGCTCGCGCAGGGTCCGTACAAGAACGGCGCCAAGGGCGGGCTCTGGACCAAGTGGTACGACGGCGAACACAAGGAGTTCGAAGGACGCTTCACGGGCGAGCTCGAGCGCGGGCCGTGGAAGCGCTGGTATCCCAGCGGCCAGCTGCAAGCGGAAGGTCGTTACGTCGCGGGCAAGATGGACGGCGAGTGGACCGGCTACCTCGAGGACGGCCAGCGCTCGTACCGCGGCTCGTTCGTCGAAGGTAAGGAAAGCGGCGCGTGGACGTACTGGTATCCGAGCGGGCAAAAGCGCGCCGAGGGTTCGCAGAAGGACGGCGCGCGCGACGGTGCGTGGGTCTTCTGGAAGGAAGACGGGATCCCCGACAAGAATCTGTCGGGTGAGTACCGCGCGGGAGTGAAACAGTGAGCTGCTCGCGCACGCGGGTGGCGGTGCTTGGATGTAGCGCGCTGCTGATCTGTGGATCGGCGGCCGCCGCGGGCACGCCGACGGCGCAAGTCGGAGCCGCCGAGGCGCGCCGCATCGTGTTCGATCCCGCGCCCGGCACGCGCGTCGGGAAGCAGATTCGTGTCGAGCACGCGCTCGAGACGATCGCGCTCAGCGCCGGCTCCGGTGGAGACAGCGTGAAAGATCCGCCGCGCATCAAACTCGTCACGCTGGAGTCGCTGGGCGTCGACGACGAATACCGTGCGTGCGCGAACGGACGCCCGACGTCGTTGCGCCGCGTGTACCACGAGATCGTCCACGACTACCGCGCGTTTGCGCCGGGGGGCGGCGAGCCCATCGCGCACCTTACCGCGACGAGCTCGATCACGGGCTCGAGCGTCCTCTACACGTGGGTGCCCGAAGAGCAGGCGTACGGCCGCCTCTACGACGCGCGCGAGGGTGTCGAGGAGTCGCTTTCCGCGCTCAGCGAAGACCTCGATCTGCGCGAGCTCTTGCCGCCGCGCGAAGTGCGTATCGGAGACAAGTGGGACATCGAGCCGGGCCGGCTGCGCGAGCTCTTGTCCGCCGGAGGAAAGGTCCCGCTGAAGTGGACGCCGGACGAAGACGATCCGGCGCTGCGCACTCTTTCGACCGGCGTCGGCGGCGCGCTGCACGAGGCCTTCGGCGAAGCGACGCACGGCCACGTCGTGGGCGAGTTCTCCGCCGTGACGCGCGCGGGAGCGGACGAGCTGGCGCAGATCGACGTCACGATCGAGCTCGCCACGACGCGCGACCAGACGGAGCTCCTGCGGAATCGGATGACGCGCGCCGAGGTCATGCGCGGCTCGATCGTCACGCGCGGCCACATCGCGTTCCGCTTGAATGCGCGCGGCAAGCTCTCGTGGAACTTGACGCACAAGCGCGTGCAGTCGTTCGAGCTCGACGGGATCGAGGAGATCGAGCGCGAGATCGATGTCGGCGGCGGATCGGCGAACGGCGGGCAGACGGAGAAGGCCAGCTTGAAGGGGCCGTTGAAGCTCACACTGACCGTCGGTGCGCCGCGAGCGAGCGCGCCGGTCTCCGCGGGTGAAATGCTGCCTCCCGAGCCCGCGCCGGGTGACGACGGCGCGACCGACGACGAGCGCTGACGGCTGGTTCGTTCGGGCGCGCGCTACGGGCAGAAGCGCACTTCGACCGCGTTCGAAAGTCCGATCCCCGCGGAATCGCCGACGTCCTGGAACCTCGCTTGGTAGTAGCGAACGTTGCCGACGAGCGCGGCGGTGACCGGCACGCGTACGATCGCGTTGCCGTGCGGGTCGCTCAGGAAGAACCCCAGCCGTGAGAGCGGTCGCGCGACGAGCAGCGTGCCCCCGGACATCGGCGTCGACGCCGGAGCGCTCGAGTAGAACACGACGCCGCGCGCGTTCGGGATCGCGCCGGAGAGCGTGATCTCGAGATCCTGCGTCGAAAGATACGGACGCCCGCGTGTCGACAGCACGGGCAGCGTCGCGATCGAAGTCAGCTTCGGCGCGCCGTACGCAACCGGCAGCGCGCACGGCTCGATCGCCGGGTCGAACGGGAACGGGTTCGAGAGCGACGCGCCGCCCGCGTCCGCGTTCTTCACGAGCAGGTCCCCCGGAACGACATTGGCCGGGATCGGCACCGTGAGAATGGTGCCGCTGAACTCGGACACGAGCCCCGTCGCCTTCACGGGTGTGCCGTCCGCGGTCGCGGTGCCGTTCGTGAACCACACCTCGCAACCGGCGAACGAGAAGCCTTGGCCGCGGATCCTGATCCACCCGGCGAAGGGGAGCGTGTACGTCGAAACGTGCGGCTTGGTCGCTGCGCGCGCGCCGTAGAGAGCCTGGATTCCGGCTCGATCGTCCGTGTCGATCGAGCGCATGAGCAGGATGTCGAACGGGCTCGCGCCCGCGAACATCGTCGCGCCGGTCGCGCTCGTGTGCGCGAGCCCCAGCGCGTGACCGTACTCGTGCGTCATGATCCCCTGGATGTCCATGTGCGGGAACGACTGCGGCGAGAAGCGGCCCGGTCCGTCGTGCAGCACCGTGGGAATCTGCCAGAAGCGAATGCGCCAGCCGTCGGCGATCGGCGTCTCGCAGAACGCGTAGACGCCGCCGTTGCTGCCCGAGATCTCCGACACGACGTTGTCGTCCGGGCCGCCGACGGATGTCGTGAGACCTTGCCAGGCGGGATCGAAGTTCGCGCCGCCTGAGCCGAGATCACCCGGCTGGTGCGGATCTCCGCCGCCGAAGCCGTGCCGCTCGCTCGACCATTCGACCGCGCCTTTCCAGATCGCGAGCGGCGCGCCGACGGCGCCTGGAAAATCCGGATCGGTCTGCGTGTTGTCGTTCGCGCTCGGGTCCGCGAAGTTGTTGAAAACGCGGACGTCGCGCTGCGCGAGATCGAGCGAGCCGCCGAGGAAGTTGTAGCCGTCCACGCGCGCGGGCCACAGGAGCGCGATCGCAATCCCTGCCGCAGACGCGGCGGCGGCCGCGGCGCACAGGCTCGGCGCCGCTCGACGGCGGTCCATACGCGAAGAATTGTCCATGCGGTCCTAAGACGGGACCTTGCCGCGGCACGTTCCCCACGTCCCCTGGGTGCCGCAATCCCCTGATTCGCAAAGTCTACCCCGCTCACGCGCACGTCGCTTGAACCCGCGCGGAGCGGCCTCATCATAGGCGCCCCGAAATCGTTCGAGCCGCGCCGCCATGAAGACCAAAGTCGAAACCCTGAAATTCCAAGCGGAGGTCCAGGAGCTCCTGGGCCTCGTCATCCACTCGCTCTACAAACAGCGCGAGATCTTCCTGCGCGAGCTCATCTCGAATGCGAGCGACGCGCTCGACAAGCTGCGCTTCGAGGCGTTGACGCGGCCCGAGCTTTCGCCGCCGGGCGCGAGCGCGAAGATCCGGATCGAGATCGACCGCGAGGCGCGCTCGCTCACCGTGGCCGACGATGGGATCGGAATGGACCGTGCGGAGCTCGAAGCGAACCTCGGCACGATCGCGCGCTCGGGCACGAAGGAGTTTCTGGCGCGGCTGCAGGCGAAGAAGGCCGAGAACGCGCCCGAGCTGATCGGTCAATTTGGCGTCGGCTTCTACTCGAGCTTCATGGTGGCGCGAGAGGTCGTCGTCGAGACGCGGCGCGCGGGGAGCGACGAAGCGTGGCGTTGGAGCTCGCAAGGACAAGGCGAGTACACGATCGAGCGGTGTGACAAGGCCACTCATGGATCGCGCGTGACGCTCTTGCTGCGCGACGCGACGGAAGCCGAGGACGACGAGCAGGACTTCCTCTCGGAGTGGACGGTGCAGGGCATCGTCAAGCGCTACTCCGATTTCGTCGCCTACCCGATCGAGATGGACGTGGAGGACGAGAAGGACGGCCGGCGCACGGAAGTCCTCAACTCGATGAAGCCCTTGTGGGCGAAGCCCAAGGACGAGATCGAGCGCGAGACGTACGACGAGTTCTACCGGCACCTGACGCACGACTTCGAGGCGCCGCTCGAGGTGATCCATTTCAAGGCCGAGGGCACGACCGAGTACACGGCGCTCCTGTATCTGCCGTCGCACCGTCCGGTCGATCTCTTCGAAGGACCGGAGGCGCGCTCGCGGATCGCGCTGTACGTGAAGCGCGTCCTGATCATGCCCGATTGCGCCGACCTGCTCCCGGCGTGGATGCGCTTCGTGCGCGGGGTCGTCGATTCGGCGGACTTGCCGCTCAACGTATCGCGCGACGTGCTGCAGTCGAGCGCGACGGTCCGGCAGATCGGCAAACGGCTCACGAAGCGCGTGCTCGAGACGCTGACGAACGTTCTCAAGGACGACCGCGAGAAGTACGCGCGCTTCTGGAGCGCGTTCGGGATCCTGCTCAAGGAGGGGATCTACGTCGGCGACGACACGGACGGGGCCGTCGCGAAGATCGCGCTGTTCGCGACGACGCACGCGCCGGAGGGAACCGACGATTCGATGACGACGCTCGGCGAATACGTCGCGCGCATGAAGCCGGATCAGAAGGCGATCTACTACCTGGCGGGCAGCGATCGCGCGGCGCTCGCCGCATCCCCGCACGTCGAGGCGATGAAGCGACGCGGCTTCGAAGTGTTGCTCTTCGTCGATCCGATCGACGAGTTCTTCGTGCAGCGCATGCGCGAGTTCGAGAAGAAGCCGCTCCATGCCATCGACCGCGGCGACTTGGAGCTGGACTCGAAGGCCGAGCAAGAGGCGCGCGAGAACTTGGAGCGTGAGAACCGCGATCTGCTGACGGCGCTCGAGGAAGCGCTCGTAGCGCACGTGAAGAACGTGCGTTTCACGGCGCGGCTCTCCGGCAGCCCGGCGGTTCTCGTGAGCGACGCGCACGGTCTCTCACCGCACATGGAGCGCGTGCTCCGCGCGGCGCACCAGGACGTCAAGTCGTCGAAGCGCGTGCTCGAGCTCGACCCGGACCATCCGCTCGTGCAGAAACTGATCGCGCTGCACCGCGAAACGCCGCGCTCGCCGCTCCTCGGCGAAGCCGCGGAGCTGGTGTACGGTCAGGCGCTGCTGGCGGAAGGCTCACCCGTGCCGGACGGCGCGCGGTTCGCGAAGCTCATCGCGAAGTGGATGGTCGGGGCGAAGGAGTGAGCACCGCGCGTCGTCAGCGCAGCCCTAGGCTCTGCAGCTTGCCGAGGTAGCTGATCCAGTTGGCGGAGTTGTCTGACCAACTTCCCTGCGCCTGCTCGGAGAAGTCGTCGAGCAGGGCGCGCCAACTCTCGTGCGGATGTCCGCAATCCATGCCGCGCCGCAGGTACTTGTTCTCGAGCCCTGAGCCCGCGCGGCCGTCGGTGATCTCTTGCGCCCACGACAGTGCGCACCAGGGATGGAAGAACTCGACGCCACCTCCGAGTCCATCCGGCGGCAGGTAGTGCGGACCGCGCGGATCCTTCGCGAACGGCGGCGTCTTGTAGTTGTCGTTCAGCGAGATCGCGATCCCGATGCGCGGTCCCTGCCAATACAGCGGCGCCGCGGGTGGCGCGGGCTGCCAGCTGCTGAGCTGCTTCGCCCACGGCGGGCCCCACATCAAGAAGTCGATGCTCCTGATCGCCAGTTGCTCGAGCATCTGGCGCCGCGTGTCGTCGACGCCGCGGTAGACCGACTCGCACATGCAGCGCAGCGCGTGGATCAGGAAGAAGTGCTCGAACGTCTGAGCGACGGCGTAGCGCGTGTGGCCGAGGACTCGTTCATTGTTGAAGCGCTGAAAAAGACCGTTCGGCAGCGATGTGTCGGAGAGGAGCTGCGACATCCGATCGAACCACGGACGGTTGGCCTTGCGCCACGCGTCGTCCGCGACCGAGTAGGCGGCGCACATCGCGTCGATGCCCCAACCGTCCTCGCGCCCGACGGCGACGCCTTCATGAGGGTGCGCCGCCGCGTCCTTCTCGAGCTCGCGCAGCGTGACACCGGAGGACCAGGAAGCCGGGATGTGCGGACTCTCGTGGCGCATCAAGTGGTAGAGCTCGCCGCTGAGCATCAGGTCGTCCTTCGCCATCGCGTCGTTGCCGAGCCACACGAGCGCCTTCGTGTTCTTCGTGTAGCGCACCATGTGCTGGTCGTCGTGCGGACGCCACGCCATGAGGTTGCCGCTGTTGTCCGGGAGCTTGCCGTCCTTTTCGAACGGCGTGCCGACGTCGTAGTGCGGACGGACTCCGCGACGGACGACTTCGCGAACTTGCGGCGAGCACGGCACGCCCCAGTTCATCGGCAGACGGAACGGCGCCATCACGATCCCGCCGTTCGTGCGGAAGTCGAAGGGGATGCGGCCCTGTGAGTCGAGCCAGCGGTGATAGCCGACGATGTCGCCTTGCTTGTCGTACGCCGCTTCCGGTTGGCGGCACACGTTCATGCGGTGGAGGAGCGAGAGGTACGTGTAGCCGTCGCGCGACCCAGCCGCAGCGCTCAGGTGTCCTTCGAACGTCGAAATCGCCTCGCCGCCGGGGCTGCCCTGCTCCTTGACAAACCATGGGTGCGCCCAGCCGATGACGCCGGACTCGACGTACCAGCCGTGTTTCGTGCCCGTGTTCAGCGCTTCGCGGAGCGACGCCAAGTCGGCCGCGTCCTGCGCCCGCACCGCGGCCTTGCCCGACTTCTTCGCGCGCTTCACGAAGTCGACGCTGGCCAAGACGTCGCGCCGCGGGAAGTAGCGCGCGGTCGAGGCCTCGAACCACGACCACAATCCTTGTCCGCGCGTGCTGAATCCGAGCCCCGCGTTGGCGTGTTCCTCGCGCGCGCGCGATTCTTCGCCAGGCGGGACGAGCACGAGGCGGCGCTCGAATTGCGCCTGCGGTCCCATCATGTGCAGTTTGCCGTCCGGCAGCGGCTTCACGAGCGGGAACACGCGCACCTCGCCCTCGTCGTACGGATCGCCGAAGAACGGATCGCGCACTTCGGGGACGACGTTCCAGCCGCGCGGCACGACGAGTTCGAGGCTCTCCCAGTACACCATCCCGAGCACGCTCTCGTGGAAGTGCTCGGCGCGGCTGCCGGCGACCGCGCCGTTGTTGACGCGCAGATCGAGTCGCACCGCCGAGTCGATCGCGCGCTCGGTGATGTAGGCGTGAGCTCCCATCAAGTGCGGGAGCGGCGGTCCCTGCGCGGCCGGTGACACGACGGGGACGAGGGTCGAGTAGATGCGCCGCTGCCGCGCGTACGGTCCGCTTTCGAGGAGTCGCTCGCTGCCGAAGCTGCGCCCCTCTGGATCCCCCGAGAAATCCGCCCAGTAGCGGTTGCCGTACACGTCGCGCGTGCGCAGACCGATGCGGAACTTGCTGGCCGGAGTGAACAGGGCGGCGACGCGCGGCTCGAGCGTCGGGGCCTGTGCGTTCGCCACCCCGCGCGGTTCGAGGTACACGTTGAACAAGATGCGGGAGCCGGGCCGTTCGTCGGGTCCGAGCTCGACGGGCGCGCTGATCTCCACGACGTCCGCTTCGCCGGTCGGATAGCGCGAAACGATTGCGACTTGCGCGGGGACGAGCGGCCGGCCCGGAGCGTGGCTCTCGATGATGAACGGCGAGCGGCCATCGGCGCGCGGGTAGACGCTCTTCGGAATCGGGATCGTGCCATGCAGGAGCAGCGGCGAGATCGCCGGCGCCGCCAGCTCGAGGCGCGCGACGAGCTTCTGATTGTCCTTTCTGCCGTTGTCTTGCGCGCGCGCCGCGCTCGAGTGCAGGACGGTCGCGTAGAACGCGATCGCTAGCCCTCGAACCGTGCGAACCCACCACGTCGCGCGCGTCGTCCTGTTCAGCTGTGACTCTCTCTCCATGGCGGCTACGCGTCCCGTACCCAGATCGGGCGCAGACCGGGTGCGCGCCGTAGGGATTTGAAGCCCACCTTACGAAATAGCGCCGGCACGCCGGTCCACGCGAACGCCGCCGGGACGGACTCGCCGTTCGACATCGGGGCGACGGGAAACCCTTCGACTTGGAGCGCGCCTAGCTCGAGCGCGCGCTCGGTCGCCGCGTCGAGCAGTCGCGTGGCGATGCCCACTCCGCGCCACCGAGCGGGAAGGAAGAAGCACACGATGCACCAGGTGCCGGGCGGCGACTCGCGGCGCAGAACGCGCGAGTTCGCGAGGCGCGGAAACGATTCGCGCGGTCCGAACGAGCACCATCCCACGGGATCAGGGCCGTTCATCGCTAGCACCGCGTGCACCTCGCCGGCGCGCACCGCGCGTGCGAGCCGCGCGCGATTTTTCGCGCCCTTGGCTTCCTCCCACGTCTTTCCACCGCGTTCGACGCGCCACCACATGCACCAACAACCGCCGCAGGCTCCGTTCGCTCCGAACAGGCGCGCGACGAGCTTCCAGTCGTCGCGCTGCAGTGCGCGGATCTCGATGGGCCGCGCAAGGGATCGGTCCTGCTTCTGTCGCGCCATCACCCGTGCCGTGGGATAAGCTACCCAAACTCGAGCCCCGAGAAGAACCATGCGCCGACCGATCGCCCGTCGAGTTCAGGGTCTCGTCCAGTCCGACATCCGGCGCATGACGCGCGAGTGCGAGCGCGTCGGCGGCATCAATCTCGGCCAAGGGATCTGCGACCTGCCGACGCCGCCCCTCGTCCGCGAAGGCGCGATCGCCGCGATTCGTGCGCACAAGAGCACGTATTCGTACGCGGAAGGCGCGCGCGAGCTCCGCGAGGCGATCGCGGCGAAGCTGGCGCGCGACAACGGCATCCGCGCCGATCCTGCGAGTGAGATCGTGGTCACCGTCGGCGCGACCGGGGCGTTCGCCTCGACGATCCACGCGCTCCTCGATCCGGGGGACGGGATCCTGCTGCTCGAGCCGTACTACGGCTACCACCTGAACACCGCGATCCTGGCCGGCCTCGAACCGCACTACTTGACCCTCGCCGCGCCGCACTTCCGGCTCGTCGAGACCGAGCTGCTCGCGGCGCTCCGATCGAACACGCGCGCGATCGTGATCTGCTCGCCGGGCAATCCCAGCGGCCGAATGTTCACGCATAGCGAGCTCGAGATGCTGGCGCGCGTCGCGCGCGAGCGGGATCTTCTCGTGATCACCGATGAGATCTACGAGTTCATCCGCTACGACGGCCGTGCGCACGTGTCGCCGGCCTCCGTCGCCGACTTGTGGGAGCGCACGGTCAGCATCCTGGGTCTCTCCAAGACGTTCAGCATCACCGGCTGGCGCCTGGGCTACGCGGTGGCGCGTGAGGAATTGGCGCGCGCGATCACGCTCGTGAACGACTTGTTCTACGTGTGCGCGCCGACACCGCTGCAATACGGAGTCGCGGAGGGCTTTCGCGCACCCGCGAGCTTCTTCACGGATCTTGCTGGCGACTACGCGAAGAAGCGCGAAATGCTGTGCTCGGCACTCGATGCCGCGAACCTGTCGCCGATCGTGCCCGAGGGCGCGTACTACGTCCTCGCCGACGTCGGCGCTCATGGTTTCCCGAACGCGCGGGCGGCCGCGATGACTCTGCTCGAGCGCGCGGGTGTCGCGGCGATCCCTGGCACTTCGTTCTTTCGTGGCACCACCGGCGAGCGCTTCCTGCGCTTTTGCTTCGCGAAGGAGGACGCGGTCCTCGAAGAGGCGTGCCGTCGTCTGGCCGAGTTCAAGGTCTGATGCGTTCGCTCGCCGCGATCGAAGCCGCGATCCCGCGCTGTCGGCTCTGTCCGCGGCTCCTGTCTTACTGCGCGCACGTCGCGCGCACGAAGCGGCGCGCGTTCGCCACGGAAGAGTATTGGGGCCAGCCGGTGCCGGGCTTCGGCGATCCGCGCGCGCGGATCTGGATCATCGGCCTCGCACCCGCGGCGCACGGCGCCAACCGCACCGGCCGCATGTTCACGGGCGACCGATCCGGCGATTTCTTGTACGCCGCACTTCATCGCGCAGGACTCGCGCGCCAACCGGACTCTCGATCGAAAGACGACGGACAAGCGCTGCACGGCGTCTACATCAGCGCGGCCGCGCGTTGCGCGCCGCCCGGCAACAAGCCCGCAGGCGAAGAGCTCGCACGCTGTGCACCGTTTCTCGACCAAGAAGCAGACGCGCTCTCGGAAGCGCGCGTGGTCCTGTGTCTAGGCGCCGTGGGCTGGGCGGCCGCGCTGCGCTTGTGCGAGCGGCGAGGCGCTGCGCTGCCGACACCGCGTCCACGATTCGGTCACGGCGCGGAGTACGTCGCCGGCGATCGGCTGCTGCTCGGCTCGTTCCACGTCAGCCAGCAGAACACGTTCACCGGTCGGCTGACGCCGGCGATGTTCGAGGCGGTGCTCGCGCGCGCGATTGCGTTCGCCGGTCTCCGCGTCAGGGCGTTCTGATCACGAGCATGCGGATCTCGGTCATGTCTTGGATCGCGAAGCGCACGCCCTCGCGTCCGAATCCAGAGTCCTTGACGCCGCCGTACGGCATGTGGTCGACGCGCCACGAAGGTGCGTCGCCGATGATCACCGCGCCGACCTCGAGTCGATCGAAGGCGCGCTGAACCTTGTACACGTCGCGGGTGAAGACGCCGGCCTGCAGTCCAAAGCGCGTCTCGTTCACCTCGCTCAGCGCCGCGTCGAACGAATCGAAGCGCGAGAGCACGGCGACGGGACCGAAGGCTTCCTGACACACGATCGGCTCGTCTTTCGGCACGTTCTCGAGCAAGGTCGCTTCGAGAATGGCTCCAGTGCGCTGTCCACCGCACAGAAGATTCGCGCCGCGCGCGCGTGAGGATCGGATCCACGCTTCGAGTCGCTCCGCGTCGGCGGTCGTGATCAGCGGACCGATGACGGTGTCCTCGTGCCTCGGGTCGCCGACCTTGAGCCTTTGCGTCGCGACGACGAGACGCTCCTTGAACTCGTCGTAGAGTGCCGCGTGCACGAGGATCCGTTGCGCTTTGATGCAGCTCTGGCCGGACTGATGGAACGCGCCGGTCACGATGCGTGCGACGGCGTCGTCGAGATCCGCGTCCTCGTCGACGATCACCGCCGCATTCCCCCCGAGCTCGAGCACGACCCGCTTCTTGCCCGCGCGCGCCTTGAGATCCCAGCCGACCTCCGGTGAGCCGGTGAACGAGAGCAAGCGCAGGCGCTCATCGGTCGTGAAGGGACCGGCGGCATCGCGTGAGCACGGCAAGATCGAGAACGCGCCGGCGGGCAGCTCCGTCTCGGCCAGGATCTCGCCGATCAAGAGCGCGCTGACCGGAGTCGTGCTGGCCGGTTTCAAGACGAACGGACATCCAGCCGCGATCGCAGGCGCGATCTTGTGAGCCGCGAGGTTCAGCGGAAAGTTGAACGGCGAGATGAACGAGCACGGGCCTACGGGAACGCGCTTCCATTGGCCCGTGTACCCGCGCGCGCGGGCGGAGATATCCAGCGGAAGCACTTCACCGTAGAGACGCGTCGCTTCCTCGGCCGCGATTCGAAACGTGTCGATCAGGCGCGACACCTCGCCGCGCGCAGCGGTGATCGGCTTGCCGGCTTCGATGCACAGCGTGAGCGCCAATTCGTCGGCGCGCTCT
Source organism: Planctomycetota bacterium (assembly GCA_031413895.1). Classification (GTDB taxonomy): domain Bacteria; phylum Planctomycetota; class UBA1135; order UBA1135; genus JANLUN01. The sequence continues at coordinate 7,126 of JANOFY010000400.1, read as the reverse complement.
CGAAAGCGCCGCACGCAGTGCTCGAGGACCGCTTGACGCTCGTACGCGTACAGCTCGCGCATCGCGGCGGCCGCGTGGACGCACGCGGCGATCGCGGCTTCGATCTCCACGGGCGACGCCTGCGCGACACGGGTCGCGATGTTGCCCGTGTACTTGTCGCGGACGAGGAGATCTTCGTTCGGCGCGCGCGCGCGGCCCGCGACGAAGCACGGATACGTCGGTCGCAGCATCGGTGCTCGTCAGGATGACGCAGATCTCCCTGGTTGCAACCGTCCGATCAGCGACCTAGATCCTCGCGCAGGCGTGAATTAAGGTCGCGCGCCCGGTCCAATAGGCCACCTCGATGAACACCTCGCGCTTGAAATTAGCCATCCCGCGCCCGGACGCCGATCGGGCCGCGTTCCTGCGCGAGGTCGAGCGCGGGCTTTCGTCGACGCCGAAGCGGCTCGCGTGCCGGTTCTTCTACGACCCGATCGGCTCGGAACTCTTCGAAGAGATCTGCGCGCTGCCCGAGTACTACTTGACACGCGCGGAGGACGAGATCCTCGGCGATCACGCGGCCGAGATCGTCGCGGCCATGCCGCCGGAGAGCGCGCTCGTCGAGCTCGGTTGTGGAAGCGCCCACAAGACGCGCCGCCTGATCGAGGCATTCCTGGCGCGCGATGAGGCGCTCGTCTACGCGCCGATCGACATCTCGCGGACGATGCTCGAGCGCAGTGCGCGCTCGCTCGTCGACACGTATCCAGCTCTCTCGGTCCGTGCGCTCGCGGCCGAGTACGAAGACGGTTTGCGGATGCTGAAGGAAGACCGCGTCGAGCCCAAGCTCGTGCTGTGGCTCGGTTCGAACGTCGGCAATTTCGATCGAGCGTCCGCGGCGCGTTTCCTCGCGCGCCTCTCGTCGTGGATGGGAGAGGACGACCGGCTGCTCATCGGGATCGATCTGCGCAAGGAAGCGCGCGTGCTCGAGCTCGCGTACGACGATCCCGCCGGCGTCACCGCGCGCTTCAACTTGAATCTCTTGGCGCGCATCGACCGCGAGCTCGGCGCCGACTTCCAGAGCGCGCCGTTCCGTCACGTCGCGGCGTACGACGCCCGCGCGGGTCGTGTCCAGATGTTCCTGGAGAGCGTCGTGGTTCAGTCCGTGTGGATCGAGTCGCTCGCGCAGTCCTTCGCGTTCGCGGCCGGAGAGCGCATCCACACGGAAGATTCCTACAAGTATTCACCGGCCGAGATCGAGAGCTTGGCGCGCGCGGGCGGAATGTCCGTCGTGCGGACGTGGTTCGATTCGCGCGCGCAGTTCAGCTCGAGCCTTTTCGCTCCCCTGCGCTGATCGGCGCCGAAAACAAGCCACCCCCGCCGCGTCGTCGCAGCAGGGGTGGGAGCGCTCTCGATCGCGCTTGATCTCTCCTCCCCAGGTTCCGCTAGCTCCCCAGCGAGACCCACGCGCCCGGCACGAAGGCCTTGCACGTGCGCGTCTCGAAGTGGCCGGGAACGAAGATCGTCTTCCAGTGTCCGGGCGCAACGCACACGCGCTCTGGCCGGCCGCAGCTGTCGTATCGGGTCGCGAACCGCGCCTCGATCCACACGGTGCGGTGCTCACCGCCGACCCAGACCTTTTGCGGAACGTTCTCGTAGTGACCCCGGACCCAAGCCTTCTTCGGGCCGCACTCCGAGTACACGGGCGCGCAGATCCGTGACGCGTGGCCGAACGCCGGTCCGCCCGTCGAGTAGGAGAACGAGAGGGAGCCGTGCTTCGACTTCTTGCCGAGCGAGAGTCCGAATTCACTCGCGGAGGCCGCGGATGAAAGGGCGGCGAGGAAGCCGAGGGAAAGCACTGCGATCGAAAGCTTGGCATTCATGGTCCTGGGTTCCTTCTGTGCGGACCGCCGCTTCCGGGCGGCGGATCCGGCCCGCCACCGCGAAACCCGTTCCACACTTTCATCGCCGGCCAGGCGGGTAGGGAACGAGCGCATGTCCGGGCGCGATGGACAGGTTGTCCACCTGCGCGGTCATCACGACCAGGAGACGAGTGCGGTGAGCCTCGGAGGCTCCTACACTCGGTTTCACATGCGCGCGCGCCAATCGATCGGACTGTTCTCGTTGCTGTGTTGGACCGCGTCGTCCTGTGTAGCTCCTGAGCCGGCGCGACCGCAGAGCGTGGCGCCGCCCGCGCCGCCGTCGCTCGAAGTTCAGACGATCGAGCTCGAACGCGCGTCGCGAGCGGGCCCCGAGCACCACCGGCTGTCGGTTCTATGTGGAGCGTGGAACGTGACGATGGTCGCGGTCGACGAGCATGCGGCGGAGACCGAGATCGCGCGCGGCGAGGGCGAGCTCGCATGGATGCTCGACGGTCGCTTCCTGCACTGGACCGCGACCCTGTCGATCGCCGGTGCCCCGCGCACGACGACGGGGTTTCTCGGGTTCAATACGCGCAGCAAGGAATACGAGCTCTTGATGATCTCGAACCTCGCGACGGGGATGCAGGTTGCGTCCGGCCGGGGCGATCCCGAGCGCGGTGGACTGCGCTTCACGCTCGAGCAACTCGATCCAGCGACGGGCGCGCGGATCCGCGCGACCAGCCTGCTGCGGCTGCTAACGAAGGATCATTTCGCGCTGGATCAGACCGCGAACGATGCGAGCGGTGTCGAGCGTGTCGTGCAGCGCCACCACTACCGGCGACGCGCGGCCGCGCCCGCAGCGAGTGGAACACCCGCGTCCGGCACTACGACGTCAGCACATACTCGCGGCGGTTGATCCGCCACGCTCCGACCGCGAGCGCGAAGACGAGCACGATCGCGAGCGTCGTGATCGCTTCCGACGACGTCGCGTATCCCAAGGTCGAAAAGCCCTCGACGTGCTTCCAGGATCCACTGCCGCCGGCCGCAACCAAGCTGCGCAAGTAGTGCTGGATCGACAGCGACTGTGTGCTGCCCGGTAGATTGGCGAAGAGCGCCTCGATCGCGAAAGCGTACGCCAGTCCGACCAGCATCGGGTGCTTGACGAACACGCCGAGCGTTGCGAAGAGCGCCGAGTAGACGAGACCCCCGGCGACGACCGCGAGGAGAAGAGGTGCGGCGATTCCCTCGGCGAGTGGGGGACCCGGACTCTTCGCCCCCGACGCGACGAGACACAGAAGCGCGGTGGTGCCGGCGAGCAGCAGGACGAGAAAAGCCGCCGTCGCCATCCAACGCCCGAACAAGATGGATGCGCGCGGAATCGGGCGCGAAAAGAGGTATGTGACCGTGCGGTCTTCGATCTCCTCGGCCACGACGGCGGATCCTCCGACCAGGGAGAGAATGGGAACGATCACTTGGAGGGAGAGCATCCAGCCGAGATGTGTCACGATCTCGGCGGGGCTCGTCCTCGTCGCGAATCGTGACACCAGGAATGCGATCACGACCGGCAAGAACGCGAGGCACAGCATGATCCAGCCCCGTCGGCCGGTCAGACTGCGCGCGAAGTGCGTGCGGAAGAGGAGCAGCGATGTGCGGATCAACGTCATCGATTCAAGTCACGAGATAGTCGAACACGGCTTCGAGCCCCGCATCCATGGTCTCGAGTCGCTGGATTCCGGCGCGCTCCGCGCTCGCGATGCGCGGTAGCTCTTCGAAGAAGCGATCGATGTCGAACGTCTCCAGCGCGAGCCCACGATCATCGTTCGTCATCCGAACGGCGCTCACGGTCCGGCTCTCGATCAGCGCGCGCGCGAGCGCTCGCGCATTGCGCGCTTCGATCTCGACCTTGCGCGGGTGGCGGTTCAGGAGCTTGCGGATCTCCGCGACCGTGCCCTGGGCGAGCAATCGGCCGCGGTGGAGGAGCAGGACTTCTTGGGTCAGCGTCTCGACCTCGTGCAGCACGTGGCTCGAGATCAGGATGTGAACGCCGCCCTGTGAGAGCTCGCGGAAGAGCGTCAAGATCTGGCCGCGAGCGACGGGGTCGAGGCCGGTCAGAGGCTCGTCCACCACAAGGAAACGCGGATCGTGCGCGATGGCTTGCGCGAGCTTCGTCCGCTGCCGCATCCCTTTCGAGTAGCCGCGTATGCGCCGGTGTATCGCGTCGCTGAGATGGACGCGTTCGAGGGCGCGTTCGGCGCGCGCACGCGCGTCCTTACGGGAGAAACCGTGGAGCCTCGTGAGCAGCGTGACGAAATCGATGCCAGTCATGTCGGCGTAGAGTGCGTCTTGCTGCGGACAAAAACCGAGCTCGCGAAAGTACGCGCGATTGGCGAACGGCACGTGTCCGAGGACCTCGATCGAGCCGCGCGACGGCCGGATCTCGCCCGCGACGAGCTTGAGGAGCGTCGATTTCCCGGCGCCGTTCGGACCGAGGAGCCCCGTGATGCCGCCGCCCACGTCGACGGTGAGATCGTTCAACCCGACGACGGGGCCGTACCACCGCCCCAGATCGCGCGCGGCGAGCACGGCAGTCACCGGATCACCTCCGCGGGACGGACGCGCACGCAGAGGACGGTCCACGCGATCGCGACGAAGGCGGCGACGGCGAGCCACGACCAGGTCGGATTCCAATCGATGCGGGGAGGAAGCGCCGCGCGCGTGTCGAAGATCGCCCCGGACAAGCGAAGCAGGTTGCCTTGCAGGCTCAGCAGCCCGAACATCGGTTCGCGTTGCAGTCCGGCCAGCAGCACCGCGATGCCGTTCGTCATCAGGAAGAACGCGAACGTGCCGACCAGCGCGAAGGTCTTGCGCTCCGACAAGCTCGAGATCGCCAGCACGACGCTCGAGATCGAGATCACCCAGACGAGCGAGAACAACAAGTGGCGCCAGATCACGCTGCCTTCTTGCTTCAGGAACGACCAGTCGGGCGACGAGAACGCGGCGATCGTGCAGATGACGAGCCCAGGTACGAGCACGGCGACGAAGCCGAAGAACGCGAGCACCAGGAACTTGCCGAGCAGGTAATCGATGCGCGTCAACGGGCGCGCGAAGTACAAAAGGTGCGCGCCGAGCCGGCGGTCCTCCGCGATCAGCCCGGATCCGTACCACGCCATGATCAGCAGCGCGAAGAAGCTCATCGCGACGTTGAACTGGACGATCTGGTCGCGCACGTCGATCAGCTTGCCGGCAAGAAGCGCGACACCCGCCATGGCTGGCCCTGCGGAGGGGATCGGACCCGCGCCCATGCCGGACTCGATTGCGAACCGCGCGTACACGACGAACGAGAAGATGACGGTTGCGATCGCGGGCGGCGCGAAGAGGAGGAGCGGCAGCTTGCGCTTCGTGGCCGTGCGCAGGCCGGACGACGCGATCGGTGCCCAGGGCCGGCGAGCCGGCGTGCGCGGGCCGAGGAATCGCCGGTAGACGTCGGTGTGCGTGCTGGCCATCAGCGCTCGCTCTCCCGCGCGAGCTCGTGCAGGAAGATCTCCTCGAGGCTGGATCGCACGAGCGACAGTTCGGTGATCTGCGTGCCCGCGCGGGCGGCGATCTCGAACAGGGGATCGGCGTCAGCTCCAGCGTCTGGGAAGCGCACGGAAAGATCCGCCTGGCCGACCGCCGAGCACTCGAATCCACGCGCGGCAAGCTCGGCTTGGAATGCGTCGCGATTTCCCGTGAGTCGCACGCGGAAACGCTGCCCATCCGAGCGAGTGAGCTCCGCGATCGATCCCTGCAGCACGGCGCGACCGCGTTTCAGCACGATCACATCGGCGCACGTTCGCTCGACGTCCAACAAGAGGTGCGAGCAGAGGAGTAGATTCTTTCCCTGCGCATGTCCCAGGTCGTGCACGAGCTCGAGCATGTGCCGCCGCGCCTGGGGATCGAGCCCGTTCGTCGGCTCGTCGAGGAGCAAGATCGGCGGATCGTGCACGATCGCCTGCGCGAGCTTCAAGCGCTGCTTCATGCCGGTCGAGTACTCCTCGCAGTTGCGGTAGCGCGCCTCGTGGAGTCCGACGTAGTCGAGGACCTCGTGCGAGCGCGTGATCGCGTCCGCGTGCGCGAGGCCGGAGAGTCGGCCGAGCGTGCTCGTCAATTCCAGCGCGCTCATTCCGGGCATCAGGCAGTCGCCTTCGGGCATGTATCCGACGGCGGCGCGGAGCGCGAGACGCTGGCTCGGCCGCGCGGGGTCGTGACCGGCGATCGAGGCCGTCCCCTGATCCGGTGCGAGAAGGCCGAGCAAGAGCTTCAGAAGGGTCGTCTTGCCCGAGCCGTTCGGACCGAGCAGTCCCACGGGTCCAGCGGGTACCGAGAGCGAAAGTCCGTCGAGCGCGCGCACACGGCCGTAGCTCTTCGCGAGGCCCTGAATCTCGATCACCGGGGAGGTCGTCATCGGGGCGGCGCTGAACGTCGCACGTGCCTTATTATTCTCACACTTTGCGTCACAAAGCGACCATGGAGTCGTCTCGGTGCGGCGAAAAGTGGATGGTCGATGTCGGGCCGCGTGCTTAGAATCGGCGCTCGTCTCGCAGCGCCCTGCATGACTCCGCCGACCGAGCCCGATCCGCCGACCGAACGTCCGACGCTGTCGCGCCGCGTGTTCCTGCGCAGCGCAGGTACGGCCGCCGCGAGCGGCGTCCTCGCGCAACGGCTCGTGGCCGGAGCCGAAGCCACGGCTCCGGCGCAGGCGGACGGCGGCGTCGAGACGCTCCACGGGCCTTCCCCGATCGCGCTCTCGATCAACGGCGAAGTGCAGAAGCTGACGGTCGAGCCGCGTACGACGCTGCTCAATGCATTGCGCAACCACTGCGATCCGCCGCTGACGGGCACGAAGCTCGTATGCGATCGCGGCAACTGCGGCGCGTGTACCGTGCTCGTCGACGGCGAACCCGCGTACGCATGCCTCTTGCTCGCCGCCGACTTGCGCGGGAAGAAGATCCGCACGATCGAGGGCGAGGGCACGCCCGATCGTCTGTCGCCGCTCCAGGCCGCGTTCTGCAAACACGACGCATCGATGTGCGGGTTCTGCACGCCGGGCTTCGTCATGGCGATCACCGCTTGCCTGGAACGCGATCCGAAGGCGGACCGGCCCCCTAGCCGCACGAGTGGCACCGGCACCCTCTGCCGCGGCGCCACGTACCCCCACATCTCCCGCGCGGCGCTCGCGCCCGCCCGCGACCTCGAAGCGCGAGGAAAGAAATAGTGGCTACGGGCGCGCTGGGGCAAGACGGCGACAA
>JANOFY010000399.1:0-7999 GCA_031413895.1 Planctomycetota bacterium | reverse complement strand
GCCGCGACCTTGCGGCGCTGCACGAGATCGCCGGCCTCGTACGCGAGCCAGCGCTCGCGCGCGCGCATCGCGTCGTCCTTGCGATCGTTCTCTTCGTACAGCTTCACGAGCTTCAGCTCGGCGGACAGCTCGCGCTCGTCGAAGCCGGGAAACACGCGCTCGGCCGCCAAGAATTCGGCCTCGGCTTCGTCGAAGTCGTCCGCTTGCGCCGCGAGGCTCCCCAGGGCGACGCGCGCCCGGAAGTCCTCCGCCCCCGCGGCGAACGCCGCCTTCCACGCGCGGCTCGCGCCGTCGCGATCGCCCTCGGAGAGGAGCATCTCGCCGCGCAGGATCGTCGCGCGCGGCGGCTCGGGCTCGATCGCGGAGAGAACGCGCAGCGCTTCCTGCGCGTCCACTTTGCGGCGCCGCTGCCACGCCGAGTGCGCGACCGTGCACCAACCGTCGGCCCAGTGGGCGCGCTCCTCCACAGCCGATTCGGGCGGCGGGCGACTCGCGAGCCCGAGCTTCAGGCGCGCGACGCGCGCGGAACTCCAGCGCGGCTCGATGCAGAGGCCCTCGATCTCACGCGCCACGAAGGCGTCGAACTCGCGGTCGACGTCCTCGGGCGTCGTGCGGAACACCTCTTGGAACGCTTGATCGAGATCGAGGCCGCGGTCGAACGCTTCGAGGATGCGGATCATCGGCGGAAAGCCGTGGCGCTCGATCAGCATCTGGCACAAGAGCCCGCCTTGGTAGTACCCGAACAGGATGCGCGGTCCGCGGAACGCGCGATTCAAGTCGCGCACGGGGATGACCTCGCCGTTCGCGACGGCGTCGACGAGCTCGCGACGCATGTTGCGCGTCCAGGAAGGATTGCGGTTCACCTCTTCCCACGTGGCCAGGCCTTCCGTGATCCAACGCGGACAGCGGTTGTGCGAGAGACCGAGGTGGATGACGTGCGTGAACTCGTGGAACGACGTGCGCGTCCACGCGAACGTGCCGCGCAGCTCGGACATCGGCGAGACGGCGGTGACGACCGGTCCGAAGCACACGCCGAGCGCCGGAAACCCTTCGAAGCCGGTCGAGCGCACGGAAAAGTCGCGATGCTCTTTGAACACCTCGATCCGCGTCGGCCCGGGCGTGAAACCGTAGCGCGCCGCGAGCTCCGCGCGCGCCTCGGAGTAGAACGGGATCATGTAGGCAGTGAGCACCGCGGCGTGCTCGGGGTCCCACGAGAACGACAGATCGCCGGCCGTCCTCTGCACGTGCTCGGCCGACATCTTCTTGAGCACGACGCGCAGATTGTTGCGCCACGCGTCCTGACGTCCACCCGCTTCGGCCTGCGCGCGGTCGAGCGCGTCGCGCGCGCCTTTCTCGTCGCCGGTGTTCGCGAGTGCGCGACCGAGCTGCGTCCACGCTTCGGCGTCGTGCTCGTCGCGCTCCACGGCACGGCGCACGAAAGGCAATCCCTCGGCGAAGCGGTAGAGCTCGAGCAGGTGACGGCCGAGCTCGCGCTCGGGCACCGCATCCCGGGGGTCCTCCGCCGCGAGCTCGGCGAGCACCGCGTCCGAGGCCGCGACGTCGTGCTCGACGAACGACAGCGTCGCGCGCAGCGTGCGCACGTCGCGCCGCGCGGGCGCGAGATCGCCGAGCAGCGTCAGACGTTCGCGCGCGCTCTTGAGCTGGCCGTCGTCGATGTCGGCGGACGTGCCGGCGACCTGCGCCGCGATCGAGTTCGGCCGCGCGCGGAGCGCCTCCTCGAGGAAACCCTGCGCGCTCTTCGACCGGCGTTGCCAGTTGTAGCGGTGCAGCGCGAACTGGCCGAGGAGCGACGGCTCGTGAGTCGAGTCGAGCGCGAGCGCCTCGTTGTACAGGGCTGCCGCGGAGCGCTTCTCGGCGTCCTTGACCTCCCGGTCGGCTTCGAAATACACGTCGGCCAGCGCCGCGAGGACGTCCGGCTCCGCCGAGCGGCCGGTCGAATCGCTGCGCTTTGCGACCTCGTCGGCCTGCACGAGCGTGCGCGACGCACCCGACAGGTCGCCTCGCGCGCGCTGACATGCGGCGCGCGCGGCGAGGCCCTCCCAGTCCTGTTCGGAGCCCGCGGCCGTTCCGAGCGCGAGGTGCAGGGTCGCCTGATCCCGCTGCCCAGCGGCGGCGAACGCTCGCGCGAGCACCCAGGCATCGCGAGCGTCGCGCTCCGGAGCGAGAGGTTCGCCCGTGAGCACGGCGAGTGCGTCGCGCGCACGGCCCAGGCAGAGCTCGAGCTCGGCCAGGTTCCGAGCGCACTCTGCGCGCGCTTCACTCGGCGCGGAAAGGCGCCGGGCGTCGTCGAGCGCGCGGCGCGCGGCGTCCCGAGCGGCCGCGTAGTCGGCTCGGTCGAGCAGACAACGCGCGAGCAGCGTGCGGCTCGCGAAGTCGTCGGCATTCTCGTCGAGCAGATCCTCCAAGGTCCGTACGGCGGTCTGGACAGACCCCCGCCGACGCGCCAAGTCGGCCTGACGCCTTTCCTCGTCGAGAAGGTCTTGCAGCTCCTGTTCGTCCGCCTTCGACGCGCGTTCACGAGTCGCCGGATCCTGAGCGCCCGCGCCGGACCCGACGGAGAGCATCGCCAAGGCGACGAGTCCGCACAGACGGATGGCTCGAGCGCAGCGCTCCGGCCCTCGGCCGCGGCTCCAACTAGGTCTCGAAAGGCGCCCTCGGATCGTCGACATGGACACGTACTGAACCAGCTCGCGCGCGCGTCGCCAAGGCTCGTCCGTGTATGGGATTGCCCGGCTGACCGTTGCCTCGCGGTTTTTGCTCTTGTATGCCGTGAGGCCATGAAGTCCAGAGTTTCTCGAGGCGCGGTCACGCCGAACCGCGGGCAGCGGCTCTCCGGCAGGGCCCTGTGCGTGCTTCTTGCGTTGGCGGCTTCGGCCTGCCGCAGCGCTCCCCAGCGGAGCGACACATTGCCCGCCCCCGCGCCGATCGCGATGTCGGCCGAACCGGACGAAACCGTTCCCGCGTGGATCGGCGAGCCGCTGTCGTGGGAGAAGCTCACCGAAATCGAAGCGTGGCTCGCGACGCAACACGGCGCAGCGAAGGGCTACTGGCAGATCGAGGGTGAGTTGCAGCTCAGCTTGGGTCGACTCGAGCTCGCGGGACGCGAGAGCGCGAACGAAAAGAGCGCGTCGACGACGCTGCAGAGCCGGCTGCGCGCATCACGCGCCGGTCTCGAGCGCGTCGTCGCCGAGCCGGAATCGTCGCCGTCGCAGAAGAAGCGCGCACGCGATGCGATCGCGAAGGTCGACAAGCGACTCGGCGCGCCGGTGAAGGGCGCCGACTTCGATGTCCCGGTGATCGCGCGCAAGGAATGGAGCGCGATGGCGCCGCATCCCGAGAACATGGACAAGAACAAGGGCGGCTGGAAGCGCATCACCGTCCACCATTCCGCCGATCGCGAACCGCCGCAACTCGACGGCACGGTCGCGGCGTCAGCAGCCGCGGTGCGCAGCATTCAGAAGGCGCACGTCGACGGGAAGGACACGCACTACGGCGACATCGGCTACCACTTCGTGATCGACCCGTACGGCAAGGTGTTCCAAGGCCGCGAGCTGAAGTACCAAGGCGCGCACGCATCGGGCGACAACAACGTGCAGAACATCGGCGTGTGCCTGATCGGGAACTTCGAGGTGGAACGCCCGACGCAAGCCGCGCTGACGAGCTTGCGGAAGATGCTCGACGAGCTGCGGAGCGACTACAAGATCTCGCGCGCCGAGGTGATCACGCATAAAGACTTGAAGAACACCGTGTGTCCCGGGCGTTACCTCGCGCCGTGGGTGGCCAAGTACAAGAGCGGGAAGTAATCGCGAGCAGCGCTCGAGCGAGTTCAGCTCGCGGGTAGCACTTCGATCAGGATCGCGATCGCGACTGTGATCGCCAACGCGATGCGGTACACGCCGAACAGCGCCATGCCGTGCTGTTTCAGGTAGCCGACCATCCACTTCACCGCGATCGCGGCGGACACGGCGGCGACCAAGAAGCCCAAGCTCAAGTTCAACACGCCGTACTGCGCGAGCATTTCCGATCCGCTCGACATGGCCTTGTGCCCCGTCGCGGCGAGCAACGTGACGAGGCCCAGCAGCAAGCTGAACTCGACCGCGGCCGACATCGACAATCCGACGAAGAGCGCGCCCGCGATCGTCGCGAGGCTGCGGCTCGTTCCCGGCCACAGCGCGAGGCACTGGAACACTCCGATGAATACGGCCGAGCGCAGCGTCAGTTGTTCGAGCGCGACGCCGCCGCTCGCGCCATGACGCAGCTTGGGCACGGAGAGGAGCGCGACTCCGCCGACGAACCACGCGGCGACGACCGGCCACAGCCCGAAGAGATGGGCGTCGATCACGTCCTCGAACAGAAGTCCCATGACCGCGGCGGGAACGAACGCGGCTCCCACCAAGAGTCCAAGGCGCAGTCCGTCTCGATCACGGCCGAAAAAGCCGCTCGCGATCCGACGGACGCGCGCGGCGAAGATCCCGAGCACCGCCGCGATCGCTCCTGATTGGATGCAGATCGCGAACGCGTGCGACGCCGAATCGTTCGGAAGGCCGAGCGCGCGCTGCGCGAGGATCAGGTGACCCGTCGAGCTGACCGGCAAGTACTCGGTGATGCCTTCGACGACCCCGAGCACGCACGCTTGCCACCACTCCATGCCGTCACTCATCGACCGGAGTCGTCACTCCGGCTCAATGCATTCCGCGCGCCGTCCGCACGGACATGCTGCGGATCAGTGGATCGCCTTCACGGCGTCGGCGGCCGGCACGTGCTTCATGCCGAACGCATCGGCCACGGCCTTGTACGTCACCTGTCCGCCGATCACGTTGGCGGCGCTCACGAGCTCCGGACTCTTTCGAATGGCGTTGACCGGCCCGAACTCCGCGAGGCGCAGCGTCCACGCCAGCGTTGCATTCGTCAGCGCATACGTACTCGTGCGCGGCACCGCGCCCGGCATGTTCGCGACGCAGTAGTGGATCACGTCGTCGATGACGTACGTCGGCTCGGCGTGCGTCGTCGGACGCGCGGTCTCGATGCAGCCGCCTTGGTCGATCGCGACGTCGACGATCACGGCGCCCTTGCGCATCAGCTTCAAGTCCTCGCGGCGCACGAGACGCGGCGCGGTCGCTCCGGGGATCAGCACGGCGCCGACGACGAGGTCGGCTTCGGCGAGCGCCTCGCGCACCGCGAACGGCGTCGAGAAGACCGTGCGGCAGTTCGCCGGCAGGATCTCGTCGAGGTAGCGCATGCGATCGAGGTTGATGTCCATGATCGTCACGTCGGCGCCCAGGCCCGCGGCCATGCGCGCGGCCTGCGTCCCGACGACGCCGCCGCCGAGGATCAGCACCTTCGCGGCGCGGACTCCGGGCACGCCGCCGAGCAAGATCCCCGAACCGCCCGCCGGGGCTTCCAGGAAGCGCGCTCCGGCTTGGATCGCCATGCGGCCCGCGACTTCGCTCATCGGCGTGAGCAGCGGCAAGCCGCCGTTGTGCTCGAGCGTCTCGTACGCGAAGCAGTTCGAGCCGGTCTTCATCATCGCTTCCGTCAGCGCGCGGTCGGCGGCGAGGTGGAAGTACGTGAAGAGCGTCTGACCGGCGCGCATCATCGGCCACTCGGAAGCCAGCGGCTCCTTCACCTTCAGCACGAGATCGTTCGCGGACCACACGCTCTTCGCGTCGGGCGCGATCGACGCGCCCGCGGCGCGGTACGCGTCGTCGGGAAGGCCGCTGCCCTGCCCCGCGTCGCGCTCGATCGTGACTTGGTGGCCGGCGTGGACCAGCCGGTCAGCCCCGGCCGGGGTCAAGGCGACCCGGTTCTCGTTGTTCTTGATTTCGCGCGCGACGCCGATCTTCAAAGTCGAACCTCGTGGGGCCACGGAGAAAAAGTGGGCCGCAGAGTCTAGCGTCCGCGCCACGCCGGAAAACCCTTGGCATCCCCCGGGGAGCTCGCCTACCCTTCGCGCCCCACTCGGGGCCGTTCGCGGGTCCAATACGCGCACGGCACGAGCGGTCGAGCGGAGTGCGGGCGATTAGCTCAGTTGGTTAGAGCGCCACGTTGACATCGTGGAGGTCGTAGGTTCGAGTCCTATATCGCCCACCAGCTCCTGCCGCGCGGCCGGCGACGAAGTCATGCTCACTCCGCTCGGGGTCATGCTCACTCCGCTCGGGGCCGCGCTCACTGCGTTCGGGGCCATGCTCACCGCGTTCGGGCGCTGACGTACGACGGACAGCGAGGCTCGCACGGACCTCGCTCTTCCTTTTTCGCGAGGACAACCCATGTCGCTGCTCCTCCTGGTTCTCGCTGCGCTCCCGCCCGCTCCCCAGGACGCCGACGAGCTCTTCAAGCGCCGCGAGACCCCGATCGTCAAGGTCGTCGAGAAGGCGTCGCCGGCGGTCGTGTACATCCAGACCGAGTTCCTGAAGGGCGTGCGCGACATCTTCGGTTGGTCGTCGCAGCAGCGCTTCACCGGCTCGGGTTCCGGCGTCGTGATCCTCAAGGAAGGCTTCATCATCACGAACTACCACGTCGTGAAGGGTGCCAAGAAGATCCAGGTCAGCTTCGACAAGCAGTACGACGCCGACGAGTATCCGGCCGAGATGGTGTCGTTCGTCGAGCAGGAGGATCTCGCGCTCCTGAAGATCAACCGCACGCTCGATTTCCCGACGATTCCGCTCGGGACGAGCTCCGATCTCATGCCCGGTGAGACCGTCGTCGCGATCGGAAATCCCTACGGGCAGACGTACACCGTCAGCACGGGCATCGTGTCGGGCCTGCATCGCAATGTTCAGATCCCGACCGAAGGGCTGGCGTTCGACGATCTCATCCAGACCGATGCGTCGATCAACTTCGGGAACAGCGGCGGGCCGCTCCTCAACATCAACGGCGAGCTCATCGGCATCAACTCCGCCATCAACGCGCAGGCGCAGAACATCGGCTTCGCGATCCCCGTCGATCGCGTGAAGTCGGTCCTCGAGGAACAACTGCTGTCACCGAATACCGCGTCGACTTGGTTCGGCTTCGAGGTCGACGGTGGCGATCACCTGCGGGTGGCCAAGGTCATTCCGGGCAGCCCGGCCGCGGAAGCGGGTCTCACGCCGGGCGACTGCATCGTCGCGCTCGACGGCAAACCGGTCACGAATCAGGACTCGTACCGGCTGGCGCGCATCACCCTCTCGCCGGTCGAAATTGTCGAGCTGGCCGTCGAGCGCCGCGGAAGCACACGCACGCTCCGCATGCGAGCGTGGGATCGAAAGGTCGGGATCCTGTACGAGCGCGTCGGGCTGAAGGTCGAGAAGGTCGGCGTCGGCAACAACGTCTTCCTGCGCGTCTCCGACGTCCGTCCGGAGGGCCCGGCCGACGCACTCGGACTCGAGGTCGGCGACGTCATCAGCGCCGTGCGGCCGCGGCTCACTGCGAGCTCGCGCGCGTGGCGCCTCGTGTCGCGCGAGGCGTTCGTCGCGCTGATCGGTGAGCTCCCGCACGGCACCTCGATCGAGCTGGAGGTGTACCGCGACGTGAACGAGAACCAGAGATTCGAGCGCGATGAGGCGCACGAAGGCTTCCTGACTCTCGACTGAGGCGGCCTGCGCGATGGACCGCGGCGGTCCGCGGACCGCGCGCCGCAGACAGGTCCCCGGACCCCCGCTATGCTGGTCGCCCCACTGGGGCCCGAACTCCTACAGGCTCGGGCCTCCGCGGCTCGAAGGGATCCCGCCGATCCCCGCGGATCGCGCCGGCGCGCATGCACCCTGAAACTCCACAGCCGACCCTGCTCTCGAAGGCGCTCCATTTCAGCGAGCGCTTCGGGAACCTCCTCTCGCGCGCGCTCCTGACCGTGATGTACTTCGTCCTCCTGGGGCCCTTCGCGCTGTTCTACCGTCTGGTCGCCGATCCGCTGCACCTGCGACGCCGGCGCGCCGGCAACTGGACCGCCTGGACGAGCTCGAACGACACGCTGGGCGCGGCCCGCAAGCAGGACTGAATGAAC
>JANOFY010000398.1:0-3602 GCA_031413895.1 Planctomycetota bacterium | reverse complement strand
GCCGCGCTCGGGCGACGCAGCCTCAAGAACGGCGCGAAGATCGCGGGTCTCGAGCTCGTCCTCTCGATGATGGATCTCACGACGCTCGAGGGAAAAGACTCGCCCGGCCGAGTGCAGGCGCTGTGCCAGAAGGCGCGTTGGCCGCACGCGGATCCGGCGGTCGGATCCTGCGCCGCCGTCTGCGTGTATCCCAAGTTCGTAGCACTCGCGAAGGCAGCGCTGGCGGGCTCGACGGTGAAGGTCGCGAGCGTCGCCACCGCTTTTCCGAGCGGGGCTTCGATGCTCGCCGTGAAGCTCGACGACGTGCGCAGCGCCGTCGCGGACGGTGCCGACGAGATCGACATGGTGATCGATCGCGGCGCGCTGCTCGCGGGCCGGTACGACACGGTCTTCGATGAGATCGAACAGGTGAAAGCGGTGTGCGGGCGCGCGCATCTCAAGGTGATCCTCGAGACCGGAGAGCTCGGGACGTACGACCTCGTCCGGCGCGCGAGTCGGATCGCCATGCTCGCCGGCGCTGATTTCATCAAGACGTCGACGGGCAAGGTGCAGCCCGCCGCCACGCCGGGCGTCGCGCTCGTCATGCTCGAAGCGATCCGCGACTTCTACTTCGAATCGAACCGGCGCATCGGACTCAAGGTCGCGGGCGGGATCCGCACGTCGAAACAAGCGCTCCACTACCTCGTCCTCGTCAACGAGACGCTCGGCGACGCATGGCTCACTCCGGACCTGTTCCGCATCGGTGCGTCGGCGCTGCTCAACGACGTGCTGATGCAGCTCGAGAAGCAACGGACAGGCGCGTATCCATCGGCCGACCACTTCACCGACGCATGAACGGCTCATGAGCAAGGCCCTCGAGTTCGGTCGCGCGTGGAAGTACGACCCCGCGCCCGAATCCACCGATCACGCGCAGCTCGACCAGCGGTTCGAGCTCTTCATCGGCGGTCAGTGGAGAGCGCCGCTCTCGGGCGAGTACTCCCGCACGATCAATCCGGCGACGGAGGAGACGCTGGCCGAAGTCGCCGTCGCGAACGATCGAGACGTCGATCGCGCGGTGAAAGCGGCACGCACGGCGTACGACAAGTATTGGTCGAAGATGCCGCCGCTCGAGCGCGGCAAATACCTGTACCGCATCTGGCGCGGCATCCAAGACAAGGCGCGCGAGCTCGCGATCGTCGAGACGATGAACGGCGGCAAGCCGATCAAGGAAGCGCGCGATGTCGACGTCCCGCTCGCGGCGGCGCACTTTTTCTATCACGCCGGCTGGGCCGACAAGCTCGAGTATGCGTTCCCCGGACGAAACGCTCGCGCGCTCGGCGTGGCGGCGCAGATCATCCCGTGGAACTTTCCACTCTTGATGGCGGCGTGGAAGCTCGCTCCCGCTCTCGCCGCGGGAAACACGTGCGTGCTGAAACCGGCCGAGTCGACGCCGCTCACCGCGCTCCTGCTCGCGAAGATCGTCGAGGAGTGCGATCTTCCGCCTGGCGTCGTCAACATCCTCACGGGCCCGGGCGTCACCGGCGCGGCGCTCGTGAAGCATCGCGACGTCGACAAGGTCGCGTTCACCGGATCGACGGAGGTCGGCAAGGAAATCCAGAAGGCCGTCGCCGGCACTCGCAAGAGACTCACGCTCGAGCTCGGCGGCAAGGTCGCGAACATCGTCTTCGCCGATGCTCCGCTCGATCAAGCGGTCGAAGGCATCGTCCAAGGCATCTTCTTCAACCAAGGTCACGTGTGTTGCGCCGGCTCACGCTTGCTCGTCGAAGAGAGCGTGCACGACGTCGTGGTGCGCAAGCTGAAGGACCGGATGGCGACCTTGCGTGTCGGCGATCCGCTGGACAAGAACACCGACGTCGGCGCGATCCACTCGCGCGAGCAGCTCGACAAGATCAAGCGGCTCGTCGCGTCGGGGGAGCGCGAGGGCGCCGTTCGATACTCGAGTCCGTGCGCGCTGCCCGAGCGCGGCTACTGGTTCCCGCCGACGGTTTTCACCGGCGTGTCGCAGTCCCATCGCGTCGCGCGCGAGGAGATCTTCGGCCCAGTCCTCTCGGTGATCATGTTTCGCACTCCCGAGGAAGCGGTCGAGAAGGCGAACAACACGATGTACGGGCTCTCGGCCGGCATCTGGACCGACAAGGGATCGAAGAGCTTCTGGATGGCGACGAAGCTGCGCGCCGGCGTCGTGTGGTCCAACACGTTCAACAAGTTCGATCCGAGCGCGCCGTTTGGTGGATACAAGGAAAGCGGCTTCGGTCGCGAAGGTGGACGTCAAGGCCTTCTCGCGTACCTCGAGGTCGATTGAGTCATGGCCCCGCGCCCGCGCAACACATCGATCGACATCCGCAAGGCGCACAAGATGTACGTCGGCGGTGCGTTCGTGCGCTCCGAGTCGGGACGCTACTCACAGGTGCCGCAGCGCGCAGACGCGCCGAACGGACCGCAGGACAACATCCCTCTCGCGAGTCGCAAGGACGTGCGTGATGCCGTCAGCGCCGCGCGCACCGCGTGGAGCGGCTGGTCCGTACGCACCGCGACGAATCGCGGCCAGATTCTCTACCGACTGAGCGAGATGCTGCACGCGCGCCGTGCGGAGCTCACCCTGAGTCTTCGATCCAGCGGAGCGACGGAACGACAGGCGCGGCGCGAAGTCGACGCGACCATCGACCGCGTCGTCGCGTACGCCGGCTGGGCCGACAAGTACGAAAGCATCTTCTCGAGTTCGAATCCGGTCGCCGGCCCGCACTTCTCGTTCACGGTTCCGGAGTCGATGGGTGTCGTCGCCATCGCCGCGCCGGCTCGTCCCGCGCTGCTCGGTCTCGCCGGGGCGACCCTGCCGGTGATCCTCTCCGGCAACACGTGCCTCGTGCTCGCGAGCGAAGTCGATCCGCGCGTGGCGCTGACGTTCAGCGAAGCGCTCGCGACGAGCGACATGCCCGGCGGCGTCGTGAACGTTTTGACAGGCGAGGTCGCGGAACTCCTGCCGCACGTTGCGAAGCACATGGAGATCGCTGCGCTGGATCTTCACGGCGTCGACGCCGAGCTTGCGAAGTCAGCCGCCGAGCTCGGAGCGATCAACGTGAAACGCGTGCACACGCGCGAGCTCGACGACCGAGCGTGGTTCGACGCCGCGGCCGTGTCGCCGCGATGGATCGAGCGCTTCGTCGAGCTGAAAACGGTTTGGCATCCGCGCGGAACCTGAGAGGACCTGGCCATGATTCGACTCATCTCGCCGTTCGCCTTCGCCACGATTCTCGCGCTCGGCTCGTGCCGAGCTTCCGCGACGTGGTCCGTCGATCCGGATGCGCTGGAAGAAGTTCACCAAGACGAGGGCCAACCCGCCGCGGCCGCGGACCACGAACGAGACTTCTCCGGCGTGTGGCGCACGAGCTACGGCTCGATGCGGCTCACTCGAGACGGCACGCGAGTGCACGGGATGTACTCGTACTCCTCCGGCTCGCAGATCGAAGGCGAAGTCGACGGCCAGATCCTGCGTTCGATCTATTCCGAGCCCGACGGCACGCGTGGCCGCGCGGTATTCGAGCTCGCGGCCGACGGCAAGTCGTTCTCGGGCGTGTGGCGCGCGTCCGTCGATCGCGAGCTCG
>JANOFY010000397.1:0-1749 GCA_031413895.1 Planctomycetota bacterium | reverse complement strand
GCCGACCTGCATCTGGCCGTGCAACCCGGCACGGATGGCGTGCTGTTCAACGGCCTGCTGGTTTATCTCCACGATCACGACGAGACGCATGCGCAATTCGTCGCCAACCACACCGAAGGCGCGGCGCAGCTGCCGCTGTCCGCGAACGAATCCTCGGGGCAGGAGATCGCGGCGCTCGCCGAAGACATCACTCGGCTAGGAAACGCGCAGCGCATCGACCAGCTGCTGCGCCAGAACGAAGCGAGCGCACTCAAGGTCGAGTGCTCGTTGCGACGCGTCGGCGAGGAGAACGAGCTCCTCGACGTGATCGCGCCCGAGAACGACGGACGCATCCGAGTCGATCCGAAGATGGCCTGGACGCTCACGGTGCGGAACCGATCGGACGTGGCGCTCTACGTCCATTTGGTGACGATTTCGCCGGACGGCGAGATCCAGGTCGTCGTGACTCCGACGCTCGATGACGCGGTCTATCCCGATCAAGAAGCCGTGCCGGCCGCGCTCAAGATCGAGAAGATCACGGCGGAATACGCCGCGTTCTATCGCGCGGGACCGCTGAGGCTGCACTGCATCGCCACGCGGCGCCCGCTCGATCTGACGTCGCTCGTGCAAGGGCCGGTGACGCTCGGAAAGACGGCGCGCGGTGTAGTGGAAGCCGCGAGCGCGCCGGACGATTCGCTCACGTCCGAAGCCTGGTCCGGAACTCGGATCGAGATCTGGGTGCGCTGACCGAATCGCTCAGACGACGCCCGCGGCGCGCACGAGCTTCCCGAGCTCGATCATCGCGCGCGCGTGCATCATGCGCGCGGCCGCTGCGCTGGGACGGCCGGTCTCCTCCGCGACCGCTTCCCACGACGCGCCCGCGTAGTTGCGCAACACGATCAGCTCGCGGTACTCCTCGGCCAGCTCGTCGAGGCAGCGCTCGACGATCCTCGACTCTTCGTGGCTCGCGAGCTTCTCGAGAGGCTGCGTAGTCTCGTCCGGAAACGCGAGCGGCAGCGAGACGCTCGCAGTCGCACTCGTCGACGCGTGCAGCGAAACGCTGCGGCGGTGATCGCGCTTCTTCGCTCCGTGGTAGTCCGCCGCGGCGATGATCTGGCGTTCGGCGAGGCGCGAGAGCCAGTTGATGAGGCTCGCCTCCTCGCGCATCTCGAAGTTCCCGAAGGCGCGCACGGCGGCGACGAACGTCTCCTGGAGGATGTCGCCCGAGTCGACCGACTCGCGCAGCCGCGCGCCAAGGCGCAGGCGCACGATGCGGCGCACGCGCTCGTAGTAGCGCTCGAAGAGCCGGTTGAGCGCTTGCGGATCTCCTTCCTGCGCTCTCAGGACGAGATCGAGTGACTGCGTGATGTCTTCGGCCATCGAGCGCGGTCGATCCGGCGACGGATCAGGAGCCCGCGACTTCGCATTCTATCTCGAACACCTCGACGCCCGGCAAGTCCAACCTCTTCTTGGCCTGGCGCGTGGCGTCGTCGGCCAGGGTCCGGCGCAGGTTTTCGAGCTCGCCGTCGTTCCACATCGGCTGCGACATTCGATTGCCGCGCACCGGCGTGAACTGCGACTCGAGCGCCCGGATCGCCTTGTCATAAGGAACGCCGTTCGTGCCGATGTTCGCCGCGAGGTGATCCATCCACAATTCGAGCTCGTCCACCTTCTGTGGAGTCTGAAGCACGAGCAGGCCCTCGAACTTGTTGTCTGCATTGCGAATCTTGACGCAGACAACCTTTTCGACGTCTTCGGTGATCTGCAGAC
>JANOFY010000396.1:0-2765 GCA_031413895.1 Planctomycetota bacterium | reverse complement strand
GTCGAAGTGTTGAAATCGCGAACCGCTCCGTTGTAGAACCGCCTCGCGTATTGAAGGTTGTCCTCGACCTCAACCAGGTCCCGCTGAAGCTGCAGGAAGTTCTCGTTCGCTTTCAGCTCGGGCAACCACGGACCCGTCGCTTCTACGCGCAAGGGTGTGGCCTGCTCCCAGCGCGATCTCGACGAACGATTCGTCGTGGAAGGCGCTGTCCCCGTTGTATTGACCGGACAGGATCAGCCGTGTCCCGCCCGTAACTCCGGACGCAGGCGGCGCGAACGAGAGGACCGCGAGCACACACAGTGCGCCGCAAAGTGTGAAGGTTGTGCGATCGTCGTCGCACGCCGGATCGTGCTGGTTCGTCATGGCCATCTGAACCAGTTTGCCCAAAGGTGGTTTTCTGTGTCAGAAAACCTCGAAGACTGCCTACTTCGCCTTCTTGGCCGATGGAGCGCGCATGTACGAGAAGAGCTCGCCTGCGGCGAAGCCGAGGATCGCCGCCGCGAGGATCGCGAGCGACACAGGCATCTCGGCCGTGATGATCCAGAAGAAGTTGATCCGCGCCGTATCGAGGTTGCTGACGACGAAGATTCCGAGCAGCGCCACCACGCCCCAAGCGAGCATCTTGCGAATGTTCATGCGTCTCCCATCATCCGAACACGATCCCTTGCGCGAGCGGCAGCTTCGTCGACCAGTTCACCGTGTTCGTCTGCCGGCGCATGTACGCCTTCCACGAGTCGGAACCTGACTCGCGACCGCCGCCGGTTTCCTTCTCGCCGCCGAACGCGCCGCCGATCTCCGCACCTGAGGTCCCGATGTTCACGTTCGCGATGCCGCAGTCGGAACCCGTCGCGGCCATGAAGCGCTCCGCGTAGCGCATGTTGAGCGTGAAGATCGCCGACGACAGGCCCTGCGGCACCGCGTTGTGCTTCGCGATCGCGTCGTCGATGTCCTTGCAGCGAATGAGATACAGGATCGGCGCGAACGTTTCGTCTTGCACCGTCGCGTAGTGGTTCTCGGCCCGCACGATCGCGGGCTTCACGAAGTAGCCGCCGGCATTCTCGCCGGACATCTTCGGCGCTTCCGCACCGCACAGGATCTTGCCGCCCTCGGCGACGACCTTTTTCAGCGCCGCTTGCATCGTTGTGACCGCGCTCGCGTCGACGAGCGGTCCGCACAGCGTCTTGTCGCTCGACGGATCGCCGATCTGCACGGTGGCGTACGCCTTCAAGAGACGCTTCTCGACCTCGTCGGCGATCTTCTCGTGCACGATCAATCGTCGCGTCGTCGTGCAGCGCTGCCCCGCCGTGCCCACCGCGCCGAACAAGATCGCGGGGAGCGCGAGCTCGAGGTCCGCGTCCTCCATCAACACGATCGCGTTGTTGCCGCCGAGCTCGAGGATCGTGCGACCGAATCTCTTGCCGACGGTTTCCGCGACGCGACGTCCGACTCCCGTCGAGCCCGTGAACGACACGAGCGGAATGCGCGCGTCCTCGAGGATCCGCTGTCCGACTTCGCGCGGCGGTCCGATGCAGAGCGTCGCGAGCGCGCCGAAACCTTCCGCTTCGAGCACCGGCCGCACGACGTTCGTCATGCCGATCGCGCACAGCGGCGTGAAGCTCGACGGCTTCCACAGGCACGAGTCGCCGCACACCCACGCGAGCATCGAGTTCCAAGCCCACACCGCGACGGGGAAGTTGAACGCCGAGATCACGCCGGTGACACCCAGCGGATGCCACTGCTCGCGCATCGCGTGCTCCGGCCGCTCCGAGTGCATCGACAGTCCGTAGAGCATGCGCGACTGCCCCACCGCGAAGTCGGCGATGTCGATCGCTTCCTGCACCTCGCCCCAACCTTCTTGGAGGATCTTGCCCATCTCGAGCGTGACGAGGCGCCCGAGCGCGTCCTTCTTCTCGCGGATCTGGTTGCCGACTTGACGCACGATCTCGCCCCGCTTGGGCGCGGGAACTTCGCGCCAACGCAGAAACGCGTCCTGTGCGGCGCGCACGCAGCGCTCGTAGTCGGCGGGCGTCGCTTGCCGCACCGCGGCGATCACCTCGCCGGTCGCGGGATTGCGGCTCTCGAGGAGCTCGCCCTTCGTCGCGATCCACGCGCCGTCGTAAGCGCCGGAGTGCTCGCGCTCGATGCCCAGGGACTTCAATACTTCGGCGGGATTGTGCGCGGAGAGGGTGCGGGTCATGTTCGTCGCTCGAGTTCGTTGACGCGGAAAGCGGCGCGAAGATAACCGGCTCGCGTGTCCCTGCGGTAGGCCGCGCGAGCGCCTTTCGCCTCGCGCCACTGGCGCGGCGCGCCAAGCGAGCTATCTTCTTTGCCCCCATGGCCGACAAGATCATCTTCCAGCTCCAAGACCTATCGAAGTCCTACGGTCTGAAGCAGGTCCTGAAAGGGATCACGCTGTCGTACCTCGAAGGCGCGAAGATCGGCCTGATCGGCGCCAACGGTGCCGGCAAATCGACTCTGCTGCGCATCATCGCCGGCGTCGACAAGGAGTTCGACGGCGTCGCCCGACCGGCCGCGGGACTTTCGATCGGCTATCTCGCGCAAGAGCCGCCGCTGAACGAGAGCCTCGACGTGCTCGGCAACCTCAAAGAGGCCGTCGCGCCGCTGCTCGCGATCGAGGCGCGCTACAACGAGCTGGCCGAGTCGGGCGAGATGGGCGACGAGTTCGAACGTCTCTCCGAGGAGATGACGCACAAAGAAATCTGGGAGCTCGACAGCCACCTCGAGCAAGCCGCGGAAGCGCTCGG
>JANOFY010000395.1:0-1596 GCA_031413895.1 Planctomycetota bacterium | reverse complement strand
CGTCATTCACGAGATCGCCCACCAGTGGTTTGGCAACGCCGTGACTGAGAAAGACTGGGATGAGGTGTGGCTCAGCGAGGGTTTTGCAACGTATTTCACATTGCTCTTTATCGAACACACGAATCGTTACACGATCCGGCTGATCCAGTACTCGGACGATGCCGCCGGCAAGAGCACGGCGAACGCGCTGTACGAGCACCTGCGAAAGAAAGAGGCCGTGCCCGTGATCAGCCCGATCCACAAGGGCAAGGCGATGATCCTCGTCGCGGGCTTCGCGCCGCGGGTCAAGGATCTCGACCGATTGCTCGCGCACGTCCGCAGTCTGCGCGGACCCAACTCACAAGACGAATCTCTGCCGTTCAAGGACGCGTACGTCGTCAACATCGACGATCTCGTCGAGCGGCCTCGCTGAAACCACCGACCCACGAAGCACTGACATGTCCATTCACTCCAGCCTGCGCGGCGTCGACACCCTCAAGGGCGAGCGCAGCGTTTTCACCCGCGTCGAGCGTCTCGCAATCCTGAAGAAGGACGGCCGCTTCGACGATCAATCGAAGTCCGTGTACGGCCTCCCCAAAGTACGCACGCGCTTCAAGGTCGCGGGCGCGAAGAAGAAGGCCGCCAAGGCCGAAGGGGCGCCCGGCGCCGCCGCGGCAGGTGCGCCGGCAGCGGGAACTCCGGCCGCGAAGGCCGCGGGCGGCGACAAGAAGGCCGACTCCGCGAAGAAGCCTGCGAAGAAGTAGCAAGCTCGCGCTCGATCGCTGTCACGCGGACGCCGCGCCTCTCCGATGAACGTGTTGGACAAGGAAACGCGCGCCAATGCGCCGGTGATGGAAGTGTTCGCGTCGATCCAAGGCGAGGGCGCGTTCGTCGGCGAGCCGCAAGTGTTTCTGCGTCTGCGCGGCTGTCCGCTGCGCTGTCGGTGGTGCGACACGGCGGCTTCGTGGACGCTCCGCGAACGCGATCGCGCGCGGATCGCGGCGCGCGTGGAGCGGTACGAGTCTCCGTGGGCCACTCCCTTTCAAGCGGCGTGCTGGATCGCCGAGGTCGAGCCCGGCGCGCCGCGCACCGTCAGCGTCACCGGCGGTGAGCCACTTCTGTGGCCCGAGTTCTTGATCGGCCTGCGTCCGATGGTCCGGCCGCGCCGCATGCACCTCGAGACGGCCGGCGCGCATCCCCGCACGCTCGCGCGCGTGATCGACGCGTTCGACCACGTGAGCCTCGACTTGAAGCCCGATCTCGATCTCGACGAGCCGGTCGAGCTCCACGCAACGGGCGCGCCGAGCTTGGACGAAACCTCGCCGCGCACGCCGTCCGAGTGGCGCGCGGCGCGCGAAGCGTGCCTGACGCTCGTTCAAGGCCGCGATGCGTGCGGCAAGATCGTCGTTTCGGGCGAGCGCGTCGCGGAGGATTTCCTGCCGCTGTACGACGAGATCGAGCGCTGCGCACCGGATCTCGTGGTGTATCTGCAACCGGCGACGCCGGTCGGCCGCGCGACGGCGCCGGCGAGCGAGCTCGTCGCGTCGGTGTGGGAGGTGGCGCGCGATCGGGACCACGTCGTGCGCGGCGTGGCGCAAGAGCACCGGGTTGTCGGCG
>JANOFY010000394.1:0-20296 GCA_031413895.1 Planctomycetota bacterium | reverse complement strand
CGTTCGTCCGCGGCCGGTTGTGAAACGACGAGCCGGTCCAAGAGACCGACGTCCGCGCACAGTGCGCGAAAGCCCGCGGCCGATGCTTGCACCGTGGTCGGGCCGGTCTCGAATAGAAAGCCGTCGCGCTCGACGGTGCCGACCACGCCGCCGGCGCGCGCACTGGCTTCGAGCACGGTGACTTGCTGACCGGCGCGCGCCAAGTCGAACGCGCAAGCCAGCCCGGAAAGGCCCGCACCGACAACGACGACGCGTCGACCGCTCACGCGCTCAAGCGTAGGCGGTCGGCGCGGATTCTCAACCGCGCTAGGGAGCAGACCGTCGCAGCTTGGCCAGCACGCTGTGATGGCGGCTGTACCCGAAGTAGATCACGAAGCCCAGCGCGAGCCACGCACCGAGGCGCCACCAGTTCTCGGCCGGCAGCGAGAACATGAGCAAGAGACAGCACAGGATGCCGAGGATCGGAACCAGTGGGACCATCGGGCAGCGGAACGGACGTTCCGCGTCTGGGTTCGTCTTGCGCATGATCAATACCGCGGCGCACACGATGACGAACGCGAGCAGCGTACCGATGTTCGTCAGGTGGAGCAGGGCGTCGATGGGCAGGAATCCCGCCAGGCAAACGACGAACGCTCCCACCAAGATCTGGCTCTTGTACGGCGTGCGAAACTTGGGATGGACAGCCGAGAAGAAGCTCTTCGGCACCATGCCGTCCCGCGCCATCGCCAAGAACACGCGCGGGCCGCTGAGCATCATCACGAGGAGCACGGAGGTGATCCCGGCGACGCCGGCCGCAGCGATCAGAAACTCCGCCCAGGGAAGGCCGGCCTGTTTGAAGGCGTCGGAAACGCCCGCGTCCTTGCTGATCAGGCTGAACTTCACCATCCCCGTGAGCACGGCGACGACAGCGATGTAGAGCACGGTGCAGATGACGAGCGAGGCGATGATGCCGATCGGCACGTCGCGCCTTGGGTTACGCGCCTCTTCGGCATGCGTCGAAACGGAGTCGAAGCCGATGTACGCGAAGAAGATGATCGCCGCACCCGCGAGCATGCCCACGGGAGCGCCGCCGGCGCCCGTCTGCCCGAGGAGGGTATGTCCGAAGAAGCTGACGCCCGTCAACCCGTAAGGTGCGAAGGGATGCCAGTTGGAGGGATCGATGTAGAACGCTCCCACGAGGATCACGAAGATCACCGTCGCGACCTTCAACATCACCATCAACGAATTGAAGCTGGCGCTCTCCTGGATCCCCTTCACGAGCACGAGGGTCACGAGGACGACGACGAGCACCGCGGGCAGATTGATGAATCCGCCCCTGGCGACGAAGTGTCCGGCTTCGTAGACGAACGGTGGTCCGGCGAGCGCAGCCGGGAGCACGATGTCGAACTTGGCGAGCACGCTCTGGAAGTAACCCGACCACCCGTTGGCGACGGTCGCCGAGCCGACTGCGTACTCGAGCACCAGGTCCCAACCGATGATCCACGCGAAGAGCTCGCCGAGCGTGGCGTACGCGTACGTGTACGCGGATCCGGCGACGGGCACCATCGACGCGAACTCGGCGTAGCAGAGCGCGGCGAAGATGCAGGTGATGCCCGCGACGACGTACGAGAGCATGAGTGCCGGACCGGCGACGTCCTTCGCGGCCGCCCCCGTCGCGACGAAGATCCCGGCGCCGATGATCGCGCCGACGCCTAGGCTCGTGAGCTGAACGGGCCCGAGACAGCGATGAAGGCGATCCTCGCCCTTCATCTCCTCGAGCAACAACGAGAGCGGCTTACACTTGAAGAGCTGACTCATCGTTCCAAGTCCTCCGGGGTTCCCTCGGCAGCGGGAGGAGGATAGGAAACGCTCGCGGCGAAGAGAACGCCGAAGCGGTCCGATTGGCGGGTGACGGCGAATTTCTTCGCCCGCGAGCCGCGAGCTACGGCACCCCTCGCCCGCGAGCTACTGCACGAGGAACGAGTCGCGGTAGATGCGCCGCACCCGTCCGGGCACGCCGATCGGGACTTCACCGGCGAATTCGGACTTGTAGTCCGTCACGTCGACGAACACGCACTGACCGGCCTTGTTCGTGAGCTTGAGGTCGCGTTCCGTGCCTTCGAAGGTCACCTTGGCCCCGTCGTCGAGCGCGATCGAGCGCTTCGGTCCGTCGAGCGTGAGCGCGTGCTCGTGCAGGAAGCCGCGCATCGTCGAGTCCATGACGGATTCACCTACGCGCAGCCCCGACAGCGTGTCCGACCGTGTTGCCGAGTGCGAATCTCCGACGTGCACCGGGAACAAGATCGGGTTGACGACCGTTCGGATCTGCTCCAGGAAGCCGTCCATCAACGCGGGGTTCGTCACCTCGTCGCGCGTCTTCGTCGCGGCGAGCTCGAGCAGCGCATCCTTGAGCATCGCGATGTAGAGCGGGTCTTCCTTGGGCGGTTCGCCGCCGTGCGCGTCGGCCGCGGCCGCGCCGCCCAGGCGCCCCTGCACGTACGCTTCGTCGTACGCGAAGTATTCGGCGTTCAGCTTCATCACGAGGTAGCGCTTGCTGCTCTCGCCCGACAAGTTCACCTGCAAGTCCGTTTTCGAGAGCTTGGCGACGAACGGACCGGCGAGCGCGGGCGCCTTGTGCTCCTTCGCCGGCACGGCCATCGTCGAGAACACGTAGGCGAGCCCGATCAACGCGACGACGCCGCCACCGAGGAGCATCGGTTTCTTGCTCTTCGCCGGCGCGGCTTGCTCGCCGGGCTTCTTCTCGCTTTGCGCGCTGTCTTTCTTGTCTGCCATGGGGGATTCCTTGGAGTTCAGCTCTGTTCCTGCTTCTCCGGCTGGATGAAGCGTGCGTCGACGCCGCGGCGGCTGATGCCGGGCCCAGTCACTTCGATGGCCCACGCCCGCGCCTCGACGCGCTGCGGGATGAGGCCGTGCTCTTCGACCAAGTAGTTTTTGACCGCTTGCGCACGCGCGGAGGCGAGCCAAGCATTGTTGTTCGCGAACTTCGACGCCGCGTCGTCGGCGTGGCCCTCGAGGATGAGCAGCTGGCCGAACCCGGGCCGCAGCGTGTCGACGAGGAGATCGAGATAGCGGCGCGTGCTGTCGGACAGATCCGCCGAGTCCTCGCGAAAATCGGCGACGAACGGCTGCTTCAGCTCCGAGTACGGCCGCAGCGCCTTCTTCACGATCCCTTCGACTTCCGACGCGCTCTTGACCTCGGGTGCGCCGCTGATGTGATCGGGATCGGTGATCGCCGCCAAGCCGAATCGCCGGCGGTACGTGTTGACGGCGTAGAGCACCTCCGCGCCGTCGAGCGCGTTGTTCATGCCGCTGCTCTCGAGCGCCGCGACGAGCGGACCGAGGCCGCTGGCGACCAGGCCCGCGTCCTGCTCCTTGCCCATGGTCACGAGCATGATGAAGAAGCACAGGAACAGGGTCATCATGTCACCGAACGAGATCAGCCACGGCGGCGTGCCGGGACCGTGATCGTGTTCGTGCTCCTTGTGCTTCGCGTGCGGCGGATGCTCGGCATGCTCGGCGTGCTCGGCGCCGCCGTGCTCGCCCTTGGCCTCGGCGCCTGATTTCGGACCGTGTTTCTCCGACATCGAAGTACTGCGGCGGTGACGCTCACCGCTCCTCTTGGGTCGCCGCCTGCTTGGGCTTCGCGAGCGACACGACGCGGATCTCGACGCGCCGATTGCTCGTGCGTCCGGTCGCTGAATCGTTCGTCGTGCGCGGCCGGAGCGCTCCGGCGCTCGCGATCTGGAGCTGATCGGGCGCGATCACGCTGTTCTCCAAGATCACGCGCGCTGCCGCTTGCGCGCGCGCGATGCCGAGTGCTTCCGCGGTCGGGTACTGCGGCGTGGGCTGGAAGCGATCGTCGGTGAACCCCTCGACGACGACGAGATTCGTGTAGCCCTGGAGCGCGCCTGAAACGGTAGCCAGGTTCTTCTGGAGTGCCGGGGTCACGCTTGCGGAGCCCGGCGCGAACGACGATTGCGTGTCGAAGCTGATCGCGAAACCATCTTGCTGCGTTTGGATCGACGTCGCCTGCTCCCCCGCTTCGACTTCGCCCATCGCTGCGAGATCGCGCGCCAATCGGCCGACGACGCTGGGATCGAGCTCTTCTTGCTCGGGAAAACTGATCGGCGACTGCCAGATCCCACCGCGGCCGTTCAAGAGCCCGATGCCGACTTGGTGGACGTCGAACTCCTCCTTGCTCGAGAACGTCATCATCATCAAGAAGAACGTGACGAGCAGCGAGATCATGTCGCAGTAGCTGACGAGCCAGCTCTCGCTGTGTGCTGCCTCTTCTTGTTTCTTCTTGGCCACGGATCAGGCCGCGACACCTTCGCGCGCGGAGGGCGGAAGGAATCCCTTGAGCTTCTCTTTGATGAGCTGCGGCTTCTAGCCGGATTGAATCGCGACGATGCCCTCGATCATCAGCTCGCGCAGGAGGTATTCCTCCTTCGAGCGGATGTCGAGCTTGCCTGCGAGCGGCAGCATGATCATGTTCGCGACGAACGCGCCGTAGAACGTTCCGACGAGCGCGCCGGCCATGCCCGCGCCGATCTTCGACGGGTCCGACAAGTTCGAGAGCATCTGCACGAGGCCAATCAGCGTCTCCACCATGCCGAACGCCGGCGCGAACGTGCCGAACTGTTGGAGCATCGTCTTGCCGACCGTGTGGCGCTGCTTTTCGACTTCCGCTTCGAGTTCGAGGATGTCGCGCACGGTCTCCGCGGAGAAGCCGTCGACGACGAGCTGCACGCCTTTGGCGAAAAAGCGGTCGTTGACTTCTTCGAGCTTCGCCTCGAGCGCGAGCAAGCCTTCTTTGCGCGCCAAGTTCGCGTACTCCATGATCCGCTCGATCTCGTCCGTCGGCGAAGGAACCTTGTTCAAGAAGTTCTTGAGGATCACCTTCACGAGGTTCTTGCAGTCGCTGAGCGGGAAGTGAATCAGGATCGCCGCGACGCTTCCGCCGACCACGACCGCGGCCGCCGGACCGTGAACGAACAGCGCCAATCCGGCGATGCCGTTGTGCGCCATCGACCAGAGGATCAGGCCGAAGCCGAGCACGAACCCGAGCAGTGTTGCGATATCCATGGGGTAATGCGGGCGCACCGGGGGTAACCGGTCGCTCTGGGGCACGGTCTTATCGGCGCGCGAATCCGCGGTTCTGAACGCACCGGAGTGCGTACCCTCGCGGGCGGTGGGAAACTTCTTCCAACCGCGCTGAGGTCGATCCGAAGTCCGCGGCAATCCTCTATCGACGAACATGGATCGGTCGGCAAAGGACGCGGAGAGTTTGCTGGCGCACTCGGAATGGGTGCGACGGCTTGCGCGCAGCCTCGTCGCGGATCCCAACCACGCCGACGATCTCGTACAGCGCACGTGGGTCGCTGCGCTCGAGCGTCCACCCGGCGAGCACGTGCCGCTGCGAGCGTGGTTCGGGGGGGTCTTGCGCAACCTCGCGAAGCAGGATCGTCGCGCGGATGATCGGCGTGTTGCGCGTGAGCGTGCCGCTGCGCGGAACGACGTGCTCCCTCCCTTCGACGAGTCGCTCGAAGCGATCGCGCGGCAGAAAATGTTGATGGGAGCGGTTCTCGATCTCGACGAGCCGTACCGCTCGGTGATCGTGCGCCGCTACTTCGACGACGTTCCGCCGCGCGACATCGCGAGCGAACTCGGTATCCCGGTCAAGACGGTCAAAACGCGTCTGGCGCGCGCGCTCGAGAAGTTGCGCGAGCGCCTCGATCGCGAGCACGGTTCCAATCGCGGCGCATGGATGGCGCTGTTCGTTCCGTGGGTTCAGACGCACGGCCCCGCTGCTGCTGGAGGACTTTTGATGAACGCCAAGATCAAGGCGGCGCTCGCTATTGCGCTCGCCGCGGGGACGATCGCCGCGGTCGTGCACTGGACATCGCCGGAGTTCAGTACGGGGGAGTCTCCCTCGACCGCAGCGGCGCCCGGGCTCGCGCTCGAAGCATCCGACGCACCGACCGCGCCGCTCGTCACCGAGTCGAGCGAAGTCGCGGTCGCGCGAGCGGCGGTGAGCGCGCCGACTCCACAAGAACAGTCTGCGGCGATCGTCGCGCCGCCCAAGACGCTCGTTCACGGTCGTGTGATCGACGTCGCGGGCGCGCCGGTTCCGAACATCGAGATCTACGGCAGTCCAGGAACTCTCGCGTCACTGCGCGGGAAGTCCGTGCTCGCACGAGCTGATTCGAAGGGCGAGTTCGGGTTCGCGAACGACGCACACATGTTCCAACTCGCCGCGGAGAACGAGTCGTGGACGACCGCGCTCCATCCCCGGCTCGACGCATCCGATCGCGAAGTGCTCATCGTCGTCGGGCCGAGGATCACGGTGGCGGGGCGCGTGTTCGATGGATCGCGTCGACCGATCGCGGGCGCTGACGTATCGTCGTCGATCGACGAGAAGATGCGCGCCAGCCTGGGCCGGATCCTCGACACGTCGACTGGGACGTCGCGCGACGCGCGGACGGATGCGGACGGACGATTCGAGATCGGAGACGTGCCGGCGTGTCCCGGTCAAGTGACCGTGCGCGCGACGGGATACTCGCTCGAGGCTCGTCCGATGCCGGACCACACCACGCTCGATCTCGAGATCGTGCTGACGACGCCCGAGGAGCCGCACGCGGTCGTGCGCGGGATCGTCCTCGAACCGGATGGCCGTCCTGCCGAGGGCGCGCTCGTGTCGCACGGCGCAGCGATCGAGACGACGGGCCCCGATGGTCGTTTCGAGTTCGATCTGGCGCTCGCGATCGGCGCCGACGTATTCGACCTCGACGAAAAGGGCGATTGGCAGCCGCGCGAAAACTTTCGCAGGATCCACGCGATCAAACAGGGCTTCGGCCCCGCGAGCGAGGAATTGCCGGAGCGGTCGCGATTGAGTGCTTCGGGCGAGCCGCTCGAGCTGAGCCTCGTGCTAGGAGCGAAGCCACTCACGATTCGCGGCCGCGTCGTCGACGAGCACGGCAAGCACATGTCCGGAGCGCTCGTTTGGATCGAGGACGGAACCCCCTTCGGCAGCTACATCCAGAAAGAGGGCGACATGATGATGGCGCAGGCGACGACGGTCGAGGACGCGTTCCGCGCCCAGTCGCACACGCCCGAGGTGACTGCCGATGCCGAGGGGCGCTTCGAGATCGACGGTGTCCTCGACCGCGAATACGTGCTGCTCGCGATCGACGGCAAGTCGATGCGTTTTGCCCGCCTCGAGCACGCGCGCGCAGAGCGATCGATCGAGATCGTGATCCCAGATGACGCGACGACGCAGCGCGTCGCTGGTCGCGTCGTCGCGCACGGCGGTCGCGCGATCGCGGGAGTTCATGTCCGCTTGGGGCGTAGGACGGATCCTGACACGCCGACGAACTGGCGCCTGTCGCGCGTGACGAACGACGAAGGCCGCTTCGATTTCGGAGAGGTCTCGACGGACGGACTCCATTTCCAGCTGACGAGCAAGGAGATCGCGTTCGTATTCGATTACGAGGTCCCACAGGACTCGAAGTTCGCGCAGCTCGAGGTTCCCGTATCGCTGCAGTGTCACCTGCAGGTCGACCTCGGAGACAGGAAGAGCTTCGCAGACCAGTTCGCTGTCCACGACGCGCAAGGCAACGAGCTCACGATGCTGTGCTGGCGCGGCTCGGGCGCTGTCGTCTGGCAGCGCCCGATGATCGAAGAAGGTCGGTCCGCCGTCGTGGCCGTCGAGGAGATCGGCCGCGAGATCGTCTTCTACAAGGCTGAGGCGGAGGTCGCGCGCATGGCGCTCTCGCTGAAGCCCGGCGAGCTTGTCACCGTGCGTCCCTGACGTTCAGAGCGTCTTCGAGAACGTCGAGCGCGCGTCCTCGCCGCGCGCCTTGCGCTCGGCGAGGTAGCGATCGAACACCACCGCGACGTTGCGCATCAGCATCTGACCGATCGGTGTGAGGCGCAGCGCGTCGGCGTCGAGTCGCACGAGCCCGTCGTCCGCCAGCGGACGCAGCGCCGCGAGCTCGCTCGCGAACGTGGTGTCGAAACGGATGCCGTGGCGCGCTTCGATCTCGGACTTGCGGAGCACGCCGTTGCACATCAGCGAGAGGATCACGTCGCGTCGCAGTCGATCGTCGGCGCTGAGCTCGTGGCCGCGGTGCGTCGCGAAGCCGCGTTCGTCGATCGCCGCCTTGTAGTCCGCCTCGACCGGCGCGTTCTGCACGTAGCAGCCGCCGACGTCGCCGATGCTCGACACTCCGAAGGGCACCATGTCCGTGCCGCGGCGCGTCGTGTAGCCCATGAAGTTGCGTTGCAGCTTCTCGTGCGAGAGCGCGATCGCGAGCTCGTCGTTCGGCAGGGCGAAGTGATCGAGCCCGATGTACACGTACCCCGCGGCGCGGAACTGCTCGACCGCATGCATGAAGATGGAGAGCTTCACGTCCGAGGGCGGCGCTTGGTCGATGTGCACCGCCGTCTGGTGACGCTTCATCCACGGCACGTGCGCGTAGTGGAAGAGCGCGACGCGTTCCGGACGAATGGCGAGCACGCGCTCGACCGTGCGCGCGAAACCGGCCTCGGTCTGGTGCGGCAGGCCGTAGATCAGGTCGATGTTGACCGACTTGATGCCGCTCGAGCGTGCGGCATCGACGACGGCGCGCGTCTCTTCCTCGCTCTGCACACGGTGGATGGCTTCCTGCACGCGCGGCTCGAAGTCTTGGACACCGAGCGACACGCGGTTGAAGCCGAGGGTGACGAGCAGCTCGATCTGCGCGGCTGAGGTGACGCGCGGATCGACCTCGATAGCGACCTCGGCATCGGGTGCGAGTCGAAACGTGCGCGCGAAGGCGGCCTGCACGCGCTCGATCTGCCCGAGGTCGAGCTGTGTCGGCGTTCCGCCGCCCCAGTGATATTGGTGCACAGGCCGGCGACCGATGCCGGTCGCGCCGACGCGCGCGAACTCCGCTTCCAATCGGTCGATGTACGCGTCGATGCGCGAGTGACTCTTCGACACGATGACGTTGCAGCCGCAGAAGAGGCACAGCTCCGCGCAGAACGGTAGGTGCACGTACACCGAAAGCGGGCCAGCGTCCTGCGCCACGCGCTCGAGCAGCGCCGGATAGCGCGTCGGATCGAAGTCCTTCGACCAATCGACCGCCGTCGGATACGACGTGTAGCGCGGCGCGGACGTGGCGTACTTCTCGAACAGCGTGCGCGGGATCGAACTCTCCGTCATGACGCCGCGCCGAGCGGTGTTCCGCTGCGCCGCGCTCGGATCGTGCGAAACACGGTCGCGACGCTCTCGACCGGCGTGTTCGGCAGGATGCCGCTGCCGAGATTGAAGATGTAGCCCGATTGCTCGCAGAACGCGTCGAGCACGCGGTTCGTCTCGCGCTCGACGATCTCGGGCGGTGCGAGAAGTGCGCACGGATCCAGATTGCCTTGGAGCGCGGCGCGCGCGCCGACGTGTCGAATCGCTTCCTGCGGCGACACGCGCCAGTCGACGCTGATCACGTCGGGGAACGCCCCTGCAAGAAGCTGCAGCAGATGGTTCGCGCCGTTCACGTACAGGATCACGGGAGCTCCGAGCGCCTTGGCGCCCGCGACGAGACGGCGGACGTGCGGCAGGATCGCATGCCGGTATGTTTCGGCATCGAGCGCGCCGCCCCAGCTGTCAAAAACCTGCACCACGTCCGCGCCCGCTCGGATCTGCATTCCAAGGTAGGGGACGAGGTTGTCGACGAGTCGCTCGCACAGACGGTTGAAGACGTCCGGGCGCGAGTACAGGAGCTTCTTCGACTCCTCGAAGTTGCGGCTCGAAGCACCCTCGATCATGTAGCTGGCCGTCGTCCACGGCGCGCCGCAGAAACCGATGATGGCCTTCGAGTCGCCGAGCTCGCGGCGGACCGTGCGGATCGCTTCGCCGACGTAACCCGTGGCGGTCTCCGCGTCGAAATCCTTCAAGTGCTCGACGTCGAGCAACGTGCGCACCTGCGGCTGGAGGCGCGGCCCTTCGTTCTCGCGGAAGGTGACGTCGAGCCCCATCGCCGCAGGCGGGACGAGGATGTCGGAGAAGATCACGGCCGCGTCCATGTCGAAGCGCCGGATCGGTTGCAGCGTCGCCTCGGCGGCGAGATGGGGCGTGCGCACGAGCGACAGAAAGTCGTGCTCGGCGCGCAGCGCGCGGTACTCGGGGAGGTAGCGTCCGGCCTGACGCATGATCCAGGCCGGCGGAACGTCGACGCGTTCGCGGCGGCACGCGGCCAGGAATCGTTCGCGCGAAGAGAGCGTCGGGGACATGGCGACGGGTGGAGAGTCTACGCTACACGGCGCGCGGCGAGCGTCCTACACTTTCGCCGTGCAGCCCGGAAACTCAGATGCGCCCGCTCGCGTCACGGATCGTCGCCAGCAGAAGCGCCTGGGTTGGATCGTGACCGGCCTGGGCGGCGTGCTGATGCTGTGGGGCGTGTTGTATTTCACCAGTCACGCGGTGGGCGGCCGCGTGGAAGACTTCGCGCACCGGCGCACGTACAACAACACCAAGGTCGCGGTGCACGAGGCCTTTCCGGGCTTCTTGTGGCGTGCCGCGCTCGGACTCGCGCTCGCCATGGTCGGTGCGCGGATGCGCAAGGTCGATGCTCCCGGCGTGAGCGAACATCGCGCGGGAGCGTGAGCACACACAAGCATGGAAGATTGGGAAAAACGTCTACTGTCGATCGAGCCGCGGCTCGTGAACTGGAAGCGCAACGTCGAGCGCGAGTTCGCGCTCGTGTGCAAGGAGCGCCGGTTGCGCGGCTTCCTCAAAAAACCGCGCGCGGAAGACCTCGCAGCCGCGTGGACCGAGGCGCGTCAGCGCGCGGGCGTCGACGTCTTGACGGAGCTGGCCGCGCTCTTCGACGCGATCTGTGACTACTACCCGACCGTGCTGCCCCAGGAGCGCGCGAAGATCCGCGCACGGATCGGAAGCGGCGACGTCGCGTTCGAGCTCTTCTGGGATTACCTGCAATCGTCGCCGGATTCGATTCGGACGCCGCAGGACGGCGTGCGCGTCGATCGAGCGCTGACCGCGGTCGTGATCGACGACCTGCGCGCGGACCTCGGTCAGGTGAACGAAGTGCTCGGGCGGCTCGTGCTCGCGGCGACGGCCGCCGGCATCGAGTGGCGACCGCGACTCGCCGCGGCGGCGAAGGTCGCCAACCGCGGAACGGGTGGAGGCGGCGCGCACCTGCGCGAGCACATGGAAGAGTTCGAGCGCTCCGTGTACTTCAAGAAGGTCGTCGCGCCGAACGTTCCCGCCGCCGCGCGCGAGGCGATGATGCGCGGCGTCGAGTCGCGCGCGTCGTGAGGCCCGCGCTCATCCTCGGAAGCGCCAGAAGTAGAAGACGTAGAACGCGATCCAACCGCCGGCGAGGATCGCGGCCTCGATAGCCGGGCTGCGATGCGTCCAGCGTGCGAGCGCGCGGTACACGAAGTGCGCGAGGAGGACGCACAGCAGGAAGCGCACGCCGCGAGCTGGGATCGAAACGAAGAGGAACGCGGGCAGGTTCCCGCGCCGCGCGCCCCACATCGCCGCGTAGATCTTGTACGGCTGTCCTTGCAACGGCCCGAGCAGGACGGCGCCAAGACCCGCTTGGGCCGTTTCACTGCGCACGTCGTCGATCATCGCGCGACTGATCGCCGGAACCTGATCGAGGAGCTCCGCGGCGTACTCGGGTGAACGCGCACCGACTCCATGCATCAACGCGCCGCCGACGAGCGCACCGAGGATTGCGACGCCCGTGCCCTTCATGCCGCAGCGCAACGATCGCGACGCGAGCCACATCAACAGAACGTCGGGCACGATGAAGAACACCGTCGCCTCGGCGAAGCCCCACGCGAGCGACGCGATCAGCGCCCAGCGGCCGCTTGCGAATCGATCGATCGGCGAGAGCTGCGATCCGGGCGGCGCTGCGCCGGCCACGCTCAGCGCCCGTTCTTGAGCTCGTGCACGGCCGCTTCGAGTGCCTCGATCATCTCTTGGCGGCTGCCGGTGATGCGCCGCGGCGCTCCGAGACGGATCTCGCAGAAGAACGGCACGGGGATGAACTCGCCTTTGGGCAAGCTGCGTCCCATGTTCATGAGGTACGCCGGCACGACGTCGATGTCCGGCGACTTCGCGAGCAGGTGCGCGATCCCTGAATGGAAGTGACCGATCTCCTCGCCCGTGCCGCGCGTTCCTTCGGGAAAGATGACGAGCGAATGTCCGAGCGCGAGTACCGATTGCATCCGCCGCACCGGATTGTTCTCGGCGGTGATGTTGCGTCGCGTGATCGGGAGGATGTTGATGAACGTGCGGCTCAGCCACGCGACGAAGCGATTGCGCTCGAAGTAGTCCGCCGCGGCGACCGGGTGGATGCGCTCGAGCCGCATCAGCGGGAATAGATTCAACAGCGAGACCGTGTCGAGGTGGCTCGCGTGGTTCGCGTAGAGGATGAACGGATCGCGCTTTGGCAGATGCTCGCGTCCGCGCACGCGCAGGCCGATGAACACCGCCATGAACGGGCGCATGGCGAACAAGAAGAACGCCATCTGCGCGATGCGCGCGCCGATGCTTCGCGGGCGGACTTCCGGCAGCGGCCTGCCGCTAGTCGCGGCCGGCGCGGCGGTGTCGAGCTCAGCCGCTCCTCGGCTTTCGTGCGTCGTTTCGATGCGTGGACTCCGCATCCACTTAAAGGACTCGGCGGGTCACGGGATGTAGAAGTTCCGAACGTAGTGGAAGAAGACGGGTGCGGCATAACACAACGAGTCGACACGGTCGAGCATGCCGCCGTGCCCGGGGATGATGCCGCCGAAGTCTTTTACACCGAAGTCGCGCTTGACCGCGCTCATGACCGCGCCGCCGCCGAATCCCGCGAGGCAGACCAAGAATGCGACACCGAGGCATTCCAGCACGGAGAACGGCG
Organism: Planctomycetota bacterium; assembly: GCA_031413895.1. Lineage (GTDB taxonomy): Bacteria > Planctomycetota > UBA1135 > UBA1135 > JANLUN01. The sequence continues at coordinate 7,385 of JANOFY010000394.1, read as the reverse complement.
TCAAGAACCGGATCGACAGACTCAGCAGCGTCGCGCTCGCGATCCCGCCGAGGAATCCCTCCCACGTCTTGTTGGGGCTCACGGTCGCCATGATCTTGTGACGACCGAGCGTCTTGCCCCACACGTACTGCAGGACGTCGCTCATCTCGACGACGAACACGAGGAAGAGGATCATCATGCATCCGTTCGTGTCGCTCGCGCCGACGTGCTCGAACGTCAGCAAGTACGCCATGTGGCTCAAGCCGAACACGAACGACATCAGTCCCCACTGGATCTGGGATGCCGATGCGACGAAACCGCTCGTCTCCTTCGAGAAGAGGAGCCGCAGCGGCAGCATGATGAACATGTAGACGGGGATGAAGATGACGAACATCCCGTACCACTCGATGTCGACCCACAGGTACTGGACGGGAATCGAGAGAAACGTCAGCACGAGCGTCTTGTGATCCGCGGGCCGCGTCTTGAGCAGCGTCACGTACTCCTTCATCGCCCAGAAGCTGACGGCGGCGAAGAAGACGTACGAGATGCGCCGGTGGACGACGATGGCGCCGAAAAACAAGGCGGCCATGAACCACCACGAGCGCACGCGCGCGCTGAGCTCGGTGTAGTCCTTGTCGGGTTTGGCGCTTCGCAGCAGCGCGACCACGACCGACGCGAGGACGAGAACCGCGAGGATGACGACGCCCATCCTCCACACGCGATCGAGGCTCTCGAACCAGCGCATCATGCGGGCTTCTCGATCCGCAATTCAGCGAGGCCGCGCTGGATGCGGTTCGTGCACGTCAGGAGCGTCAGCCCTCCGAGTGCAGCGAAGATCCAGCTCCAATGTTGGCGCACTTCGGGCGCCGCGAACGTGAGGAGGGCGACCGCACCGACCGCGAACGCGCGATCGCTCTTGCCCATCGGCCCGTCGTAGCGACGAGTGCCGCCGAGCGCGCGCGTGACGACGCCGCAGAACTCGGTGAGCATCGCGCCGATCGAGAAGCCGACGATGTGCCAAGTGGCGGCCGGGGCAATCACGGCTAGCGGCGCGTACAAGAAGAAGTCGGAGAGCACATCGCCGACCTCGTTGAGCACCGCGCCGAGCGATGTCGACATCTCGAGCTCACGCGCCATCATCCCGTCGATCGCGTTGAGCGCCATGCGGACGAAGAGCCACGCCGGCAGGAGCAAGAGCACGGCGGGCGCGTCGGGATTCATCGCGATCGCGACACCGACGGTGGCCGAGCCGACGAGCGCGACAAGCGTGACCACGTTCGGCGTGACGTGCGCGGCAGCGAGTGCGCGGATCGTCGGGCGCAGCAGAGCCTGGAACCGCGGTTTGAGATCGTAGATGGACGCCATGCGATCGCGTGAGCGGAACGCGCCGCGGGACGGCGAATGCTCACCTGGCGAAGCGCGGATCATCGATCGCGCGGACCGCACAGTCAATCGTGACAATGAGTCCGCTGCGGTTTGCGTCGGACGTGCTATCGCGGCTTCGCAGCGATGAGTCGATCCAGCTCGCCCTTGAGCTGCGGCAAGATCTCGTCGTAGCTGTACGCGCCGACGTCGACTTCGCCGCGCTTCAGGTTCACCGTCGTCGGGCCGCACCAGAGACCCAGGTCCGCGTCGTCCGTCTCACCCGGCCCGTTCACCCGGCAACCCATCACCGCGATCGTGAGGTCGTGTTCCTTCGCGTACGCCGTCAATCGTTTGACGTCCTCGGCCAGCTCGATAAAGCGCTCGTTCTCGACACGCGAGCACGACGGGCACGCGATGATGTTGAGCCCGTCGAAGAAGTTCGGCGGCACCGAGCGGAAGCGGCCGTTCTCGATGTCGCGCAAGAGCTCGCGTCCGACTTCGATCTCCTTGCCCTTGTCGTCGAACGGCAGCGTCAACGAGACGCGCAACGTGTCGCCGAGCCCGCGCGCGAGGAGCTGCTCGAACGCGATCCGCGTCTTGATGATGCCTTCGGGCGGCAGACCGGCTTCGGTGACGCCGAGATGCAACGGCACATCGGGCCGAGCTTCCGCGAAACGGATGTTCGCATCGACGACGAGGCGCGGGTCGGAGTCTTTGATCGAGACGAGGTAATTCTCGAAGCCGAGCTTGTCCATCATCGCGCAGTGATCGACGCCGCATTGAACGATCGCCGCGACGTGATCAGCACCGAAGCGCTCCTTGTACTCCGGCGCGATCGAGCCCGCGTTGATGCCGATGCGGATCGCGCAGTCGTGCTTCACTGCGACGTCGACGAGGAACGCGACCTTCTCGCGCACGGACTTCGACTTCTCGTGGTGGTGGAGGTGGCCGGGGTTGTAGCGGATCTTGTCGACGAACGGCGCGACTTCGGCGGCAAGGCGATAGTTCTCCTGCAAGTCGACCGAGAGCCGAGCAGTTGTCTGCGAACGCAGCGTCGCGAGAGCCTTGACGTCCTCGCGGCTGTCGACGGCGATGCGGATCAAGTCCGCGCCGGCCGCTTCCAAGATTCGAATCTGACGCATCGTCGCGTCGAGGTCGCGCGTGCGCGTCGCCGCCATGCTCTGCACGGCGATCGGCGCGTCGCCCCCGAGCGCGAGGTCTCGGATTCGGATCGTGCGTGTGCGGCGCTTCGGAATCATGGTCGGCGGGCATTCTAGCGGTCGAACACCCCGTCGGACTTGTGCGAAAGGCCTATCGCACGCGTCTCCCGTCGCGACAAGCCCCACTCGCGTTGACAGGGCGACGAATGCCCGGAGAATGCCCCGCATGGTCGAGATCAGGGCAGGGCTCGACACATTGCTCGCGGTGGGTCTCTTGTGCGCGCCCGTTCTCGCTCTCACAGCGAGTCACGGAGGCGCCAACGCGGAGTCGTCGCAATGTGCGAGTGAGAGTGCGTGGCTTTCCGTTTCCACCGACGGCCGCTGTGTCGTGTTCTCGAGCACGGAGACGCACCTCGTCGCCGATGACGCCAACGGATTCGCTGACGTGTTCGTTCACGACGCCGAAACGGCGGCAACGACGCTCGTGAGCATCTCGAGCGACGGGGGACAAGCAAACGGCGACAGCTCCAACCCCTCGGTCTCCGCGGACGGCCGCTACGTGGCGTTCTGGAGCCACGCGAACAATCTGGACTTCGGCGACACGAACGGTCTGCCGGACCTTTTCATTCACGATCGCCGGAGCCATGCGACGGAGCGCGTGAGCGACATTGTGCTGCGCGCTCTCGTTTCGTCCGAGGGATCCGCGAGCCGATCGCTCGTCGCGGGTTCGCCGCGATCCATCGTCCCGATCCATTCCTGGTCGTGGAGTGACGTCTTCGACGAAGATCCAAGCGCGCTCGAATTCCTTCGTCGCGTGGAGTCCGCGCGAGGTGGCGACGACGCACCGCAGTCGCTAGGTCTGCCGCTTCCAGGAGTGTTCGAGCTCACGTCTCCCGGGGACGGATCGGAACCCGTCGGACTGTTCCCACTCTCGCTTCAATGGACCGCTTCGGCGGATCACGACGGCTACGTCGTTCAGATCGCGGACGACCCTTCGTTCAATCCGATCGCGTTCAGCTTTCCCGCCGACGCGAGCGCGACGAGCTACGAAGTGCAGATCGCGCTCCTGCAATACGGGCACGAGTACCACTGGCGCGTGATCGCGAGCAACGCGACGGGAGACACGGTCGCCTCGAACGCGCCGTTCGAGTTCGCGCTCGAGGTGCCGTCGGGCGCGGGTGTCGACGACACGATGGGCTTCTGCTTCGTCGCGACCGCGGCCTACGGTTCCGCGATGCAGCCGGAGGTCCGCACGTTGCGCCGGTTCCGCGACCGCGTGCTCCTGCCCACGCCTCCCGGACGTGCGTTCGTCGGTTGGTACTACCGCACGAGCCCGCCGCTGGCGGCCGCGATCGCCGAACAGCCGCTGCGGCGGAGCATCGCGCGCGCATTCTTGTGGCCGGTGGTCGGGTTCGCGACTGCGACCCTGTGGACCGGGGCGCACCCGCTCGGCGCGGCGGGGCTCGCGGCTCTCCTTGTCGTGGCCGCGTGGTCTGCGACTTGGTTCGCCCGCGGCCGCCGCAAGGCACATTCGCTGCGCTAGGGCGACACCGCCGGCGCGTCAGGGCGATTACCGATAGGTTTTCCCCAAAATCTCCACACACGCGCCCCCCCGTCCTACGGAATTGCGCGCGGGAGTCGATCACCAAGGGCCGGTGTCTGGTAGTCGTGCACGTGTAACCCCTCACAACGTGCGCTTGCGAGGCAACGGTTCGATGGACTCCCCCTACTTCAGCCCCACGCGGTCGATCTCGATGCGTGGGGCTGTTTCTCCTGTTGGGTGGGGAGCAGTCGGATTTCGCCCCGGCTGCTCCTCTTTTCATTCTCCCGTCGCGATGACGTCCGCGCCACGGCGCGCTGCTGCGAACCGCGACTAGAATCGCGCTCTTGGGACAGCTCGTGAGAGCGCGCAGTAGCGCTCGAGTTGCCCTGGAAGCAGCGCGCGCGAATCGATGAGAGCCGAGGTCGTCGTCGTGGGTGGAGGGGTGATGGGCACCGCGATCGCGTGGTACGCGGCGCAGCGCTTCGACCCGCTGGTCGAGCCGGTGCTTCTGCTCGAGAAGAAGGACCTCGCCGCCGGATCCTCCGGACGATCGGGCGCGATCTTGCGCCAGTTCTATTCCGACCGCGTGGTCGCCGCGATGGCGCGCGACTCGCTGCGCGTGTACGCGACGCTCGAGGCGCGCACCGGGCGCTCGATCGCATTTCAACAGATGGGCGTGCTCACGCTCGCCGGGCCGGACAAACCGGAGGACGTCGCGCTCATCCGGCGCAACGTCGCGATGCAGATCGAGATCGGCATCGACACGCGCCTCGTCGACGCGGCGGAGATTCGACGACTGGTTCCGGGCATCGCCGTGCAGGACGGAACCGTTGGCGCCTTCGAGCCCGGTGGCGGAGGCGTCGATCCCGTGCGCACGGTGAACGTGTTCGCGGCGCTCGCGCGGGAAAGCGGAGCGAGCATTCGCACGGGCGTGGCAGTGACCGGCTTCGTCGTGCGCAGCGGACGCATCGAAGGCGTCGAGACGGACAGTGGTCGCATCGAAGCCGCGACCGTCGTCGTCGCGTCGGGACCGTGGACGCGCGCGCTCTTCGCGCCGCTCGGTGTCGAGCTCCCGCTGCGCGTCGTGCGTCCGGAGCAGCACTTCATCGAGCCGCCGGTTGCGAACGTGCAGCGCGGTTCGTCACCGCCGCCCGCGACGGCCAGCATCGAACGCGCGGAGAGTGTCGCGCGGCGTGCGGCAGGAACTTCACCGAGCGTATCGGCTCCCGACGCTGAGCTCGACGCGCGCTTTGCCGAGGCACACCCGAGACTCGCGCCGGCTGCGCATCCGGTGTTGCTCGATCTCGAGCACGGTTTCTACACGCGCTGCGAGTCGCACGCCGCTCGCACGCGTGTCGGACACATGGACTACGCGCACGACGGGGAGATCTCCGATCCCGATCAGCTCGACGAAACCGTCAGCGCGGAGTTCAAGAGCTGGGCACACGCGTCGCTGTCGCGGCGGCTGCCGCTGTACGCAGGGCAGAAGGACGCTGGCTCGACTGTCGGCATGTACACGGTGAGTCCCGATGCTCAGGCGCTGATCGGCCCGGTGAACGGCATCCAAGGACTGTTCGTGGTCAGCGGCTTCTCGGGCCATGGCTTCAAGCTCGCGCCGTCGATCGGCGAGGGCGTGACGCAGATGATTCGCGGCGAGCCGGTGAGTGCGTTCGACACGGACTTCTTCTCGCCGCAACGGTTCGCGACGGTTGGAACACACGCCGGACGAGCGTTCGGACTGTGACGGAGCGTCGGGCTGCACGGCCACGCGAAGTCCGAGTAGATTGGCAGTCATGACCTTCTCCCTCCCGCGTTCCTCTGCAAGGCTCGCGTCGATCGCGCTCGCGATGCTCGCCCCGATCGTCCTCTCGAATGCGCAGGATCAGGCGTGGAAGCCTGCGTCGGGTCCACCGCCGGCTGAGCTGCGCTGGCCGGGCAAGCACAAGGCGACGCTCGAATTCAAAGACGTGTCGATCACCGGCAAGGCGCGCTGGGATCTGCGCGGCCAGCTCGTGTCGATTCTCTGGTCGCACGAGCCGACACTCTCCGGCGACGTGCAGGAGATCGCGACGTCTTACTGGCCCACGACCGTCGCCCCGCTGCAAGACGGCAGGACGTTGCTCGTGGCGGGGAAGCGACCGGATGGAAACACGGTCATCGAGTCGTGGCTCTTTCGCGCGCCCGTACTCGTTCCCAAGGACACTGCGCATGCCGAGTACTCGCTCGAGCCGGCGGTGATCGATCGCGTCGAGACCGTGTACGACGCCGCGCTGCAAGGCAAGGATCTGGTCGCACACGTCGTGCGCAAGCTCGGTTCGACTACGAGCGTCCTCGTGCAGTTCGTCGACTCACGCGCGGTGTACGAATTCGACCTGGCGGCCAAGCCGCCGAAACTCACCTTCGTCGCGGATCCGCGTGCGACGGCATCGATTCCGGCGGTGCCCCAGCTCGTTCAGCGCTACACGCACGTGTGGTCCGCCGATCACAAGTCGCATGGATACGTGTACGCGTTCGTGAACGACGGGCACGATGCGGTGTCACCGCTCGTCCTCCTCGACGCCGATCGGAACGGAACGCTCGATGGTTCGCTGGTCGTGCCGTTGGCGCAGTGGTCGGCCGACGGGTGGGAGACCGCGTCGAACTACAAGTAGCGCGACGAGCGAGATCTCGAGAGAGCGCGGCGCGTGTTGGAGCTCGAGCCGCGCGCCATCCGATCCGTCAGCTCTTCCCCTCGACGCTCGTGATCCGCACGCCGTACATGTTGTCGATCGTCACGACTTCCCCGTGCGCGACGACCTGACCGTTCACGAGCACGTCGACCGGCTCGTGCGCTTCGCGATCGAGCCCAAGCAGCGATCCCGGCGCGAGCTTCATGATGTCCGCCAGCGTCTTGCGCGTGCGTCCCACCTCGACGGTGACGCGGACGGGCACCGGCATCAGACTGTCGATGCTGATCGGTTCGCCGCTCGGCGCGTTGGCGCTCAACGTGTCGAAACGCGCCGCTTGAACGGCGACGGCCTCGGTGGCCTGTTCGATCGCGTGCTCGAGGTCGCTCGTCTTCGTCTGTTCGCTCATCGCTTGTCTCCGGTCGGGGTGTCTCTTGTGTGCTGGCCGTCGTCGCGCGTCATGGTTCTTCGCGCCGCGCACCGAGTGCGTCGATCTTGATCGCGAGCTGGCCTGCGTGCTGGCCCCAACGCGCGGTCGCGCACGCTTCGCCTTCGACGTACACGTCGAGCAAGCTGCCGACTTCGACGTCGAGCAGGATCACGTCGCCGACCTCGAGGCCGAGGAGCTCCGAGAGCGGCAGGTCGGTCGAACCGAGCTGCACGCCGATCTCG
>JANOFY010000393.1:0-9137 GCA_031413895.1 Planctomycetota bacterium | reverse complement strand
GATCCGATCGTGTACTGCGGCCTGCTCACCGATCCCATCAGTCGCGAGCGCTTCCGGCCGAGCCAGGACTCGCCGCGCGTGACGGTCGAAGACGTCACCTACTATTTCCAGAGCCCTTCCAATCGCGAGCTCTTCGAGGCGGACGCCAAGACGTTCCGCTTGCCCGGCTGGAAGATGTGAGCTGAGCGGGCGCATGCGCCCGTGGAGCCTGCGGAACAGCCGCGCGCCGCTGGCGTGGTGTGCGCGAACCGGCGCGTGATCACGATCGCGCAAGCAGCTTCTCGCACGTCTCACCCAACAGCTCGTGAGCTCTTACCGCGTGAATTGACTCATCCACCCGTAGAAGATCGGCACGTAGTCCGTCGAGTAGTTCGTGCCGCTCGGATACTCGTGCGTCAGGTTCGGCAGGATGCGGAAGCGGTACTCGGTCGGTCCGGGCCCGGGGATCACGACGGAGTTCCACAGGAACTGAGTGTAGGCCGGGCCCTCGATGGTCGTGTAGAGCGCCGGGTCCTGACCGACGGCCTGCGCGAAGAGCGTCAGCGAATCCCACATGCAGGGAGTCGCCTCGACGACGGCGACCGCACGCGGGAGGAGGTCGCCCGGCATCAGGTCGCCGGCGGCGACGCAGTTCGCGATCTTCTTGTCGTCCTTCGTCCCAACCAGCTCGAAGTGCGGCCGGAAGTCGACGCCGTTCGCAGGGTAGAACTCCGTGACGTCCGTTCCGGTTACGCCGATGCCGCCGGCGGACGTCGTCGCCGCGAAGATGTCGGCGAGGTTCACGCGGATCTCCGTCTTGACGAATGCGCCTCCGTTGGAGAAACCGCTGGCGTAGACACGATCGCAGTCGATGTTCAGATGCGTGACGAGCGTGTTGTGGATCTCGCGCACGAACAGCACGTCGTCGGGCAACGGGAGCTCCGACGGATCGACGACGAAGTCCTCGACCGAGGTCGTGTGCCATTTCGTCTGCACCGTGCCGTCGATCAGCAGGTACGGCAGAGCCTCGGGGTACACCGCGATGAACTCGTACACTTCGGCGGCCTGGTTCCACGTGGTGTTGTTGAGGATGTTCTGCGCCGTCTGACCGCTGCCGTGCAACATGTAGACGACGGGGTACGGCGCGTGCTGGGCGGAGTAGCTGCTCGGCACGCGGAGGATGAACTTGCGCATGTCCGGGTCGGCGGTCGTCACGAAGGTGTTGGTCGTGCTCGCGCCCGGGACGTAGGTCAGCGCGTGGCTGGCGCCCGAGGAGGCGCAGTTTCCAGGCAACTGGATGCGCGTCGCGAGCGCGCGGCCGGGGACATGGGACGGCTGTTGAGCAGCGGCGATCGCAGCCAGTGCGAGGCCGAAGGGCCCGATCACGAGTGCTGGAATCATGGGTTCGTCGTTCCTTCTTCGCTCAGACGAATGGAGAGACTCTGACGCAGCGACGGTGGCCTCGCCGGAGCACGAGAGCCGAACCGAGCCGTCGGTTCCAAGTGACGGCGAAGCACGCGCCGGGAAAGAAAACCACGAACATGATCGGCGCGCAGCGACGCGTCGCCCGTCCTGCAGCGCGGGCGCGATCGAACGGACAGTCGCGCGGCCGGACGAACTCCGCGGGGTCCCTACCGGTCCGCGTGCAGCTTCGCCAAGTCCTTCTTCCAGCCGTCGACGGAGAACGCCGCGGCGTTGAACAGTTCGAAAGTCTTGTTGCGCGCGTCGGGATTGAACAGCGACTCGACCGCGACAGCGGCCAGGTCCGCGCGCGAGATCGTGACGCTGGCCTCGACCAGGTCTCCTTGCAACAAGGCAATCCCGAGCTGCCCGCCGGGTTCGTTCCACATCCCCAGCGGCCGCAGGATCGTGTACGGGACGCCACTCTGTCGCAGGCTGGCTTCGCCTGCGGCCTTCCACTTGAGCACGTTCTTCAGATGGGCGCTGGCTGCGGGCCAGTCGCGCGTGACGCCGGCTGAAGAGATCAACACCATGTGCTTCACCCCCGCAGCACGGCCGAGTCTCGCCAGCGCCGCGACGCCGCCGAAGTCGATTTTCTCGGGCGTGTTGGTCGGATCTTCCCAGCTGCGCGAGCCGGCGGCGAAGACGATCTTGTCCACGCCACGTAGTGCGGCCTCGAGCGAGTCGGGCTCGCGCAGATCGCCCTTCACCCAGTCGACGGCCGAATTCTCCTGGCGCGCGTCGTCCGGCTTGCGCGTCAGCCCGCGCACTTTGTGACCGCGGGCCAAGAGCTGTTGCACGACATGCTTGCCGATGCTGCCCGTGGCACCGGCCACGAGCACGGTCTGGCTCTCTTCGGCGGCCGCGCGTGCCGCCTGGTTGGCCGCCCAGGTGGCTCGACCGGTCGAGAGCAGGATCGCGAGGACGAGCCACGTGAGTTGCTTCATGAGGAGCACGATACTCGGTCGGATGACCTCGGTAGAGTTCGGCGCCGCTCAGTGACTCGTGGCCGCCGCCGCCGCCGTCGCCGCCGGACCGCGCGAGCCGAGGAGTTCGATGGTCACGTGCCGCTCGCGACGCGTCGGATGCGTGCCGACTAGACGGATGATGCCGCCGCCCAGGTGCAGCGGCGGTCGCGGCGAGCACACCGTGAGCTCGCAGTCGAGCGCGCGCTCCTCATTGACGTCGACCGACATGGGAAAGCGGCACGCGGGCAGTGACTCGAGCGGTGGCGCGAGTTCCGCCATCACCGCCGCCGCGTCGGCGAAGCGCGGATCGATCGAGACCGACACATCGCCGCCTTTCAGGATCACTCCGACCCAGTTCGGCTTCTGGATCACGCTCCACAGCACATGGGAAAGATCCTCGCTGCCCTGGATCACGCGCAGCAGCTCTACGAACGACGACACGCAGGTCATGTACATCCGCTTCTCGGCGTGCGTGAGCTCGAGTGCTGCGGTTGCGTCTGCGTCGCCGCTGTCCCCCGCGGAGCGTGCGAGGTAAACCTGGCACAGATCGAACGCGCCGGGCGCGCGGGCAGGACGAGGCAACTCGACCACACTGGCGTGCAGGTCGTCTTCACCCTGCTCCTGCACCCACACGGAGACGCGCGTGAGACGCCGCCCGATCGTCTCTTGCACGCCGTCGATGGTCATCGAGAACGTGATGAAGCGCTCGGAGGGCACCGCATCCTGGGCGACACGGGTGAGCACCCACCACGTGCGCGAGCGGCCGGCGTCCTCGAGTTGCACGCGAAACAACTGCCGCCAGCCCTCCCAGTCCGTTGGATTCGCGTCCGCGCGCGGCGGATCGAAGCCGAGCGCACCGCGCATGAGCTCGGGCAGCGCGGTCGCGAGGTCGCCAGCGACCTGGCTCGTGGGCGCAACCGGCGCCTGCGCCACCGACGAGCAACCGGCGACGAGCACGAAGGACAGAAATATGCGTGCACTCAACCAGCGCATGGACGCGCGAAGTGTAACGAACACTCGCCGATCGGCAGCGGCCTGCGGGACGACGTGAAGTCCGCACGCGAGGACGCGCACGTTGCCGGCCGCGTCCTGCGCGAGTGGCGCTCGCACGACGACCGACTTCGAGGGATCGCGACCGTCGCAGTCAGCGGGTTCGCGTCGCGCCGCTTGCCCTCGACGACGAGCTCCATCGACAGCGTGTCCGCGGCCGTCACCTCCGGCGGATCACAGCCGATTTCCCAACGTGTCGGACACTCGTCCATTCGGCGACGGAATTCGATTCAAGGTGCCCATGGAATCCGCAGCGCGCTCGTCAGGTTGAACGTCGACGGCGTGCAGAACGCGAACGAATCGCGGTAGTAGACCTGGTAGTAGCGCGTGCCTCCGGCCGCCGGGACCTGGCCCTTCACCGAGACCAGCGGACTCGATCCGAAGCCGAAGTCCGAGGATCCGAACGTCTGCGCCCTCACGCCCAGACGAACGATCGCGCCACCCACGCACATCAATCCGTCGCCCGCGATCGATCCCTGTCCACCGGACTGATCGCTCGTGCCTTGGAGATAGAGGCCGAGCGTGTTCGGCAAGAGTCCGCTGGCGAGCAGCGTCAGCGTGTCGCTCGCGACGCTGGCCACACCGGTCGCTGAGAGGGTCCCGCCGGTGCCGGCGGAGTTTCTGCAACCTGCGCCAGGACCACCCGTCTGACCTGGACCGCACGGGCAGGCCGCGCCGCTCCCGTCGCCGAAGCAATAGAAAGTCCCGGTCGTTTCGCACTCGTCCGGAATGCCGCTCGCGTTGACGTCCGCGCTCGTCGCCGACGCGATGTCGACGTCGTCGGGCGTGCCGTTGCCGTTGCAGTCCTCGCCGAGCACGATCCACATCACGACCCAGTCGAGCGCGTCGCCATCGCTGTTGAAGTCCAGGCCGCGCATCGTTTCGTCCGCGATGAACGCGGCGTGCTCGGGCGACGCTTCCTGCGGATTCACTTCCACTGACAGACGCGCGGGAATCGTGTTCAGGTCGCTGAGCCACTGCGACGTACTCGTCGTGAGCGACGTGCGCCACAAGCCGGTGTCCAGCTTGTCGCCGTCGCCATTCCAGTCGCGTGAGTCCTCGGCTTCGCTGACGCGATAGAACCCGTGTCCCTTCGCGATCACGATGCCGGCCTCGTCGCGGTCGACGGCGATCGCGACCCCGGGAATGCTCAGCGTCGTCGGCGTGGAGAAATCGGGAAAGGTCGGCAGGCTGTCGAGGACGTCCGTGTCTCCGCCGGGAACCGGCGGGAAGCCCGCGTTGAGGTTCACGCCGCCGACGTTCTCCGGGAACGCCACCTTCAACCGTCCGCGATCCGGCTGCTCGGCCATCCACGTCGCACCGGCCCAGTTGGAACTGCCGGCACCGGGCGTGAAGTCCCACGCTTCAACGGCGCCGGATGGACTGAGCCATCCGATCAGTGCCAGGGTCTTGAGGCTGTCGCCGTTGATGTCCCGATCGTCGGCGCTTTCGGATACGAGAATCACGAAACGGTTGTCGAGTTCCGCCACGCCATGGGTTCCGCCGGGAATGTCCGATAGCGCGTGCAGGTGCGCGGCGGTGTTCAGCGGAAGCACGGGCGTCGTCATCCGAACCCAACGGAAGACGTCGTCGATGCGATCGCCATCCGCATTCAGATCGCACGTGCCCTCGTCCGCTTCGCGGCTGATCACGCCGATGAACTTTCCGGACGTATTGTCGACGATGACGATCTTCTGGGCGCCGGCGAGCCCCGTGTTGAGGGGCGGATTCAGCGCGGGATTTCCGTCCCAAGCTGCGAAATCAAGGCTGTGCAGCACGTCGTCCGCCGCATCCGCGTCGGCGTTGCCGGCGCACTGCGGGGGCTGCCAACTCCCGGCGAAAAGACCCGGATCGTTGAGGTTCGTGACACCCTGCGCCGCCTCGGACACGAGGAAGCCGACCTGCCAGTCGTGCACGACGGCGCTCGTGCGTCGCGCTCGAAACGGGGACGAGTTCCCGGTGAGAGCCAACTGCGTGCTGCGGACGATGCCGGTCGCCGTCGTTCCGTCGAGCAGCGCCAGCACGGCGGTGTCGATCACGTCGCCATCGTTGTTCAGATCGCGCCCCGCGGCACTCTCGTCGAGCGCGAGGAAGATCAACCCTTCGTCGTGACCGAGGATGCGCGGCGCGAGCGGGCCGCCGACGTCTTGTGTCGGAACCGGCACGTGGACGAGCGGATTCGGCGCGCTGATCACTTCCAGGTTGCTGTCCATGGGTGACGTCGGGATCCGCCCGCTCGAGTAGAAGAGGTTCGTCCCTTCCGCCACGAGCTTCGTCGCGCCAGCGAGAGCGACGCGGTCGACGAAGGCGAGCACCGGCGTGGCGGCCGACCAGTGCAGCAGGACGAGCGTGTTCCCCGTGTCGACCGGCTCCCAGTTCTTGCCGTCGATCACTTCGTCGACGGCGAGGTAGAGCTCGTTTCCGATCCACGCGCCCGTGACGGCTGCAACCGCGAGGTTCGTCTGGACGTTCGCCGACATGTCCACCACCACGGCGACCGAGTCGATCACGTCCGCGTCGAGGTTCAGGTCGGTCCCTCCCGGCCCGGTCGTCACTTCGTCCGCCAGGAACAGCAGGTTGCGCCCGCTGATCGCGACCTGGGTGCTCGCGGCGACGCTCGAATTCGCAGCGGGCGGAATGACGGCGAGCTGCTGTGCGCCGCCACTCTGCGAGGGGCTGCGCACTTGCACCTTGGGAAGTGCGTCCGCCACGTGGCACAGTCCAATGACGACGACGAGGTCGTGACACGTTCGCAAGAGCGCCGCTTGGTGCATGGATCGTCCCCGTTGAGTTGTGAGCGCCGAATCATTCCGGCGCGCGAGTCACGCTCAATCTAACAGGAACTCTGCACAGCGGCGCCGGACAGCGCGCTGCGGGAAACTACTGGCCGAACAGCGCGTCGGCCTCAGCGCGGAAGCGTGCGAATTCCGGATCGACACCTGATTGGCCGTTCATCCAATCCACGGCGCGCTCGTACCAATCGCGCGCTTCGTTCGTGTGGTCGAGCCGCTCGTGCGCCATGGCGAGGAACAGCCAGTCGACGACGTTGCCTGCGCCTTGCAAGCGCACCGAGCGCCGGAGCGCGTCGATCGATTCCTCGAAGCGTCCCTCGTAGAAGAGTGCGACTCCGAGCGTGTTCCAGGCCGCGTCGGTCTCCGCGAGCTCGATCGAGCGCCGGGCCACTTGAATCGCCTGGTCCAAGTCGCGCATGCGCGTGTCTTCCGCCGTGGCGAGGACCCAGGCCAGATTGTTGTGCACCCCGGCGTCGTTCGGGAAAGCCGCGAGGTACTCGCGCAACACGCGCTGCTGCGCTTCCACCGAACCGGCTGCGACGACGGCCTCGAACAGGCCGCCGTGAAACTGCGACTGAGCCGGGTTCGACAGAACCGCGCGCTCGAAGTACGCGATCGACGCCTCCGCTTCGCCCTGCGCCAGGAGGCAGCGCCCCACCTGGTACGACGCCCAGCCGCTGAGCCAACTGGGCTCGGTGCGGTCGACGAGCCCGCGCAGGACCGCGAGCGCCGGCTCGATTTGTCCCAATCGATAGCGATTCGAGCCGAGGTGATAGAGGAACGTCCCGTCGTCTGGGCGCTGCCGCAACGCAATCGTGAACTGCTCGATCGCGCGATCGAACTCCCCGAGCTTGCCGTACAGCCGGCCCAAGTAGAAGCGCACCACCGTGCTGTCCGGACGCAGCGCCAGCGCAGCGCGGAAGCACTCGATCGCCTCTTGCATGTCGTCGCGCACGCCGTTGTCGCGCTGGGGCGGCGTGAGAAGCCGTCCGAGGCGGTACAGCAACGAGAAGTCGCTCGGGAAGCGCTCGATGCCCGTGCGATAGACCTTGCGCGCCATAGCGCGCTCTTCGAGCTGCTCGAGTGCCGAGCCGAGCAGCTCGATCGTGATCGCGGGCTGGTCCTTGAAGCCGGAGTCGGCGATGCCGCGCAGCACGTCGAGCGCGCCCGCGGCGAGCGCCTCGCGCAAATCGGCACGCAGCGGCTCGGGATCGACTGCGTGCGCGATCTCGAGCGCACGCACGGTGCCGGGTTCATCGTCGCTGAGACGGCGCACCTCGGTGAGCGAATCGAAGTAGAGCGCGATCTCCGAGCCCAGACCGCGCAGCTTCAGCGCGGCCGCCACGTCCGCTGGCGATCCGACGTCGATGTCCATCCCGTGGCTCTGGAACACCCGTTCGTAGCTCGAAGCCGCCTGCCGCGGGTCGTCGCGGCCCGGATCCCAGTTTGGCTCGCGCGCCTCGAGAAGTTCGGCGAGCAGCGCTTGGTTTTCCGCGGCGCGCTGAGCCGCGCGCTGAGCGACCTCGTGCGCGTCGCGCAAGCGCGTCAGCGTCCCATCGACGCGAGCGAGCAACTCGCCGCTCGCAGCACCACCCTCGGCCAGCGCTCGAGCGCGCTCGGCCGAACCGATCGCCTCCGAGTAGCGTCCGCCACCTTCATGCGCCGATGATTCAGCGAGCGCGTCGCCGACTTCCGACGAGAGCCGCGCGTCGCGTTGCGCGACTTCGCGCATGCGCTCGACTTGTTCGCGCTCGCGAGCGGTGCGCTCCTTTTCTACGAACGCCCAGCTCCCCCCGCCGACGAGCAGGATCGCAACGACCGCGACGCCCAGCGCCAGCGTGAGCCGGCGCGCCTTGCGCTCCTCCTCCACGCGTACGAGCGCCGCGACGCTCTCGATGCGCGCGGCGTGCGCGCGCGCCTCGACCGAGACCACGTAGGCGTGCACGCGTTCCGCAAGGACGCCGGCGTTCGACGGGCGCGCAGCAGCGGCGGGCATCAAGCACTGCTTGGTGAGCTTGATGAGCTCGGGATCGGCACCGCACTGGTCGAGGCGCTCGATCGCACCATCGCACTCGGCCTGCGCTGCCGCGGCCAAGATCTTGTCGCGCTCACCGACGTACGGCGGAAGGCCGGTCAAGATCTCGCACAGGATCGCGCCCAGCGCGAAGACGTCCGAGCGTTCGTCGAGGCGGTCGACGTGACCCGCCGCTTGTTCAGGCGGCATGTACGCCGGCGTGCCGATGATCGAGCCGACCATCGAGTCGGTGCCGGTGCTCGAGCCTTTGCTCGAGCGCACCGTCTCCAAGACCGTGAGTTGCGAGTGCGCAACGCGCGCGCGCTTTTCGTCGGCGGTGCCGCCGCGGGCCAGCACCTTAGCCAGCCCCCAATCCACGACCTGCACTTCGCCGAAGGCCCCCACCATGATGTTCGCGGGCTTGAGGTCGCGGTGGATCACACCGCGCGAATGCGCGTAGCCCATCGTCTGGCAGACCGACTCGAAGATGTCGACGAGCTTCTGACGGTTCGTCGTCGGGGTGGCACGATCGGAGAGCAGCGTCGCGAGCGTGCGCCCTTTGACGAGCTTCATCGTGAAGAACGGTCGCTCGTCCTTCATCGTGCCGAGCTCGTACACGGGCACGATGCCGGGATGCTGGAGTTGGCCGCCGATCTGCGCCTCTTCGATGAAGCGCTGCACGACTTCAGGACGATCGGCGAGACGCTGGTCGAGCACTTTCACCGCGACGTCGCGTCCGAGATCCGTGTCGTGTCCCTTGAGGATCACGCCCATGCCGCCGCGCGCGATCTCGCCCAGGAACTGGTAGTTGCTACGGCCGCGCGGAACCGCGGTCTTCTCCTTCGAACTCGGGTCGATGACCGGCGACGACGC
>JANOFY010000392.1:0-1558 GCA_031413895.1 Planctomycetota bacterium | reverse complement strand
GACGGTCAATGTCAGCGGCGGCATGTTGAACGAGGCGCCCCCGAGCGCGACGAGCGCAGTGCCGGTCGGCGCGGGTGAGTCCGAGAGGAGCTCGTTGAGCGTCGCGCGCGTCTCGATCCGCCAACGATCGCCGACCCGCTTGCGTGCAGACTTTGCGTCCGGCGTCGACATGTCGAGAGGCAGGGCCTCGAGCGGCACGAGGTGCAAGACGTCGTCGAGCGCGACCACGACGTGATCCGCATTCCCGAGCGCCGCGAGCAGCGGGTCGAACACCAACGTGCGCAACTCGTCGCCGTGCTTCTGGGACAAGTCGACGCTCGCATCGCTCGTCGCCATTCCGCGCTCCAGCCCGGCACCGATCGCCTCGCGCCAGCCGCGCGTCGCGATCTCGATCGGCGCGATCGGGCCGAGGTCGATGAGCGTCAGCAGCGAGACCGGCGCGGAGTCGATCTGCGCAGCGCCGTTCGCAGCAGCCTCTGAGCCGGCCTTCGCGCTGCGCACCACGAACGCGCAGAGACTGTCGACCGAGGTCTCGCGCACCGCAGGTTGACCGGTCGAGTCCAGCTCCTCGGCGACGTCGACCCGCCACTTCGTGAATCGTCGGAAACCCACGGCCGCCTCGTTCTCTGCGAGCCTTGCCGCGAGCAACTCGACATCGAGCTCGACGCCGCTCGCCTGCCCACCCGACAGCTCGCGCGCCAACGCCACGAGCTCGCGCTCCACCGACTCACGCCGGGTGCGCGCGCGATCGAACTCCGCGCTCGTCGTGCCCTGCTGCACGATTTTCGCCAGCTCATCGCTCGCGCTCCTCAGCGCATCGCGCAGTTCTCGGTACCGAGGTGAAGCGGCCGCCCGGCGAGTTAGCTCTGCCGACGCGATCGCCGCCCCGCGCGTCGTCTCGGCCAAGACGAACGACTCCGCCTCCAACATGCGCAGCGGCTCGAACACCCCGTAACCGCTGGCGAACGACACGGAGGTGTCGAGAGTCTCCGCCAAAACCGAACAGCGCTCCTCCGCTTCACGGCCCGAGCTGGCGATGATCGCGCCGCGCGCCGCCTGTACCTGTGCGCGGCACAGCGTGCGGACAAGATCCGCACACCGGTCCCTCGATTCTTCCCGCTCTTTCATCTGCTCCGCGTCGCCCGCTCTGAATCCCCCAGCGCGCGCGAGCTCACACACGATCGTCGAGGCGAGGTTTCGCCGCGCCCTCTGCAGATCGGGGTGGTCGTCGGGCAACGTACGCATGCGGACCTCGAGGACTTGCGCTTGCAACGCGCGCGCGCCCGCGCGGTCGCCCAGCGCCCCGATCGTCCCGGCGAGGTTGACTCGCGCACGCTGCAGGTCGGGGTGGTCGCCGGGGAGAGTGCGCAAGTCGATCTCGAGGACTTGCTCCTGCAGGGCCCGGGCGCCCACGAGTTCGCCGAGCGCTTGGAGCGTGAAGGCGAGATTCGCTCTCGCCTTCTGCAAATCGGGATGCTCGTTGTGCAGCGTGCGCGAGAAAACCTCGAGCACGGTCTCTCCAAGCGCACGCGCGCTCGCAAGGTCGCCGAGCAAACCG
>JANOFY010000391.1:0-9040 GCA_031413895.1 Planctomycetota bacterium | reverse complement strand
GCCAGGGCGTGCAGTACTTGCTGAATGCCTGCGAGATGGATCCGGTGACGATCGTGGGCATCCTCGCCGGCTTGATCGCGCCGATCGTGCTCCGGGAGCGGCGCATGATTCCGATCGCGGTCGGCATCGCGCTGTACCTCGTCTTCATCGTCAAGGTCGGCGGCGATTTCATGATGGGGCGATTCCTGGCTGCGCCGCTCTGCGCTTCGGCCGCCATGCTCATCGGGCTCGAGTGGCGTCGCAACGTCGCAGCCGTCGCTGCCGTCGCCGCGCTCGCACTCAGCTTCGTTCCGCTCCGACCGATGTTCACGACGGGCGCGGACTACGGCGACGTGCAGGATGAGTCGAACATCACCCGCAAGGTCGGCGACCAGCGGCTCATGTACTACGTCGGCACGGGACTGCTCAAAGCGCCGAAGAACAACTGGGAGCCGGTGAATCAGTGGGTAGACGAGGGACGCGCGCTGGCCCGCGAAGACCGAGCGATACGGCAGTACGGCGCGATCGGATTCCACGGCTTCTACGCGGGGCCGGGCGCCGTGATCCTCGACTACCACGCGCTCAGCGACGCCCTCCTCGCGCGATTGCCCGCGGACGAGCGCAAGGTCTTCGTCGTCGCGCACTACAAGCGCTCGCTGCCGGCCGGGTACGAAGCGTCCGTGCGCGCAGGTCAGAACCTGATCGAGGATCCCGATCTCCGCGTCTACTACGACGCGCTGCGCAAGATCACACAAGCTCCCGTGTGGAGCACCGATCGCTGGAAGGCGATCTGGGAGATGCAGACCGGGCAGCTCGACGCACGCATCACTGCCTACGTCGCGCGGCAGCGCTGATCAGGGCCGCACGCGGAACACGCTTCCGCCGGGGAAGGTGTTGTCCTCGCCGTAGCGTTCGCGGAAGTACGGCAACATCGATTGATCGGCCGGAGTCGCACTCCACAGCACGACCGTGTTGATGCCGTACTCGTCGATCACTCGTTCGACGGCTTTCATCTCGCCTTGACGGCGCACGGCGAAAAACAAGCTGTACACGGGACGGTCGAGATAGACCGAGTAGTGCCAACCGATCGGAGCCGCGACGCGCGCGTCCGGCGCGAGTCGCTGTCGAAACGCGTCGCACGTGCGCACGTACGCCGCGTGGATCGCTTCGATCTGATCCACACCGCGATACGGCGCCCAATCCGCCCCGACGAGCGCGGCGAGCGCCACGAGCACGGCCGCGCGTGCCGCGAGCGCGTTCACCGCGCGTGCGAGCCCCCATATCACGCCGTCGACGAGCGCCGCGAACGCGAGGATCCACACCGGGAGCACGAGCCGTCCCTGGAACCCGAAGTACACCGCGAGAACGGCCGTGACGCCGAGCGCCATGAACTCGCCTGAGCTCCGGCGTCGCACGAGCGCGACGACGAGCGCCGCGAGCATGAGACTGCCGATCGCGATCTCGAGCGCGCTGCCGTCGCTCGTCGACATGCGGCTGCCGAGCATCGACGTGATCTGCTGCGCGCGCTGTGGCACGCGTTCGAGAATCGCGGACAGCGGCCGGCGCGGCGACGATGGATCGCCGCCATCGACGTGCCACATCGCGGTCGAGTACGAGTAGAGGAAGTTCTGGTCGACCGGCGGTTCCGGTCGCGAGAGCGAGTCGCGGAGGCTCCACGGCACGACGACGAGCGCCGTCGCGATCGCGAGACCGAGCGCGCGGGTTCGCACGAACGCGAACCAACCGCTGCTTCGGTGCTCTACGAGCTGCGCTGCCGCGCGGGCACACAGGATCGCCGGCACGAGCAGCACGTTGACCGAACGCACGTACGACGCCAGTCCGATCGCAAGTCCGAGGGCGAGGTCGCGTCTGACAGACGGCTTGCGCTCCGCCCAGCGCTCGACGAGCAAGCACGCGAGCATCGACGCCGCTCCAGGGACATCGGACATCACCTGGTTGCACATCTGCCGGAAGCTCGGGTTCAGCCACACGACGACGGCGACGGCGAGCGACACGAGCGTTCCCAGCCGCGGACGCAGCCAGACGAAGAGCAACGCCACCGTCGCGACGCCGAAGAGTCCGACGAACGCATTCAGCGCCGCGAAGTCGAGCCCGCGCAGTGCTAGGACCGGCGCGATCAAGAGCGCGAAGCCCGGCGGCCGGATCGTGAACGGCGAGCCTAGGTACTCGTAGCCATCGCCCGCGAGCAGCGACCTCGCGCACGCGATGTACATCGACGCGTCGTTGGTCGTGTCGGTCGCTTCATAGTACGGATGGACGAAGACCGCGAGGCTCGCGCACGCGGCGAGCACGAACGCGATCAGCACCCACGTCGTCCAGCGGGTCCACGGGAGAGCGTGCTCTTGATAGGATCCGGCCATCGCGACTCGCGCGCGGAATCTACATGTCGACAAGGCTCCGGCGAAAGCCGTTCTTCGCACTCGCGTATCTTTGCGCGCTGATCGTGCCGCACGGCTGCGCGCCGGCCGAGCGCGCGCAGCCGGATATCGTGATCCTGCTCGCCGACGATCTCGGCTGGCACGACGTCGGCTTTCGCTCGGAAGGCGTCGAAACGCCGAACCTCGATCGGCTGGCGCAGCGCGGCGTCCGGCTCGACACGTGTTACGCGCTCCCGATGTGCACGCCGACGCGCGCGGCGCTTCTAACAGGCCGCTATCCGATGCGCATGGGCCTCCAGGCGGACGTATTCCGTCCGTGGTCGCGGCGTGGCCTGCCGCTCGCCGAGCGTACGCTCGCCCAAGGTCTGCGCGACGCCGGATACCGGACCGAGATCGTCGGCAAGTGGCACCTCGGCCACCATGAGCCGGCGTACCTGCCGATGCAGCGCGGTTTCGATCACCACTACGGCTCCTACTGCGGCCTGATCGACTACCGGACGCACGAGCGCCTCGGCGGCCTCGATTGGCACCGCGACGGGAAGGGCGTGCGCGAGGAAGGACACACGACCGACCTCGTCGCGAACGAGGCCGTTCGCATCCTCGAGTCGCGCTCGCACGCGGCACCGCTGTTCCTCTACGTCGCTTTCAACGCGCCGCACGCGCCGAATCAGCCACCGGCCGATTGCGCGGAGCTCTATGAGAACGTCGCGTCCGCCGAGCGCCGAGCGTACTTGTCGCAGGTGACGTGCCTCGATCGAGCGATCGGCCGCGTCTTGGATTCGATCGATGCGGAGCACACGCTGGTCGTGTTCATGAGCGACAATGGCGGCGACCTGACGTACGGAGCGGAGAACGCTCCGCTGCGCGGCGAAAAAGGCACGCTCTACGAAGGCGGCGTGCGCGTGAACGCGATCGTCCAGTGGACGGGACGCCTCACGCCGACTGTCGTCACCGAACCCGTTCACGCGGTGGACTGGTACCCGACCTTGCTGAAGCTTGCCGGCGTGAACATCGTGCAGCCGCTGCCGCTCGACGGCATCGACGTGTGGCCGATCCTCAGCGGCGGAAAGCCGTCGTCGCCACGCGCGATCCTGCTCAACGTCGACGCGCAGCGCGGCGCGATTCTCGAGGGCTCGTGGAAGCTCGTCGTCTCCGGTCAGCTCGCCGGCACGGCCAGCGGCGAGCCGACGATCGAGCGCGCCGAGCTCTTCGATCTGCGGAGCGACGCCTCCGAGCAGCACGACCTCAGCGCAGCGGAGCCCGATCGAGTCCGCGTGCTCTTCGAACGACTGTGCGCGTACGCGCGCGAGGCGCTGCCTTCGGAAGGCGGCGCGCTGGACGCGCAGCCACCGGGTTACTCGCCGCCGAAGGTGTGGGGTGAGTGACGCTTCGGCTCGAGCCGACGCCGGTCAGCTCGCGCTCGTGATGAGCGGCGGCGGAGCGCGCGCCGCGTACCAAGTGGGCTTCTTGCGCGCGCTCGCACGCGCCGCGCCGGACGTCAGGATCCCCGTTCTCACCGGCGTTTCCGCCGGCGCGATCAACGCCATCTACCTCGCCAGCCACTCGGAAAGCCTCGCGACACAAGCCGAAGCGCTCGTGGACCTGTGGAGTGGATTGACGGCCGAGCAGGTCTTTCGCGTCGACGGCGGATCCCTCGCGCGCAACGTGCTGCGCGTCGGCTTCAAGCTCGTCTCGGGCGGTGCCATGGCCGCACCGCGTGCGCACGCGTTCGTCGACACGACGCCGCTGTGGTCACTCCTCGAGAAGGTGCTCGACGCGCACGACGGCAAGTTCCCCGGCATCGCCGCGAACCTGAAGGCCGGCCGGCTGCGCGCGGTCGCGATCACGACGTCGAGCTACTCGACCGGCCAGTCGATCACGTGGGTGCAGGGCGACCACATCGAGCTGTGGGAGCGCGCGCACCGAAAAAGCATCCGCACGGAGCTCGATCTGACGCACGTGATGGCTTCGACCGCGCTGCCGATCCTGTTCCCGGCCGTTCAAGTCGAAGGTCAGTGGTACGGCGACGGCGGCATCCGGTTGACCTCGCCGTTCTCCACGGCGATTCACCTCGGCGCGGACCGAGTGATCGCGATCTCGACGCGCTACGGTCGCTCGCGCGCGGAGGCCGACCGCCCCGCGATCGAGGGCTATCCCCCGCCGGCGCAGGTGATCGGCGTCTTGTTCAACGCGATCTTCCTCGATCTGTTCGACGCCGACGCGCTGGCGGTCGAGCGCGTCAACCGCATGATCGACAGCATCCCAACGGCTGAGCGGCGCGGCTTGAGACCCGTGAAGCTCCTGCTTCTGCGCCCGTCACGCGACTTGGGACAGCTCGCGAACGCCTACGAAGCACGCCTGCCGCGCGCGTTTCGCTTCCTGACGCGCGGTCTGGGCACGAAGGAGACCCGCGCGAACGACATGCTGAGCCTCGTCATGTTCCAGCCCGACTACCTGCAGCGCTTGATCGAGCTCGGCGAGGCGGACGGCGAAGCGCGCCGCGCCGAAATCCAATCGTTCCTCGCCGAGCCAGCAGTACCGAGCCCGTAAAGCGCGCGCGCCATATTCGATCGCATCCGGGCTTCGATCGCATCCGGGCGCGCGCTACCTTGTGCGCCCCCTATGCCTCCCATGATCCTGATCGCGTGTCTCTTGTCGGCTTCGATCGCTGCCCAAGATCCGGGCGCGGCGAGCGCGCCGCTCCTCGACCATCGCCAGCTGCAGATCGCGATGGCGCGTCTCGCCACGGAGCACCCCGAGCTCGTGTCGATCCTCCCCATCGGCACGTCGCGCGGCGGTCGCAAGATCGACGCGCTGCGCCTTGCCGCTGGTGAGCGCGCACCCGGTCGCCCGGCGATCCTGCTCGTCGCGAACGTCGACGGACCGTGTGCGTGGACCGCGAGCATCGCGCTGTCGCACGCGCAGAAGCTCGCCGCGAGCTACGCGAGCGACGCGCAGACGAAGGCGCTACTCGACACGACGACGCTCTACATCGTCCCGCGCGCGGACCCCGACGCGGCTGAAGCGCGGTTCGTGAAGCCGCTCCAAGAGGCACAGGCGAGCGGGCGCGGCATCGACAACGACCGCGACGGACGCTTCGGCGAGGATGGACCCTCGGACGTCGACGACGACGGCCTCGTGCTCGTCATGCGCGTGCCCGATCCCGAAGGCGAATGGCTCGAGGATCCCGCCGATCCGCGCGCGCTCGTTCGCGCGGATCGCACGAAAGGACAGCACGGGCGCTTCAAGCGTTGGGTCGAGGGACGCGACAGCGACAAGGACGAGCTCGTCGGCGAGGACTCCGAGTTCGACGCGGTCGTCAATCGCAACTTCGCGGCGCGCTGGGTCGAGCACGATCCCGCGGCGGGACTCTTCGCGACCGACGAGCCGGAGGTGCGCGCGCTGTGCGACTTCATCCTGGCGCACAAGGACATCGCGCTCGTCGTGACGTACGGCATGCAGGACAACCTCGTCGAGAAACCGAAGTCGGTGGCCGACGACGCGCCGAACGTGAAGCTCATCCCGCCGACAGGCGTGCAGCAGTCCGACGCGGATCTCTACGCCGAGATCGGACAGCGCTACAAGCGCATCACGAAGAGCAGCGCGAAGGGACGCGACGAAAGCGAGGGATCGTTCCAGGCCTGGATCCAGATGCATCGCGGCCTGTGGAACCTGAACCTCGTGCTGTGGTCGATGCCGCTCGAGGAGTCGAGCAAGCCCGTAGATGCTGCGGCGAAGCCCGCGGACGCCGAGACGAAATCGGACAAGGACGCCGACGCGTCGAAGAAGGACGACTCGAAGAAGGACGACGACAAGCCCAAGCCGTCCGACGACGCCAAGCGCCTGCGCTGGATCGACGCGACGCCAGGCGAGAGCGCGCGCTTCGTGCCGTGGAAAGCGTTCGATCACCCCGAGCTCGGCGCGGTCGAGATCGGCGGGTTCGCGCCGTTCGCGACGATCGAGCCGCCGGAGAGCGAGCGCTCACGCATCGCGGCGGTCGAACTCGAGTTCCTCGTCAGCTTGGGCGATCTGCTTCCGCGCGTGAGAGTCGCGCAGTGCACCGCGAAGGAAGTCTCCGCGGGCCTGTGGAAGATCGAAGCCACGATCGCCAACGACTCCTTCCTCCCCTACGCGAGCGCGGCGGGACGACGCGCCGAGACCGTGCGACCGGTGCGCGTCACATTGCGCGCGCCGAAGAGCGTCCAGATCCTCGCCGGCAGCCGTCAGCAGCTCGTGCAGAACATCGAAAGCAGCGGCGGAAGCAAGGAGCTGACGTGGCTCGTGCTCGGCGGTCCGCCGAGCACGCTCTCGATCGAGGTCGACACGGACAACGCCGGCACCCTGCAAGCCGTTCCGGAGGTGAAGTGATGCGCACGCTGATCCAGCTCGCGGCGATGACCGCACTCGCGCTGCCCTCGATCGCGCAAGCCACTCGCGCGACGCCGGACGCGCCGCAGAAGACGGGCTTCCCCGGCTCGGGCGTCGGCCACCGGCCGAAGGTCGAGATCGCGTGGAATCGCTTCTATGACTACGCCGAGGTGTACGCCGAGCTCGATCGCATCGAAGCGGGTTGGCCCGGCTTCGTGCGTCACGAAGTGATCGGTCACAGCGTCGAAGGCCGCGAGATGCGCGTGTACACGATCAGCAATCCGGCGACCGGCGAGGACAAGTCGAAGCCCGCGATGTGGATCGACGGCAACGTGCACGGCAACGAAGTGCAAGGCGCGGAAGCCGCGATGTACGCCGCGTGGTACCTCGCCGAGAACTACGGCACGAACCCCGAGATCACGGAGCTCGTCGACCGCGCCGTGTTCTACATCCTGCCGATGGTCAACCCCGACGGACGCGCGCACTGGTTCAAGAACGCGCACAACGCGCACAGCTCGCGCACCGGCGTGCAACCGCTCGACGACGATCGCGACGGACTCTCCGACGAGGATCCCGACGACGATCTCGACGGCGACGGACAGATCACGCAGATGCGCAAGTACATGCCCGGTCACGGCACGCACCGTCAGGATCCCGACGATCCGCGCATCCTCGTTCCCGTCGCGAGCAACGACAAAGGCATCCGCGGCGACTGGCTCCTCGTCGGCGAAGAAGGTCTCGACAACGACGGTGACGGCCGCATCAACGAGGACGGCCCCGGCGGCTACGACATGAACCGCGCGTGGCCGTCGATGTGGATGCCGGAGTTCGTGCAGGGCGGCGCGGGACCGTACCCGCTGTACTGGCCCGAGACGCGCTGCATCGCGCGCTTCGTCGTCGACCATCCGAACATCGCGGCGCTGCAGTCATTCCACAATTCGGGCGGGATGATCCTGCGCGGTCCGGGCGCGGAAGCGTTCGGCGAGTACGAGCGCGACGACCTGCGCGCGTTCGACGAGCTCGGTCGCGACGGCGAGAAGATGCTCCCCTTCTACCGTTACATGATCATCTGGAAGGACCTGTACTCGGTGTTCGGCGGCTTCGTGACGTGGACGTACGAGGGCCTGGGGATCATCTCGTTCACGAACGAGCTGTGGGCCGACGACCAGAACTTCCCACACCGCGCGGCGAACACGAATCCGGGACAGAGCTTCTTCGGCACGACACCGCAGAAGGATCGCCTCTTCTTCGACGACGCGCTGCTCATGGGCGCGGGCTACGTCGACTGGCATCCGTTCGAGCATCCGCTCTACGGCAAGGTCGAGCTCGGCGGCTTCCGCAAGGACGTCGGCCGCGTGCCGCCGACGTTCATGATCGAGGAGATGATCCATCGCAACGCGCTCTTCTGCCTGAAGCACGCGCGTCAGATGCCGCTCGTGAAGATCGAAGACGCGGTCACGACCGACCTCGGCGACGGAGTGCGCAGCATCGACGTCGTGTTCAAGAACGATCGTTTGATCCCGACGCGCACCGGTCGAGCCGCCGCGAAGAAGATCGGAGCGCCGGACGCCTACACGTGCGAAGGCAAGCGCGTCGAAGTGCTCGCCGGCGGTTTCCGAACGGATCGCTGGCATCCGGAAGAGATCGAGCTAGCCGAGCGCGAGCCCGCGCGGCTCTTGCGGGAACAGGGCATCCCCGGCCGCGGCGAAGTGCGCGTGCGTTGGATCGTGCGCGGGAAGGGCGAGCGCGTGACGATCGGTTGGAAGGGCGAAAAGGGCGCGGCGGTCACGTTGGACGTGAAGATCCAGTGACGAGCTGCGCGGCCGCGATGATTCGGGCTCTGGCCGCGCGTCGTGCGTCGTGCGCTCCGGGCGCGCGTGTCGGGCGGCGCGCTCGGCTGGCACGTGCCTCGTCGTACGCTCGAGACGCGCTCGGCTCTTGATCACCCCCGCCCCTTCCGCAATGCTCTCCGCGCCCAAGGGCATTCCCATGGTGACGAAGAAGGTCCACTGCACCGACTGCCAGCACTTCCGGCAGGCCCCGTACGACGCTCCGCGCACCGGCTGCTACTTTCCCGACTTCATGCCGGCGAAGCAGAAGGACGCGTTCCTCAAGGAGCAAGAGCTCCCGGGCGACCACCGCCAGATCAACTTGCGCGGCGATTGCGCGAAGTTCGAAGCGCGCGCGAAGCCGCGATCGTTCTGGAAGCGGATGCTCGCGGGCGAGTTCTAGTCCGGTGTCCGGATGAAATACGGTGTCGATGAAATACGGTGAAATACGGTGTCAGACACTTT
>JANOFY010000390.1:0-4257 GCA_031413895.1 Planctomycetota bacterium | reverse complement strand
CTCGCCGAACGGATCGCGGCCGGGATTGCCCACGGTCCAGAGGCCGAAGCTGAACCGGTCCTCAGGCGTCGGAGCGTAGGGGTCCATGCACCTCCGTGTACCCGAACGGACGCACACGCGCGAGCACGCGCGCAGCGCGCGGCAGCCGTCACGCCGCCAGCCCCCAAGCCGAACGCGCACAGCGACAGCCAGGCCGCGAGCCGGACGGTTGGAGGCGTGCGGAACGGCCGCATGTGGCCGGCGGCGCGGACGGAGGAGCGCGGGATGGCGCTGGCGGGGTGGGAGGCTCCTCGTGAGATGTCCCACGCACCAGGGTCACGCGCTTGAACGTCCTCCGCTCCGAGCGCTGCGGGTCGGTCGATTCCAATTCCGCCGTCGGGGCTGGCCGAACCTCGTCGAAAGTGCCGCTCTCACAGCCAGCCATCCGGGAAAGTGCGGATTGCCGCGCGGACCAGGTTGCGCCAAACTTCCCGCCCTTGCGCCTGGCCGCGCACCGCGCCTTCCATTCGCGTGGGTTGCGCCCCTGTCCCTGATACCACTGCGGAACGCAGCGAGGTCGCCCATGTGGGCGCACGCCCTCCGTCCCTTTTTCCGAGGATTAATCCAATGCTGAAACTGCGTAAACTCATTCTTCCCGCCCTGGCCCTCGCTTCGATCACAACCGTCGCGCTGGCCGTCGAATTGGTGCTGCGACCTGATCCGGAGAACGTCGTCTCCGCCCGCATCGTCGGCATGTGGAAGGTCGAGCCCACCATGACTCTGCGGCTCAACCCCGACCGCGTTGCAACCGAGCCGATGCAACTGTCGTTCAAGGACGATGCGACCGTGCTCAAGCGGTTGGATGCGATCGCGCCGCGGCTCGTGAACCGGACGACGTTCGCCGCCGGCACCGTCGACGTGAACGGAACGACCTACCCCTACGTGCTCTCCAGCCGGAGCGGCAACATGTACGTCACGTGGTTCGCGATAGGTGCCGATGGCACCGTCGGCCGTGCGGTCGAGTCAATCGTCCACATCGCCACTGCACCGGATCCCAAGAAGGACGTGCTGGTCCTCGGCGGTGCGACATTGCGCGAGCCGACGACGGTGTACGAGCGCCTGACGCGCTAGTCCGACCGCTCGGCGGGATGCCCTTCTGGCTCGGCGCGCGAGCGCCTGCGTCGTGAAGCGCATCCTCCCCGCAAACAACGCGGCGCAGCGTGGATTCCGAATCCCGCTGCGCCGCGCTCGTTGATCTGCGCGTTCCCCCGACGACTCATAGAAAAACCGTCGGCGAATCAGGGCCGGCGGCGAGTACGGAGGAGCGCGGGATTGCGCTGGCGGGATTAGGAGGCTCGGCGTGGTCGTGCGCTGGGATGTCCAATCCCCTCGACGGCGTCTACTCGAGCGTGAACCCGCTCGCACGATTCAGTTTCGAAGTGCATCGTGTGCTCGACAATGGCCCGCGCAACGCCCATGAACCGTCGCTGGACTTTGCTCGTCCTTGCCGCGCTCGTGTCTTGTGGGTGCGTCGCCGTCGGAGGTGACGGACGGAACGGCGAAGCGGAAGCGCGGCGCGTTCAGGCACTTCGGCACTTCCTCGCGACGCTCGATCCAGTCCAACGAGACCGGGCCACGGCACCGTTCGAAGCTGCGGAGCGACGCGCTTGGGATTTCGTGCCGAAGGAGCGCCCCGGCGTTCAGCTCGGTGAGCTCGACCTGCGCCAGCGCACGGCGCTTCATGAGCTGCTCGACACGACGCTCTCCAGTCAGGGGCATCTCAAGGTGGACGGCATCGTGCGGCTGGAAGATGTGCTCTTCGAGCTCGAGTCCAAGCCGGGTGCGCCCGCGATCCACCGTGACCCCGGGCTGTATGCGTTCCAAGCGTTCGGAACGCCTGGAACCGGGCCGTGGGCGTGGAAGCTCGAGGGCCACCACGTCGCGCTGAACTTCACGTCGACCGAGGCGGGTCCGACGCGGAGCACGCCGTTCTTCTTGGGCGTGAACCCGGCGCGGATTCCGACGGGAAAGTACGCGGGCGCGCGCATCTTGGCCGTCGAGGAAGATCTCGGCCGCGAGATCGAGCTCGCGCTCGACGAAGCGCAGCGCGCCGCTTCACGTCTCGCAGGGGAGACACCGCGTGACGTGCTCCTCGCACCGGGCGTCGATCGCAGCTTCGAGCGCGTCGAGGGCGTGCGCGTCGGCGACCTACGCGCACCGCAGCGCGAGCTCGTGACGCGGCTGCTCGACGAGTTCGCGCAGAACCTCGCGCCCGATCTGTGCACACAGGCGCGCCAGCGCTTCGCCGAAGACGGCATCGAGGCGCTGCGTTTCGGTTGGAACGGCGGCACGCGCGTCGGCGATGCGCACTACTGGCGCATCGTCGGCTCGAAGTTCGCGATCGAGTACGCCGATGTCGACGGTGGCACGAACCACTTCCACTGTGTGTGGCGTGACTTCGAGCGCGACTTTGGCGCCGATCTCCTGCGCGAGCACATGGTGCACGCCCACGCGCACGGCGCACACTGATCACTTCGGCAGAAGTGTTTTCGGCTGCGCGTCGGGGTCGATCTCGAGCCGGGAGTTGCGCAAGCGCACTTCCCTTCCACTGCACATGGACGAGCACTGCGACCGTACTGCGGACATGATCGCCGAGCTCGGCGAGTTCTAGTCTCCCGACGTCTTCGCAGCGGACTGCAGGTCGCGCGCACGCAGGCCCTTGACGTGGGTGCCGAAACCGAAGGGCGTGGGTGCAAAGGACCCGACGACCGTGACTTCGGCGCGCGCGGGCACGTCGAGGCCGACGCCCCAGAAGACCGCGTTCACGAAGAGGCGGCGCAGGTCCTCGCACTTGAGGTCGACCGAGGCGCCGAGTGTGGAGCACACGACGCGCTGGGTCTTACCGCCCTCGAGCGCACGCTCGCGCAGCCAGACGACGGGCAACATGGGCTCGTTCAGTGCGCCCGCGGCGGACGGCGAGTCGGGTTGCATGCCCTCGAGGACCTGCCCACGCACGAGCACGCGCGCGTCAGCGGGCAGTTCGCGGATGCCATAGACGTCGGTGGGGCCCCACAGGTCGCGAACTCCGCGCAGCATCGGATGCGCGGCCAGCGCAGGCTCGATCACACCGCGCGTGCTCTGCGAGCCGTGCGCACCGTGGTGGCTGACCCAGGTCTCGCCCAACACCTGGCGGCCAAAACCACCGGGCCAAGTTTCGCTGCGCCAGTCCCAGTGGGCGTAGGGACTTTTCGGATCGCGTTCGTAGTGGAAGGCGTGCGTGGCGGTGCGGATACCCAGTAGGGGTCGTCCCGACTCCACGTAGCGCACGAAGTGAGCCATGTCCGCGTCGGGCCACTCACGGAAGCGCGTGAACAGGACCAGCATGTCGGCCGCATCGAGCTGCTCGAGGCCGGGCTGGTGGTGGGTGACCGTCGGATCGATCGTGCCGCTCGCGGGATCGGTGGCGAACAGCACCGTGCAACGGAAACCGTGGCGCTCCGACAACAGCCGCGCCAGCATGGGCAGCGCCTCCTCGGAGCGGTACTCCTCGTCGCCGGCCACCAGCACCACGTGCTTGCCCGCGCCGGGTCCGTCTCCGCCCGCGAGTTCGAGGCGCAGGTCGTCCTGCACCGCTCCCGCCGCGGGCGCCGTGGCTAGAATGAGCGCGCTCCACATGTCGGCACTCTAACGCTCCACGCGCGCCTGGTCCCGCGATGCTGAAACGAACCCTGGCCCAGGCCGCGCTCGCGCTCCTGGCGTCCTCCGCCGACACACGCCCGTTGCTGCCGCAGGCGCGACCGAGCCTGGAGCCCGGCGACCGCGTGGTGCTGGTCGGCGGCGCGCTCGCCGAACGTCTGCAGCACGACGGCTGGCTCGAGACGCGCCTGCAGCTCGCTTTCCCAAAGCTCGACCTGTCCTTTCGCAACTTGGGGTTCAGCGCGGACACGCTGACCGTGCGCCAGCGCGTCGACGGCTTCGGCACGCCCGACGAGTGGCTGGCGCGCTCGCGGGCCGACGTCGTGTTCGCCTTTTGGGGCTTCAACGAGTGCTTCGACGGCGAGCGCGGACTCGAGACCTTTCGCGCTGACCTCGCGGCCTGGATCGGGCGCGTGCGCGGTCTGCGCAGCGCCGAGGGCCTGCCGCTGCGCGTGGTGCTCTTCTCGAGCGTGCCTTTCGCGAACCCGGGCAATCCGAGCCTGCCCGACGGCGTGGAGCTCAATGCGCGCCTCGCGCGCTACGACGCCGCGCAGGCCGAGGTCGCCGCCGCGCTCGGCGTGC
>JANOFY010000389.1:0-4350 GCA_031413895.1 Planctomycetota bacterium | reverse complement strand
TTGGGAGCACACGCGCGCGTACGCACTCGGTCTCGGGATGATCTTCATCAACTACCAGGACACGCACACGCAGGGGATCGTGAGCGCCGCCGACGGACCGGCGCTCATCGAGGAGATTCGCAAGGCGCTGCTCGACACGGTGGATCCGGGAACGAACGAGCACGCTGTTCGTTCCGTGTCGGTGATGTCGGAGGTGCACTCCGGTCCGTACCTCGAGCGCGAAGCCGACCTGATGCCCGGGTTCGCCGCCGGCTACCGCGTGTCGTGGAGCACGACGCTCGGAAACCTCAAGGTCGTCAAAGGCGAAGGCGGCGTGGGCTACGTGCCTGGTCCGACGTTCGAGGACAACACGAGCAATTGGTCAGGCGACCACGTGTCCGTCTCGGAGGATCTCGTGCGCGGCGTGTTCTTCTCGAACCGCAAGGTCGAGATCCCGCAGGATGGCGTCGACTTGCTGCACATCGCTCCCACGGCGCTGTCGCTGCTCGGCGTGCCGATTCCGGGGGCGTACGACCGTCCGGCGTTGCGCTTCACGAACTAGCCGGGACACTAGTGACTGATCTGCGACCACTCGACGCGCAAGACACCACGCTGCGCCGCGACTTGCTCGAGCATCTGCGGCGCCTGCTGGAGGTTCCTGCAGCGGATGTGGAACACGAGCTCGAACGGCTCGTCTTCGTGACCGCGCGTCCCGGATAGATCCTGCACGCGGATGTCGTGCTTGCGCAGGATCCCGCCGACGGTTGCGGCGAGCGGGACGAGCTCCGAGCGCAGTCCGCGCACGACGAGGCGCCGGTAGATCACCGGCGCGATGCCGCGCGTCAGCTTGTCGAGGAGCGCCAGCACGGCCAGCACGATCGCCGCGGTCGCGACGGCCAGCGCGTACTCGCCTTGACCGATCACGATCCCCAGGCCTGCCACCGTCCACACGGTCGCGCCGGTCGTGATGCCGCGCACGATGTCGCCGGCTCGAATCACGGTCGCGGCGCCCAGGAATCCGATGCCCGTCACGATCCCGGCCGCGAGCCGATTGGGATCCAACACCACGCGCGCGGCGCTATCGGTCGCCAGGAGCTCGGCCGGAATCTGCCGCGACGCGAAAATCAGCACCGTCGAAGAGAGGCACACGAGGATGTGCGTCCGGAGGCCCGCGGGTCGCCCGTGGATCTCGCGTTCGTAGCCGATGATGCCGCCCAAGAGGACAGCTAGCACGATCGGCGTGACGTCGAGTCGTGTGATCTGCTCGAAGATGGCTTGGAAGTCGGGCATGGTTCTCCCGGTGAATCGGTCCCGGCGGCGTGGAGGGCGCGAGCTCCAGCGGGGGTGTTCCTCGCGATGGTGACGTGCGAGAGCGAGCGCGACAACCCCGGCCACGCCGGTCGGCCCGCAGAACCGACCGCAAGCGAGCGCTCCGCACGCGGGTGGCGCGAGCTTTCACTACGAGTCGTCGCACGCGGGGCCGGCCACCCCTTCGCAGGGTCCACCTCGATCGCTACGATCGCTGCCCCCGAGCCGCCCGGCCGGGCGCGCTCCCGCGCCGGCCGATCCCCGCGCGATTCGCACGCGCCGTCACCGCCAGCAGGCTCCCTCACGCCCTATGACCCACCCTGAACTGATCGAACGCATCACTCGCTCGCTCGCCTACATGCTCCGTCACCAGCCGGAGCAGTTCGACCTCGAGCTCGACGAGTACGGCTTCGCGGACATGGAGGACGTCATCCAGGCGCTCAACGAGCGACTCGGAGAGCCGGTCGAGGAAGAGGACGTGCGCACCGCGGTCGAGTCGGGAGACCGCATTCGCTACGAGATCGCAGCGAACCGGGTGCGCGCGCTCTACGGACACTCGATCGAGGTCAAGCCGGGCGAAT
Source organism: Planctomycetota bacterium (assembly GCA_031413895.1). Lineage (GTDB taxonomy): Bacteria > Planctomycetota > UBA1135 > UBA1135 > JANLUN01. Next base: position 2,482 of record JANOFY010000389.1, on the reverse strand, counting down.
CCGCGAAGCCGCCGACGCTGCTCTATGTCGGCGTTTCGCAGGGCGACGCGGAGCGCGCGCACAAGTACGGCCTGCGCCCTGGCCGGCGCAGCTTCCTGCACCTCGCGCTCAATCCCGACGACGCGCTCGAGACGGGGCGGCGCGCCTCACGCGATTACGTCGTGATCACCGTGAACGCGCTCGATGCCTGGGAGGAGGGCATCAACTTCTACGATCGCAAGTCGCTCTTCCTGTCGGACCCGATTCCGACGCACTTCCTGCAAGTCGGGGACGTGCAGACCGACGGGTACGCACCGCTCGAAGGAGAGCGCTCGCACGGCCAGGAGTCCGGCGGCCCGCCGCCCGGCCGTGGTCGTCCGCGCGACGATCGCGGGGGTCGCGGCGGTGGTCGTGGGCAGCGCGGCGGCCGGGGTCGCGGGGGCTTCGATCGCCCTCACCAGTCCGATCCGTCGCGGCGTCAATCCAGCGGGGGTGACGAGGGGTCGCGCGGCGCGCCGCGTCACGCCGAACCGCATGCGAGTCCGTCGCAGCGATCCGAGACGACACCGGTCGGTGCCGATCGACGCGATGCGCGTCCCGCGTCGGACGACGGTCGCGGTCGACACGCTCGCGACGAAGGACACGGCCGTCCCATGCACGACGAAGGACACGGACGGCAGGGCCAGTCGGGACAGGGCCGTCCCGCTGACGCGGGACACGATCGGCACGCCGACGCTGGACAAGATCGGCACGCACCGCGCTCGTCCGACGATCGGCGCGGTCGACCGGATTCGCGTCCGCCGCAGCGCGACGCCCAGGACGACCGCGGACGGCCGCGCGGGAACGGAGGTTCGCGAGACGGGGCGCGCTCTGACGCTCCGCGTCGTGACGACCGCCCGGTGCGCGACGACCGCCCGGTGCGTGACGATCGCCCGGTGCGTGAGAATCGCGCGCCGGCCCAGGCAAGCGGCGCACCCGAGCGCCAGCCGCGACCCGCACCGGCGGGCGAGTCGAGCGGCGGCGGCGGCTTCGGACTGGGCGTGTTCGAGCCCAAGTCTGCGTCGGTTCGCCCTTCGGCACCGCTGCCGCGCGAGAAACCGTCCGTCGAGAAGCCGCGCGAGACGCCGCGCCCGCAGCGCGACGAAGGCGGCTCGTTCGGCGCGGGTATCGAGTAGAGGTTTCGACGCGACCTCGTGGATCGACGGCCACGCGCCGGCCGCGCGGACGAGCTTCTGGTGACCTCGGCGTGCGCGTCGAGTCGCTTTCCAAAAACGCCGCGCGCGACCATTGCGAAGTCGGGCGGCGCGCGCGCACACTCGCCGCGCACGTCGCGTCCGCGCGGCGGAGCGCAGCATGCACGCGCCCAAGCTCACGCTCGAGCTGCCGCCTGGATACGACGTCGTGGAGTCGACCGGCGCGCTCCTCGCCGTGCACCGAACTTCCGGAGCGCGCTTGCTCGCGGCCGGATTCGGTCCGGATACCGACGGCCCGATGCGGGAGAGCTCGCTCGCGGGGCGCAAACCGCTGTTCGAAATCACGACTGGAGCCGACCGCTACCTCGTGCGGCGATTCAGCCACGGCGGGTTGCTCCGTTTTCTGACGCGCGCGCGCTTCCGGGATCCGATGCGGCCGTTCCACGAGCTCGCGCTCGCGCACGAGCTCGGGCGGCGCGGCATCGCGACCGCCGAGGTCGTCGCCGCGCGCGCCCGATCCTTGCGCGCCGGTGGCTTCGCGCTCGACCTCGTGACGCGGCGGATCCCGGACACGCTCGACTTGGGGTTCGTACTCTCGAAAGCGGGCGCCGGAGAAGTCCGCGCCCTCGATCTGCGCCGCGTCGCGGTCGAGCTCGGCGCGCTCGTGCGGCGGCTCCACGACGCCGGTTTCCTGCACGCCGACCTGACGTTGAACAACGTGCTCGCGAGCGCGGACTCGCTCGCAGGCGCCGCTCCCAGGTTGTGGATCCTGGACCTCGATCGCGCGCGGTTCGAGCCCACGCTTTCCGACAGCGATCGGCGGCGAAACTTGGCGCGCCTCTATCGCTTCGTCGCTCGACGCGACGAGCGCGTGGGTCTGACGCTATCTCGGACAGACTTCGCGCGGTTCTTCCGCGGCTACGATCCGGGGCGCGAGCGCTGGAAGCTCGATTGGCGCGCGATCGCCGCGGCGGACGGCGCTTCGCGCGCGGTGCACGCGTTCGGCTGGGGGCTCGAGGGCGTGTTCGGCCGCTCGCGCGATCCGCGCTTCGCCGCGTCGCGCGAAGACACGCGCACCTGAGCGCGACCTCGGCGCCGCTCAGCGACGTGCGTCCATGTGTCGCGCGAGCGCGTCCGCAACCACGGCGTTGCCGGCCGCGCTCAGGTGACCCTCGCCGGCCCACAGCGCCTTGTTCTCGTGACCGCCCGCGTCGACGAGCGCGCTCGTCACGTCGCACACTTCCGCGCCGTCGGCTTCGATTGCGCGTACGAGCGCGTCCCAATACGAATGCCCGCGACGATTGCGATCG
>JANOFY010000388.1:0-3953 GCA_031413895.1 Planctomycetota bacterium | reverse complement strand
CGCCGCTTTCGCCGCGCAACATGCGTGAGAACGACGTCTCGGTGTCCATGCCGAGGGCGTTGACCGTTCCGAGGCCCGTGATGACCACTCGTCGCATGAGAGCTCCGTGTGCTGTGGAAGGCGGCGTGTGGGGCCGAAGGGCGTTCGGCGCCACCGTTGAATCGCTCGCGCGGCGCGCGAGCTCAGATGGATCGCTCGCGCGCCGCGCGAGCTTAGGTGGATCGCTCGCGCGCGGCGCGAGCTTAGGCCTTCGAGGTGATGTACTGGACCGCGTTGCCGACGGTCTGGATCTTCTCGGCGTCCTCGTCCGGGATCGAGATCTCGAACTCGTCCTCGAACTCCATGACGAGTTCGACCGTGTCGAGCGAGTCCGCTCCGAGGTCGTTGATGAAGGAAGTTTCCTTCGTGATCTTGTCAGGCGTGGTGCCCATTTGGTCACACACGATCTTGATCACGCGTTCTTCGATTGAGGGGTTGGTCACCGCGCACTCCTCCAGGGAATCAAAGGGTGTAAGTCGAAATGAGGCAGAGTTCGTCGAGTCGGTGGGCCTTCATAGTGTCAGCCCTCCGTCGACGACCAGCGTCTGCCCCGTGATGTAAGCGCCGCCGGGTCCGACCAGGAAATCCACGGCCGCCGCAATGTCCTCCGGATCGCCGATGCGTCCGAGGGGAATTCGATTGGAAAGTTCCGCCGCCGCCTTCTCGTCCAGGCCGGCCGTCATGTCGGTCCGGATGAAACCGGGCGCGATCGCGTTGACGCACACGCCGCGTCCGGCGAGCTCCTTCGCGAGCGACTTCGTCAACCCCACGATGCCCGCTTTGCTCGCCGAGTAGTTCGATTGACCGGCGTTGCCGGTCAGGCCGACGACCGACGTGATGTTGATCACGCGGCCCTTCGCTTTCATCAGCGGCCGCGCCGCCGCGCGCAGGAAGTTCCACGTCCCCTTCAAGTTGACGTCGATCACGCGATCGAAATCCTCTTCGCTCATCCGGAGCAAGAGTTGATCGCGCGTGATCCCGGCGTTGTTGACGAGGACGTCGAGCCCGCCCATTTCCTTTTGGACTTGTTCGACGAGCGCCGCGACGGCGGCCATCGACGAGACGTCGCAGCCGTACGCTTGCGCACCGTCGGTGAGCTCGGCGCACCTCGCCACGGTGTCCTTGCAACCGTCCGCGGTCGTCGCGACGGCGGCCACCTTCGCGCCGCGCCGCGCGAGCCGGGTCGCGATCGCGCGGCCGATCCCGCGCGAGGCTCCGGTCACGAGGGCTACGCGGCCGTTGAGGAATCGAGGGTCGGGTTCCAAGCGTGTTGCGGGATCTCTTGCGAATCGGGCAGCGTGGGCGACTATAGCGGCGTGCGCCAGGGGGATCAACCGAGGTAAATCGCGCTCGAACGGTGCCGTGCGCGTGTCGCAAACGCGGATTCGGCGCTCAGCCGAGCGCCGCCGGCGTCGCGATCGAGCGGATCTCGACGTTCGGGTCGATCTTGCGCAGGAGTCCCGCGAGCACCTCGCCCGGACCAGGTTCCAGGAACCTGCGCAGGTTCTGCGCGAGTGCCCAGCGCATGCTCTTTTCCCAAAGGACAGGCGCGCAGACTTGATTCGCGAGCTGCGTGCGGATCGTCTCGGGATCGGTCGTCGGCAGCGCCGTCACATTGCTCACGAACGGCACCCGCGGTTTCTGGATCGCGACCTCGGCGAGCGCGCGCTTCAACCGATCCGCGGCCGGTCGCATGCACTCGGAGTGAAAGCCGCCCGCGACGGTCAGCCGCCGAGTCCGGCGCACGCCGTGATCCTTCGCGGCGGCTTCGACCGCGTCCAGCGCGGCCAGTTCACCGGACACGATCACTTGTCCGGGCGCATTCAGGTTCGCGACCGCGCAGATCCCGACGCGCGCGCCGACCGCGGCGAGCGCAGCGGCTTGCTCCTCCGTCGCGCCCATCAAGCTGACCATCGAGCTCTTGATCTTCTCGCTCGCGTCTTGCATCGCTTCACCGCGCAGCCGCACGAGGCGCAGTCCGTCCTCGAACGAGAGCGAGCCGGCGCACCACAGCGCGGTGTACTCACCTAGGCTCAAGCCGGTTACGAGCGGCGCGGCATCGCGCCTTAGGCCGCGCTCTTCGAGCACCCGCACGATCGCGACGCTCGTCGTGAAGATGCCGGGCTGCGCGATGTCCGTGCGGTTCACGTCGTCGCCGGTGTTCCAGCACGACTCGGTCAGCGGGAACCCGAGGATGGCATCCGCCTGTTTGAACGTGTCTCTCGCGACGGCGAACGCGTCGCAGAAGTCGCGGCCCATGCCGGGGAACTGTGCACCTTGACCAGGAAACAGGATCGCTTCGTTCATCGAGACTCCGGTGGCTCGGGGGGGATTCTGAGATCACCAGCGGATCAGCGAGGCGCCCCACGTGAGCCCGGCGCCGAACGCGACGAGGATCACGAGCTTGCCCTTCTCGAGCCGACCGCCGCGCCGCGCTTCGTCGAGCGCGATCGGAACCGTCGCCGCGGACGTGTTGCCGTAGTGCTGGATGTTGACGATCACCTTCTCGTCGGTCCATCCCAGTCGCTCGAGCGCGGAGTCGATGATCCGCCGGTTCACCTGGTGCGGAACGACGAGGCACAGCACGTCGTAGTCGTGTCCGGCCACCATCTCTTTGATGAGGTCGCTCATGTGCGTGACCGCGAACCGGAACACCTCGCGGCCTTGCACGCGGATGAAGTGCTCGCCCGCGTCGAGCGTCGCGTGCGTCGGCGGCTTGCGCGATCCGCCCGCGACCATGTGGATGAACTCGTAGCCCGTGCCGTCGGAACCGAGCTTCGTTTTCAGGATCTCGCCCTGTCCGCATTCGTCGTACGGCGCGAGGATCGCGGCGCCGGCGCCGTCGCCGAACAAGATGCACGACGTGCGGTCCTTGAGATCGATGAACCGCGACAGAGACTCCGCTCCGATCGCGAGAACGTGCCGCGCACGGCCCGCGGCGATGAACGCTTCGGCCGTGCTGAGCGCGGTCATGAAACCGGTGCACGCCGCGTTGATGTCGAACGCTCCCGCGTTCGTGGCGCCGAGCTCCCGCTGGACGGCCGCCGAACAACCTGGGAGCAGGTGATCGGGCGTCAGCGTCCCGACGATGATGAGGTCGAGGTCCTGCGCCGTGAGGTTCGCCGCTTCCAGTGCGCGCCGGCCGGCGAGCGCCGCAAGGTCCGACGTCGCCTGGTCGGGCGCGACGAAACGCCTCTCGCGGATTCCGGTGCGCTGGACGATCCATTCGTCGGAGGTGTCCACGATCTTCTCGAAGTACGAGTTCGGGACGACCCGCTCGGGCAGGTACGAGCCAGTTCCAGCGATTCCGACGCGGATGCGTGACGACATGCGGGGGTGTTGTCCCTCTCTCCTTATGAAAGCCAGCCGGCTTGGGAAAGTCAGCCGGCGGGCGCGCCAGACGTGGCCCGAGTCAGCCGCCGGCAGCGTCGACCCAGGCTCGAGTCGACCAGCGCGCGCGCCGGTCGAGGCTTCCGATTCTAGCGGGCAGAGTGCTCGCAGGCTCGCCTGCGCAGGAAGCTACACGAGGCTGCTAGCCCGCGGGCTCGACGATCGCGCTCTGCGCCAGCCCCGCCACGATGTGCTCGTTGACGTTGGCATCGAGCGCACGCGCGGCCAGCCCGAGCGCGTTCGCGACCGCATTCTCGTCGGAACGTCCGTGGCCGATGATCACGATGCCGGCGACGCCCAGCAGGAGCGCGCCGCCGTACTCCGAGTAGTCGATGCTCTTCTTGACGCGCGACAGCGCTTCCGGCGCGCCGCGGATCCCTTGCGCGGCGAGCTCGCTCATCGAGAGCCGCAGCATGAAGGCCGCGAACTCTTCCATGAGCTTCAGCACGACGTTGCCGGTGAAACCGTCGGTCACCACGACCTCGGCCTTGTTCAGGAAGAGATCGTTGCCTTCCAAGTTGCCG
>JANOFY010000387.1:0-8075 GCA_031413895.1 Planctomycetota bacterium | reverse complement strand
CGCGCAGCGCGGCTTCGTCGAACGCCGGCAGGTCGAGATCCGGCATCCACTTGCGCAACCAACCGACGCGGCCGAGGAACGCGACCACGTCTTCGCCGGCGAGATCGAGCGCTCGCTCGAGTCGCGTCGACGCAGCTTCGGCGAGCACGCGCTCGACTTCTTCCGCGGTTGCTTGCCCGCTCTGCACCTCATCGATGACGAGATCGCCGAACATCGAGCGCTTCGAGGCCACGACCCGCTCGCGCTGCTCGTCGAACGACACGGCGATCTCGGTCTTGAGACGCTCCTCGGGAAGCCACTCGCGCTCGACCGCCGACGCGATCCGCACGAGCGCCTCGGCGCGCTCGGACTTCGCTCCCGCGTCGATGTCCACGCACACGAAGAGATCGTGGTCGTGCACGGCGCTCTCGTCGGCGAGGCGCACACCGCGGCCGCCCACGACGACACCGCGGCGCGGATCGTTGTCGCGACGCCGAGCGAGGCGGTCGGGGTACGCGGCGAACACCGCGCGCATGAATGCCTCATCGCTCGAGCCGCTCGAAGCGTTGGTCGAACGGACCGAGGCGTTGGTCGAAGCGTTCGACTCTCGCCGCGTTTGAGTCCGCGTGCGCTCCACGTCGCGCAGCAGTGCGTCGCGAACGCGCAGCACGTAGCGCGCGCCGCCCTCGTTCAAGTCGCCGACGGGTGAGCGCGTCGATCCGGATCGTTCGAACGCTTCGAGGGCGTGCACGCGGTCGAGTAGATCGGAATCGGATCGCCGCGCGCTTGGCGATCTCGGTCCGCGCGGCGCGCGTAGAAACGGATCGCGCTCCGCGAGCAGCGCGCCGGCGAGCGCGGCCTCGTGCACGACGTCGAGCTCCGCGCCTTCGATCAACAAGCGCGCGACGCGCGGATGCGCTGCGATCGTCGCCATCGCGCGTCCGAGCGCCGTCACGCTGTGCCCGTCGATCGCGCCGAGCGCCGTGAGGAGCTCGCGCGCACTCTCGATCGCCGCCGCGCTCGGACTTTCGAACCACGGGAACTGCGCGACGTCGCGTTCGCCGAAGCACATGAGCTGCAGCACCGGACCGGCGAGGTCGACGCGGCGGATCTCGGGCTCTTCGTTCGCGGACATCGATCGGTGATCGAGCTCGCTCCACAGGCGCACGCAGATTCCAGGCTCGGTTCGGCCCGCGCGGCCGGCGCGTTGATCGGCCGATGCGCGCGAGATGCGGCCGAGCACGAGGCGATCGAGTCCAACCGATGGATCGAAGCGCAACGTGCGCGCGAACCCGGTATCGACGACGGCGGTGACGCCTTCGACCGTGACCGACGTTTCCGCGACGTTCGTCGCGAGCACGACGCGTCGTCCGTTCCCTCGGCGCAGCGCCGCATCCTGCGCGTCGGCGGGCAAGTCGCCGTAGAGCTCGCACACGGTGATTCCCTGGCGCGCGCACATCGCCGCGAGCTCGTCGCGCGTGCGGCGGATCTCGCCGACGCCCGGCAGGAACACGAGCACGTCGCCGCGCGTCCGCTCGAGCGCGCGCGCGACTCCGTCGGCGGTAGCGGATTGCAACGCGCGCGCAGCCGCGTCCCACCCCGTGGCGGACGTCGCACGCTGAGCCGGCTGCGGCGCGTACTCGATCTCCACGGGATGCAACCGGCCCGCGCTCTCGAGCACCGGCGCGCCGCCGAGGTATTCCGCGAGCCGCTCGTGCGCGATCGTCGCGGACATCACGACGATCTTGAGGTCTTCGCGCGCGTCCACCTGAATCTTGCGCACCAAGGCGAGCGCGAGATCCGTGTCGAGGCTGCGCTCGTGGAACTCGTCGAACACGACCGCGCCGACGTGCTCGAGGAACGGATCGTCTTGAAGCATCCGCACGACGAGACCCTCGGTGACGACGAGGATGCGCGTGCGCGCCGACGCTTGGCGGTCGAAGCGCACGTGAAAGCCGACCTCGTCGCCCAGGCGCGTTCCGCGCTCGGACGCCATGCGCCGCGCCGCCGCGCGCGCCGCGAGCCTCCGTGGCTCGAGCATCAGCACCAGCCCGCGCCCGGCGAGGTTCGCGTCGACGAGAAGCTGCGGCACACGCGTCGTCTTCCCCGCGCCCGTCGGCGCGCGCACGATCGCCGACGGATGCGTGCGCAGTGCGCGCTCGAGCTCCGGCAAGAGGGCGTCGATCGGGAGTGCGTCGCGATCCATCGTGCCGGAGTATCGCAGGTTTCGCTCGATGGTCGGCTGCGTCGAGTCGGGCTATACTTCCCGCCCTCCCCATGCCGATCCGCACGCTCGATCCGACTCTTCGTCTTCCTTATCGGGCCCTCGTGATCGCGATGTGCGTCGCCGGACTTTCGGCGTGCAGCGACTCCGCGCCGACCGTCCGCGCTCGCCGCGTCGTGCTGATCACCTGCGACACGCTGCGCGCCGACCGCCTCGGCGCCTACGGCTACCCGCTGCCGACGAGCCCCGAGGTCGATCGCTTCGCGCGCGAGTCGATCCTCTTCGAGGAGGCGTACACCACTGCGCCGTGGACCGGGCCGGCGCTCTCGAGCTTGCTCACCGGCCGCATGCCGGAAGAAGTCGGCGTCGGGCGCGGCAACCGCTTCTACATGCCCGCGGGCGTCAGGACGCTCGCGGAAGCCGTGTTCGACGGCGGCATCGCGACCGCGGCGGTCGTGTCGAACTGGGTGCTCCGTCGTCCGTCACCGTCGCGCGGTGACGTCGGCGTCGCGCAGGGCTTCGTGCACTTCGACGACGAGATGAAGAGCGCGGAGCCGAACCGCGAAGCGTTCGAGCGCAACGCCGAGGGCACGACCGACGCGGCGATCCGCTGGCTCGACAAGCAGAAGCAAGCGAACTCCGATCGCTTCTTCCTGTGGGTCCATTACCAGGATCCGCACGGTCCGTACGCGCCGCCGCCTGAGAACGCACGCGCGTTCGAGCGTCCGCTGACTTCGGAAGCCGACGTTCCGATCGGTGAAACGAACTCTGGCCGGGATCAGATTCCGAAGTACCAAGCCCTCGCCGGTCAGCAGCAGCCCGAGTCGTACCGCATCCGCTACGACGGCGAAGTGCGCACGTTCGACCAAGGCTTCGGCCGGCTGATCGAGTGGCTCAGGAAGAGCAATTGGTTCGACGACGCGCTGATCGTGTTCACGGCCGACCACGGCGAATCGCTCGGCGAGCACGGCTACTGGTTCTGTCACGGCGAGAACCTGAACCGCGAAGTCGTGCGCGTTCCGTTCATAGTGCACTTCCCGAAGGACGCGACCCACCCGATCGCGCGCCCGGCCGGCGGCTACCAGCGCTTCGCGCCGATCGTCGGACACCTCGACGTGTGGCCCACGGTCATCGACGCGTTCGGCTTGACGCCGACCCCGAGCCGCGGCGTCTCGCTCTTCAGCGAGCGACTGCCCCCGGGGCGCATCATGCCGCAGAGCTACGGTGCGCGCGACGGACCGACGTACTGGCGCGGCATCAGCGACGGTCGCTATCGCTTGATCGCCGCCGACAAGGAACCGGCGCGCTTGTACGACATCGTCGTCGATCCGGGCGAGATGAACGACATCGTCGGCGCGCAGCCGGTCGTCGCGCGCACACTCACCGAAAAATACCGCGCGTTCCTCGAAGCCAACGCCGTCATGCCGAACCAGGGCATCGAGATGGATGCCGCGGCACAAAAAGGCCTCCACGGACTTGGATACACCGGCGGCCAGTAGCCGGTGACGCGATGAACAGCCGTACGGAGCCAGGCTCCCACCGCCACGATTTACGCGGAACCGTGGCGGCTCGCGGAGCCTCCCCTGAAATCGTGGACGTGGGAGCCTGGCTCCGTACATGAGCTCGCCGTCGATCTCGGTCGTGATACCCGTCTACAACAGCGAGGCGCTCTTGCGTCCGCTGGTCGCGCGTCTCGAGCCGGTTCTCGCGGCTCTTGCGTCGCGCTACGAGCTCATCCTCGTCAACGACTGCAGCCGCGATGGCAGTTGGCAGGTGATCGAGGAGCTCGCGCGCATGCACGCTTGGATCCGCGGCGTGCACCTGATGCGCAACTACGGCCAGCACAACGCCGTCTTGTGCGGCATCCGCGGCGCGACGTGCGAGCTCGTCGTGACGATGGACGACGATCTCCAACATCCACCCGAGGAGCTGCCGCGGCTTGTCGAGGCGCTCGGTGACGACGGCGACGTCGTATACGGCACGCCGCAGCACGAGCAGCACGGCTTCATGCGCGACTTGGCCTCCCAGATCACGAAGTTCGCGCTGCAGAAGGCGATGAGCGCGGAGACCGCGCGCAACGTGAGCGCACTGCGTGTCTTTCGCACGCAACTGCGCGACGGCTTCGCAAACTACCGCGGTCAATTCGTGTCGATCGACGTGCTGCTGACGTGGAGCACGACGCGCTTCAAGGCGATCCAGGTGCGGCACGATCCGCGCAAGATCGGCGTCTCGAACTACACCGTCCGCAAGCTCGTCACCCACGCGATGAACATGATGACGGGGTTCAGCACGTTTCCGTTGCAGATCGCGAGCCTCGTCGGCTTCGCGTTCACCGTGTTCGGCATCGGCGTCCTGCTGTTCGTCCTCATCCGGTACATGTTCGTCGGCAGCCCGGTGCAAGGCTTTCCCTTCTTGGCGTCGATCATCGCGATCTTCTCGGGCGCGCAACTCTTCGCGCTCGGCATCATCGGCGAGTATCTGGCGCGCATGCACTTCCGCATGATGGACCGGCCGACGTACGCCGTGCGCGCGACGACCGGGAGTTCGACAGGGCCCGCGATCCCATGAGCGAAGTCTTCAACGCCGAAGCAGTCCGCAAGTACTGGACGGAGCAAGCGCTCCTCCACGGCCAATCGCCGTCCGCGTCGTGGTCCGATCAACCGGTGATCGAGGCCGAGGTGCGCACGATCGTCGAACGACTGAACGACGGCGACCACGTGCTCGACATCGGCTGCGCGAACGGTTGGTCGAGCGTGCAGTGGGCGTTGAAGCGACGCGTGCAAGTGCGCGGCATCGACTACATCCCCGAGATGATCGCACAGGCGCGGCAGCGCGCGCTGGGACTGCCCGACGCATTGAAAAAGCGCGTCGAGTTCGCGGTCGGCGACATCACGAAGCTCGACGAGCGCGACGACGCGTACAACAAGCTCGTCGTGATCCGCGTCGTGATCAATCTCTCCGAATGGGCGCGCCAACGAACGGCGCTGCGCGAGTGCGCCCGCGTCATGAAGCCGGGCGGGCTCCTCCTGCTCTCGGAAGCGACGACTCAGGGTTGGGAGCGGCTCAATAAACTCCGCGTCGAGTGGGACCTCCCTGCCATATCCATGCCGCCCTTCAACCTCTACGTCGACCAAGACCAGGTGATCGAGGCGGTCGCGCCCGAGCTCGAGCTCGTCGAGATCTCGAACTTCGCGAGCACGTACTACGTCGGATCGCGAGTCCTCAAGCCGCTCTTGATCCGAGCCCTTGGATCGAAGCAGGATGTCTCGGACCCGACGATGGAATGGAATCGCTGGTTCGCACAACTTCCACCGGCCGGCGACTACGGCACCCAGAAGCTCTTCGTGTTCCGCAAGAAATGAAGTACACGATTCCGTTCAATCGTCCGGCGCCCGCGGGCAACGAGCTCACGTACATCGCGCAAGCCGTCGAGCGCGGCGGCCTTTCGGGAGACGGCCCTTTCACGAAGGCGTGTCACGCGCTCCTCGAGAAGAGCCTCGGCGTTCCGAAGGTGCTGCTCACGACGAACTGCACGCATGCACTGGAGATGTCGGCGTTGCTCTTGGACCTGAAGCCGGGCGACGAAGTGATTGTGCCGTCGTTCGCGTTCGTCACGACCGTCAATGCGTTCGTGGTGCACGGCGCAACACCGGTGTTCGCCGACGTGCGGCCGGACACGCTGAACTTGGACGAGCGCCAGCTCGCACGGCTCGTCACGCCGCGCACGCGAGCCGTCGTGCCGCTCCACTACGCCGGCGTGTCGTGCGAGATGGATCCGATCCTCGCGCTCGCCGCGAAGCACGGGATCACCGTGATCGAGGACAACGCGCACGGCCTCTTCGCGAAGTACCGCGGGCGCTACCTCGGCACGATGGGCGCGCTCGGCACGCAGAGCTTTCACGAGACGAAGAACTTCACGTGCGGCGAAGGCGGCGCGCTCTTGATCAACGATGCGCGCTTCATCGAGCGCTCGGAGATCCTGCGCGAGAAGGGGACGAACAGAAGCCGCTTCCTGCGCGGTCAAGTGCACAAGTACACGTGGGTCGACGTGGGTTCGAGCTACCTGCCGTCGGACATCCTCGCTGCATATCTCTTGGCGCAGCTCGAAGCGCGCGAGCAGATTCAGTCGCAGCGGCGCGCGGTTTGGGGCCGCTATGCGGAGGAGCTCGCCGCGTGGGCGAAGTCCACCGGTGCGACGCTGCCGACCGTGCCGGCGCACTGCGATCAGGCGTACCACATGTTCTACGTGCTGCTCGCGTCGAGCGCGCAACGCGAAGCCCTGATCCATCACCTCGAGCAACGCGGCATCGCGGCCGTCTTCCATTATCTACCGCTGCACATCTCCGAGATGGGCAAGAAGCTCGGCGGCCAGGACGGCGACTGCCCGGTGACCGAGGACATCTCCGCGCGACTCTTGCGCCTGCCGTTCCACAATCGACTGACGGCGCACGAACAAGGTCAAGTGATCGCCGCCGTCCAAGAGTTCCGCTGAACGAGAGTCCACGTCGCATGACGTGGGATCGCCATGAAGCAGAAGAGTTGGATCCTGCGCGGCCTGTACTGGGCCCGGGATCTGCGCTCGCGCGCGCTGTTCGACGCACTGCGCACGCACTGTCGCGGCGACGTGCTCGACGTCGGCGGCTGGGACTTCTTTCTGACGGCGCAGCGCGAGCGCGTCGCGTTCGACAGGTGGACGACGCTCGAGTCCGATCCCGAGCGCTTGCTCGAGGTCGCCGATGCGCGCGTGACGGTCGTGCACGGCGACGGGTGCGCGATGGAGTTCGCCGCCGCGCAGTTCGACACCGTGCTCAACGTCCAAGTGCTCGAGCACGTGTTCGAGCCGATCCGCATGGTCGAGGAGATGGCGCGCGTGCTGCGGCCCGGCGGCGCGCTCGTCATGCTGATTCCGCAGACGTCGACGACGCACCTTGCGCCGCACTACTACTCGAACTTCTCGCGCTACTGGATCGAAGCGGCGCTCGAGCGCGCGGGCCTCGAACGCGTTGAGCTGCGTCCTCTCGGCGGAATCTGGTCGTCCGCCGCGTCGCACCTCGTCTTCTTTTTCCTGCAGGCCGCGCGCGTGTCGGGCATGTCGTCACCGGAGTGCCGCCGCAACGCGCTCTACTACGTGCTCCTCCCGTTCATGGTCGTGTACGCGATCGTGAACATCCCGCTGTGCCTGATCCTGGCGCTGGGCGATCTCACGGAAGAGCCGAACAACCATCTCGTCGTTGCGCGGAAGAGATGATGCGCCGAGTCGAGTTCGACTCGTCGACGGGATCTTCAGAGACCGGCTGGTTGCCGCTGACCCTGGAATTGACTGTCGTTTCGGAATGGCACTCCGCGAACTTCCTCGACGATGAGCTGACAGATCGGCATGTGAGGTCGCAGCAGGATTGAGTAGGGACCCAGGTTCATGATCTCGAGCGTGATCACGCCCCTGTAGCCGGCGTGAATCGTGGGCGCTGTGAAATGCACGAGCAGACCGCAACGCGCGTAGGAGCTCCGACCTTCCACCCGAGCCGCGAGGCTCTTGTCGCCAGTTTCGGAGAACGGCAGCTCGATCGTCTCGTGAGTCCGGCCGAGAATGAACCGATTCGGTGCCAGTGCGAGCGGCTGATCCTCGGTCAACTCTCGCGGCTCCATCACCGCGGCCAAGTGCCGGAAGCTTCCCCTCGTGAGATCGATCGCGACCGGCGAAGTCGTTCCCTTGTACACCGAGATCTCGTGGCTGAGTCGCAGGTCCACGGCACTCGCTTGGTAAGGGCACTCGTGCGCGCCCGGAGCTGGCGTGCGCGGCGAAGGCTCCGGGTCGATGACGAGGCGGCCCTCATCGATCGCTCGGTGGATCTCGACGTTCGAGAGAATCATG
>JANOFY010000386.1:0-6828 GCA_031413895.1 Planctomycetota bacterium | reverse complement strand
AATGCAGGGGCACCTCGAGGCGCGGCTCTGGAACGACGTGTTCCTGCGGGCGCAGTCGGCGCTGGGCATGCCGGCCGGCACGATCAAGGCGACCGTCCTGATCGAGACGATCCTCGCCGCCTTCGAGATGGACGAGATCCTCTACGAGCTGCGCCAGCACTCCGCCGGTCTCAACTGCGGCCGCTGGGATTACATCTTCAGCTTCATCAAGAAGTTCCAAGCTCACGAAGGCTTCGTCCTGCCCGACCGAGCGCGCGTGACGATGACGGAGCACTTCCTGCGCAGCTACAGCTTGCTGCTCATCCAGACCTGCCACCGCCGCGGTGTGCACGCGATGGGCGGCATGGCGGCGCAGATCCCGATCAAGAATGACCCGGCGCGCAACGCGGCCGCTCTCGCGAAAGTCGAAGCCGACAAGCTGCGCGAAGCCACCGACGGACACGACGGCACGTGGGTCGCGCACCCGGGCCTGGTGGAACTCGCGCGCAAGATCTTCGATCAGCACATGCCTGCGGCGAATCAGATCGCGACGCGCGCGCGCCTTGATGTGAACGTCCGTGCGGAGGATCTGCTCACTGTTCCCGCGGGACCGATCACGGAAGCAGGACTGCGCCAGAACATCAGCGTGGGCGTGCAATACCTCGCCGCTTGGCTGACCGGGCTGGGCTGCGTTCCGCTGTACGACTTGATGGAAGACGCAGCGACCGCCGAGATCTCGCGCGCGCAACTCTGGCAGTGGATCCACCACAATGCGCGGCTCGACGACGGACGAACCGTCACCGCCGTGCTCGTCCGCAGCGTGCTCGACGAAGAGCTCACGCGCATCAAGAACGAGATCGGTGCGACCGGCTTCGTCACCGGACGCTTCGATCTGGCCCGGACGTTGTTCGACCGGCTCGTGACCGCGAACGAGTTCGAACCCTTCCTGACTCTCTCCGCCTACGACCACATTCTTTCGACGAGGAATTAGACATGCACTCTGAGAACGGACACATGAATCCTCACGCGAACGGTCACAACAACCACGCCGCCTTGAACCGGATGAATGGTTCGAGCTTCGGCACGGCGTACAGCGGCGAGCGGTGGAAGGGCATCGTGCGCGACTACACCGACGAGGATGTGGAGCGTCTGCGTGGCAGCGTGCAGATCCGCTACACGCTCGCCGAGATGGGTGCGACGCGCCTCTGGAACCTCCTGCACACCGAGGAGTACGTGCACGCGCTCGGAGCGCTCACCGGCAACCAAGCCATGCAGATGGTGAAGGCCGGCCTCAAGGCGATCTACCTCTCGGGTTGGCAAGTCGCGGCCGACGCGAACTTGTCCGGCCAGATGTACCCCGATCAATCGCTGTATCCCGCGAACAGCGTCCCGGCCGTCGTCAAGCGCATCAATCAGACGTTCCAGCGCGCGGACCAGATCCAACATATGGAAGGCTCGGGCGACACGTACTGGTTCGCGCCGATCATCGCCGACGCCGAAGCGGGCTTCGGCGGACCGCTCAACGCCTTCGAGCTGATGAAGGCGATGATCGAAGCCGGCGCGGCGGGCGTGCATTTCGAGGACCAACTTGCGTCCGAGAAGAAGTGCGGCCACATGGGCGGCAAGGTGCTCGTGCCGACGCAGAGCTTCATTCGCACGTTGAACGCTGCACGTCTCGCGGCCGACGTGTGCGGCGTGCCGACGCTCATCGTGGCGCGCACCGACGCCGATGCGGCGACGCTGATCACGAGCGACGTCGACGAGCGCGACCGTCCGTTCTTGACGGGCGAGCGCACGAGCGAGGGCTTCTTCCGAATCCACTCCGGCGTGCAAACCGCGATCGCGCGCGGCCTCGCCTACGCGCCGTACGCGGACCTCGTGTGGTGCGAGACGAGCCACCCCGATCTCGCCGAAGCGCGCGAGTTCGCCGAAGCCATCCACGCGCAGTTCCCGGGCAAGCTGCTCGCCTACAACTGCTCCCCTTCCTTCAACTGGAAGAAGAAGCTCGACGACCGCACGATCGCGACGTTCCAGCGCGAGCTCGCGGCGATGGGCTACAAGTTCCAGTTCGTCACGCTGGCCGGCTTCCACGCGCTGAACCACGGCATGTTCGAGCTGGCCCGCGATTACAAGACGCGTGGCATGGCGGCGTACACCGAGTTGCAGCAAGCCGAGTTCGCGAGCGAAGCCAACGGCTACACGGCGACGAAGCACCAGCGCGAAGTCGGCACCGGCTACTTCGACGCCGTCACGAACGCGGTATCGCAGGGCCAGAGCTCGACGAAAGCGCTCGAAGGCTCGACCGAACAAGCGCAGTTCTAAGATCACTCCTCATCGCTGAAGCGCTGCCCATCGTCTCGCGCGAGACGGTGGGCAGCGCTCTTTGTACGATGCAACGCGGACGGGCGAATGACACTCCCGCAGCTCTCTCCCGCGACACCTGCCGACGTGGGTGTCCTCCTCGCGCTGATCCGCGAGCTCGCCGAGTACGAACGCCTCACTCACGAAGTCGTCGCGACCGAGGAGCGCATCCGCGAATCGCTCTTCGGCGAAACGCCGCGCGCGGAAGCCGTGCTCGCTCGAGTCGGCGACGAAGTTGCCGGCTTCGCTCTCTACTTCCACAACTACTCGACGTTCCTCGCGCGACCCGGCCTCTATCTCGAGGATCTGTTCGTCCGCCCGCAGTTTCGTGGCCGCGGAATCGGCCGCGCGCTGCTCGCGCGGCTTGCGAGCGTCGCTCTCGAGAGAGGTTGCGGTCGCTTCGAGTGGGCCGTGCTCGATTGGAATACGGATGCGATCGGCTTCTACGAGTCGCTCGGTGCGAAGCCCATGAACGAGTGGACCGTCTATCGGCTCTCCGGCGCGACGTTGGAGCAGCTCGCTGCATCCGACGCGCCGACGCACTGAAGCGGACGGCTCACGCTCACCGCAATCGATCGAGCTGGGCGCGCAAGTCCGTCACGTTCACGTGCATCGCCTCCAGCTTTTGGATCAGCCGTGAAGCCTCGTTGAGCGACTCTTGCCCCTCGGTTGGCGCCTTCTCCGCGCCCATGAGCAGCGCTTGTGCGAGTCCCATCTCCACTGCGGGATCCGTGCCGAACTCGAGGGAAGCGCGGAAGTGATTCGCCGCGGCCTTCTCGTTTAGAAGGGCGATCTGAATCCATCCCGCCAGCGCGCGCGCTCTGCGACGGTGCTCCATCGACACCGATCCCGATCCGGCGATCGGTTGCAGCTCGCGCAGCGCACTCTGGATGTCGGACTCCCCCTCGGATCGGAGCGCGTCATCGATCGGCTGCGACGCGAGGATCGAGCGACCGCGCTGGAACATCGCCTGCGCGTGGAGCAGTGCTAGCTCGGTCGTGAGATCGTTGCCGAGTGTGCTGGGACGCACCGATTCGATGAGCTCCAGCGCCTCGCGGATCTCCGCCGGCCCTTCGGCATTCTTCGGGTCGTCCGCTCCGCTCAGAAGCGCGCGCGCGAGCTGCAGCCGCAGATCGACGCTCTCGCGGTCGAACGCCAACGCTTCGCGGGCGCGCTGCGCGGCACCTATCCAATCGGCGCGCTGAAGGCGGATCCAACCCGAGAGACTCTGCGCGCGGAAACGCTCGCGCGCGTTGAGGCTGGGCTCGTCCGCCAACCGATCGACGCGCGCCAAGGCGGCGATCAATTGGTCGCGGCCGGCTTGGCGCGTCGGCTCGTCGGATGCAGACGCGAGCGTGACGGCTCTTCGCACGTCGATGTCCGCCGAGAGGATCTGCATCCGCGCGCTGCGTGGGTAGCGCTGGGCGAGTCGCGCGGCGATCGCGCGCGCCTCTTCGACCTGCTCCGCGCTGGCGTCTTCCTCCGTCAGCCACTGCACCGCCAAGTTGTAATCGCGCTCGTCGAAGTCCTCGGCGATCTCGGAGGGCGACAGCACCGGCGCGTGCACGACGAGGGCGCCGGCGATGATCGCGAACCCGCCCGCGACGAGCGCTGGTCCGTACTTCTGACGCACCGCGTCCCAAGTCCACATCGTCGCGTACGCAGCGAACGGAGCGAGCAGCGCGATGAGGGGTAAGCGCGAGCGGTCGCTCGTCACCGTCAGCACGATTGTCGCGAGGTAGAGCGCGAAGAGAACGGCGAGATCGAGCGCTGCTCCCGGATGCGCGGGTCCGAAGTTCACGAGCGACTTGTGCCGGCACACGAGCCACAGGAAGAGGCCCGCAAGGCCCAACGCTCCCACGACTCCGAATCCAGGCCACGGGAGCCGCGCGATCGGCACGTAGCGCGCGTCCCACGCGAGCATGTGGTTGTCGGGCACCTCGTACACGCCGAGCGTGAGCCGCAGCTTGTTCCACAGGATCAAGAGGTGCTCGCGCGGATGCTCGCGGAACGAGCGCAGCGCTTCGCCTTTCCAGAAGTCGCTGACCTCGGCGGCGTTCAGCGTTCGCCCCGTGCGACGCTCGGCTTCGTGACGCCAATCGCCGGCTTCGTACTCCGGGATGCCGCGCGTGAAGCTGAACTCGGATGCGCGACCGTACTCGTTCTCGAGGTTGTTCCCGCCGTACACGTTCGTTCCGGCGCCGCTCGTCGTCAGCACGAACACGCCGCCGACGTGTTGATTGCGCCACGCGACCGGCACCAGCACACACGCGATCCCGGCAGCCACGCAGGCACACGAGACCAAGCTCGCGAGCCGTGCCCGGCGCTCGAGCAGCGCGCGGCCGAGCGGCCAAGCCGCGAACAGCGGCAGCAGCACGAGCATGTTGCCGCGGAGCAACGCACCGAGCGCGCCGGCAAACCCGCACGCGAACCATGCGACGCGTGGATGCTTCGCGTCGCGCGTCGCGAGCAAGAGCCACGCGAAGCCCGCGAAGAGAGGCAGGAACAGGTTCTCCTTGAGCAGGAGCGGCGGGAACAGGAGACCGGGCCAGTAGATCGCGAGCAGCGCCGCGGAGACGAAACCGGCGCGTGCGCCGAAGGCGCGTCGTGCGAGCACGCCGGCGAGAACCGCCGCGAGCGCTCCGAGCACGCACTGCGCCAGCCGCGCGACGATGCGCTCGGGGCCGAACAGCGCATACAGCACGCCGAGGGTGTACGGATAGAGCGGCTCCTGGAAGAAGACCTCGCGCCCGATCCAATCGCCGGCCGCGATCTCGCGCGCCCAGCGGTCGTACGACGCTTCGTCGATGACGGGGTGTGCGGCGTGCGGATTGTGCGCCTCATACTGCAGCGTCGCGACGACGCGCAGCGCGAGCGCGACGACGAAGATCAGCGCGAAGATCCAGCGCGCGCGTCGTTCGTCGGCCTGGGAGGGTTCGCTCCGGCCTGACTCCGCGCTCATCGTCGAACCATCTCCCAGCGTTCGGGGAGCGGCGCTGCTTTCTCGAGAGCGCGCGCGGTGCGGATGACGTGCATCAGCGCACGCCAGTGCTTCGCCAAGGGGGTCAACGCGCACAAGCCGAAGAATACGAGCGTCGCGAGCGCGGGCACCGTCCCAGCCGCCCACCACACCAGCGCACAAGCGAGCCCACACACGAGCAAAGGCACGACGATGGAGAGCTCGGGCGCGAACTCGGGTCCCCATCGGTACATCGCCCAGTGCAGCCGGTCGACGATGCCGCCGCTCGCGGAGCTCGACCGCAGCACTTGGAAGTACGCGCGCGCGCGGCGCAGCGCCTGATCGGAGGCCGCGCTCGACGTCGGCGCCTTCATCTCGAAGAACCGTGCGGCGGGAACGATTCGAATGCGTCGCGGGTCATCCGCGCGCGAGCGTACCTGGAACATCAGGTCCAAGTCATCGGCGGCGATGCCGAACTGCGGGACGAGCTCGAGGTTCGCACGCCACGCGAGGAGCTGGCCGTGGACGCTGAAAAGTCGCCCGAAGCGCGACTCGAGCGCGCGCACGCGCGCCGTGAAACGGTCGTACGCGCTCGACGCGTCGAGCGCTTCTCCGCCGTCGACTCTTCGGCATGTTCCGTCGCTCTTGAGATCGCGCACGAAGCGCTGCGTGCCGCACGCCAGCGCGAGCTTGGGTTCGCTCGAGAAGGCCAGCGCGATCGCGCTCCACGCCGCCGGATCGACGACCACGTCCGCATCCGTCAGCACGACGAGATCGACGTCGCCCGCCAGCTCGGCGAGCCCCTGGCGAATCGCACCGGGTTTGCCCGGCCGAACGGCGTTCGTGACGATGCGCAACTCGAGCCCGACGTCGCGAAGGCTGTTCACGGCCGCACGCGCGCACACGACCGTGTCGTCGTCCGATCCATCGTCGACGACAACGATCCGATGCGGCCGCGCCGAAGCCGGAAAAGATCCGAGTGCGATGTTGCGCAGCTTGCGCTCGATCACGAGGCCCTCGTTGCGGCACGGGATGATCACGCCCAGTCGCAGCACGCTCTCTCCCCGATCGCTCACGAGCGCAGCACACCCGCCGCGAGCCGCGGCCAATTGCGCGCGTTGAACAGCACGTTGTCGGCCTGCGCGCACTCCCACGTGCACGTGCATCGCGTCGCGCGGATCTCTTCACGGAGTCGCTCCGCCTCGGCCGAGCTCCACAGGCCCGCGAGGTCCCAACCGACGTCGTTCAAGTTGCCGATCGATCGGCCGAGGATTTCACACGGGTGCACCTCGCCGCTCTCGAAGATCACCGCCGAGAGCTTCCCCGCGGTGCACGGCAGGTGGCTCGCGCCTTCGCCGCCGCGCGCGACCGACGCGACGTGCTCGTACATCAGGTCGTCGCGCGCCACGGCGAGCTTCGCGAGCGGAAAATCGAAGTACGGGAGCGCCCCGCTCGCGACGAGCTTCTGCTTGCGCTCCACGACTTCCTCGTAGCGCGCGATGTCGACCTTGAGAAGGCTCGGATCGAGC
>JANOFY010000385.1:0-26327 GCA_031413895.1 Planctomycetota bacterium | reverse complement strand
GTCTGTATCCGCTCGCGATCGGCGCGCTTCCGGCGCCGCGCGTGGCGGAGGTCCAGCATGTCGAGCCCGACGTGCCGGACGCTCAAGCCGAGCCTTCCGCGATCACCGCTTCCGAAGCCGAAGCGGTCGCGTGGGTCTCCTCGATCTCGCATTGAGCAACGTCCGCGGCGATCGCTACGCTTTCGCGAGTGAACGCCTCGAACGAAGCTCCGGCCGCCGTCTGTCTCGTCTCTGGGGGCATGGACTCCGCGGTGGTGATGGGGGAAGCGCGTGCACTCGGATTCCGGGTGCACGCGCTTTCGTTCGACTACGGACAGCGCCATCGTCACGAGCTCGCGGCGGCTGAGCGTGTGACTCGAGCGCTCGGCGCGACCGAACATCGCGTCGTGAAGGTCGACCTCGCCGCGATCGGAGGCTCGGCCCTCACCGCGGACATCGCGGTGCCGAAGGATCGCTCGCACGCGGCGATCGGACGCGGCATCCCGCCGACGTACGTGCCCGCGCGCAACACGATCTTCCTCGCGCTTGCGCTCGGCTACGCCGAAGTCGCAGGGAGCCGCGATCTCTTCATCGGGGTCAACGCGGTCGACTACTCGGGCTACCCTGACTGCCGGCCGGAGTTCTTGGCGGCGTTCGAGGCGCTCGCCGCGGTTGCGACCGCGGCCGGCGCGGAGCAGGGTGAGCGCTTCAAGGTCCACGCGCCGCTGCTTTCGATGTCGAAGGCGGACATCGTGCGTCGCGCGGCTGAACTCGGTGTCGATCTCGGCTTGACGCACACGTGCTACGACCCGATCGAGCGCGGAAAAACGGTCCTCGCGTGCGGACGTTGCGACGCGTGCGCGCTCCGCCGTCAGGGATTTGCCGAGGCGGGCAAGCGCGATCCCTTGCCGTACGCGGGATCGGGCTGACGCGGGGAAGAGAGATGTCGCCGTCGCGTCTACCGCGCCGCTTTCGCTCGAGCCTGGTCACTCACTCTGAATCCATGAGGTCTTCCATGCAACTCGCTCTCTTGTGCGCACTGGCCGCCCCGGCGTGCTTCCTCGCTCCCACGACCGCGGTTCAACATGCGGCCAGCACCGCGCCCGCTCAGACCGCGCGACCACAGCCCGATCCGTTCCCGATGCCGCGCGAGGGGCTGAAGCTGCCCGCGACGACGGCGGAAAACGCGTTCACGCTGGCCGAGCTCACCAACGAGTTCAGCCGCGTGACCGGCGAGACGCTGGTCATCGACCCGCAGGTGCGCCAGACGCTGCAATCGACGGCGGTCGGATTGAACCGCGCACTCGACGTTCCGCCGGCGGAAGTGTATTTCGTCGTCGAAACCTTGCTCGTCCAGAACGGTTTCGTATTCACCCGCCTGAACGACCGCGAGCCGCGGATGCTGGCGCTGTGGAGCGGTTCAGAAAAACGCATGCCGCGTACGAACTCCGTTCACGTGCCGATCGACTCCCTCGAGATGTGGGCGCGCCATCCCGCGTTCGTCATCACGACGGCGATCGATCTGCCGAACACGGATGTGCGCACGCTGTCGAACTCGATGCGCACGATGTTCGTCGACGGCAGCACGCAGCAGATCGTTCCCGTCGGCAGCTCGAACACGCTGGTCATCACGAGCTACGGCTCCGAGGTGGTGAGCCTCGTGCGGATGCTGCGCGAGATCGACTCCGCCGCGGCCCGCGAGAACGAGCGACGGATGAAGGCCGCCGCGGAGAAGCCCACGCCGAAGCCCGAAGTTCCCGCCGAGAAGTCAAAGGACTGATCGGACGCTTCCCGTTCCGGCGTGCGCCGGGCATCCTCTCCGCATGGACCCGACGCAGCGCCGCGCGCAAGACGCACCCTCCGCTTCCGCGAACGACCCGCGATCGGCCGCAGTCGGGCGGCTGCTCGCGATCGTCGACCGGCTGCGCGCGCCCGACGGTTGCCCGTGGGACCGCAAGCAAACGATCGCGAGCATGGCGCCGCACCTCGTCGAGGAAGCGCACGAAACGGTGGAAGCGATCGAGGCGCGGGGCGACGCCGAGATCGCCGAGGAAGCCGGCGACCTCTTGATGGTGATCGCGATGATCTGCCGCATCGCGGAGGAATCGGGGCGCTTCGATCTGACCACGGCCTCGAATGCCATCGCCGACAAGCTCGTTCGGCGCCACCCGCACGTCTTCGGCTCGGTCGAAGTCGATTCGGCCGACGAAGTCGTGAAGAACTGGGAGGCGATCAAGAAGGGCGAGCGCACGGCGAAGGAAGAGGACGCGAGCGCGCTCGCCGGCGTTCCCGTCGCGCTGCCGGCGCTTCAACGCGCGCACCGCATCTGCGGGAAGGCGGTGTCCGCCGGCTTCCGCTGGTCGAATGTCGCGGGCGCGCTGGCGAAACTCGACGAGGAGCAGGGCGAGCTCCGCGAAGCGCTGTCGCACTCCGGCCTCGATCGCGACGCGAAGGCACCCGCGACTCCCGCGCAACGTGCGGCGGTCGAGCACGAGCTTGGGGATGTGATGCTCGCGGCCGCGTTCTTATCCACTTATTTATCGCTCGATCCCGAGAAGCTCGCGCGCGACGCCGTGCGCCGGTTCGAGTCGCGCTATCGGACGATGGAACGCGCGCTCGATCGCCCGCTCGCCGAGCACACCGAACCCGAGCTCATCCAAGCGTGGGAGCGCGCGAAACGCGAAACGCTGTGACGTCCTCTCGCACACAAGCGCCGCCGTCGACGAAGGACGCGATCGTCGAAGCGCGCGACCTCTACAAGGTCCAAGGCCAGGGCGCGATCTTGCGCGGCGTGTCGTGCTCCGTCGCCGCCGGCGAGTTCGTGTGCATCATGGGCCCGAGCGGCTCGGGCAAGTCGACGTTGCTGCACATTCTCTCGGGGCTCGACGAGCCGTCGTCGGGCTCCGTCCATCTCTCGGGCGTCGATCTCTCGAAGCTCGCCCCGGACGAGCGCACGCTCGCGCGCCGCAAGACCGTCGGCTACGTGTTCCAGTTCTTCAACCTGCTCGCGAACCTGACCGTGATCGAGAACGTCGGCCTGCCGATCGCAATTGCCGGTGGACGACCGGAGGACAAGGCCGGTGAACTCGACGCGTTGCTCGCGAAGATGGGCCTCACCGCACGACGCAACGCGTTCCCGCACCAGTTGTCGGGCGGCGAGATGCAGCGCGTTTCGATCGCGCGCGCGCTCGCGGGCGGGCAGCCGCTGCTCCTCTGCGACGAGCCGACCGGCAACCTCTCGCAGAAAGCCGGACTCGAAGTGATGGAGTCGCTGCGACGCGCCGTCGATGACGGCGGGCGCTCCGCACTCCTCGTCACGCACAAACCGCGCGACGCGACGATCGCCGATCGCGTGCTGTTCCTCGTCGACGGCGAGCTCGCCGCCGAGCCCGTGCTGCGTGGGCCGGGCATCGCGGTCGAGGCGGTGCACGCCGCGCTCGCCGCGCTGCACATCTGATGTCGCTCTTGCGCACGATCGCCGGCCGCAGCCTGCGCCAGCGGCGCTCGCGCACGCTCTTTTCCGTCGCGGGCGTCGCGCTCGGCGTCGCGACTGTGGTCGGCGTGTTCACGCTCGATCACAACACGGTGCTCGGGCTCTCGCTGCCGGGGCTCATCGATTGGAAGCCCGCGCTCGAAGTGCGGCCGTCGAGCGCCGTCAGCGACCCGCGCACCGAGCTCTCCGAGATGCCGGGTGTCGCGGGCGTCTCGGCGTTCTTCCAGAACGACGTCCTCGTGCGACGCGAGAGCCGCCCCGATTCGATGACGGCGCGCTTGTTCGGTCTCGACGCGGACGGCCTCGGCAAGATCGACGCGGTGCGGATCGCCGAAGGCCGCACGCTCGATCGCGGTGCGCTCGAGCGCGAAGCCTTGATCGGCGTGGGCGTCGCCGACGCGTTCTCGCTCAAGCCGGGTGACGAGATCGTCCTCGCGCGACCGGGTAGCTCCGCGGAACGCGCGTGCCTCGACGGCGTGATCGTCGATCGCGATCCGGAAGCGACCGAAGGCCCCGGGCCCGAGACGTTTCGTGTCGTTGGCATCCTGGCGCGCGAGAACCTCGGACGTCGATCCCAGGGCGAGGTCGTCGTCGTCGACTACCGTCACGGGCGCGAGCTCTACGCCGGAGTCCACGTCGAGCCTGTGTTCTGGGTGAGACAAGACCCCGCGGTCGACATCGAGCGTCTGCGGACGAGCCTCGGCGCGAGCTTCTCGTACGAGCTCAACAAGAGCGTCGTGATCGGCGCCGCCGCCGACGAGCGCGCGTTCCGCAACGGCGTGCGGATGTCGGGGCTGCTCGCGCTCGTGCTCGGCCTGTACGTCATCTTCCACACGCTGTCCATGTCGCTCGTCGAGCGCGTGCGTGAAGTGGCGACGCTCCACGCGCTCGGCGCGACGCGCCGTCAGATCGCGCGCATCTTCTTGACCGAGGCGGTCGTGATCGCGGCGCTCGCGGCTGTGTTCGGACTCGCCGGCGGGCTCGCGATGGCGCGCGGCCTCTTGCTGCTCGGCATCACGACGCTCGGCACGGGGCACCACATCCGTGTGTTCGACGTGCCGTGGAGCGTCGTGCTGCCGCTGACGGGTCTCGGCGTCGGGATGGCGCTCGTCGGCTCGGTCTATCCGCTGTTTCGCGCGCGACACACGGACACCGTCGCGGCGCTGCGCGGCGAGGACGCGCTTCACAAGCGCAGCGTCGCACGCGGCTTCCACATGTTCGCGGCGTTGCTGCTCGTCGTGCTGCTCCCGGCGCTGTACTTCGTCATCGCGCCCGTCGTCGGCGAGGCGCAGAGCATGCTCGTCGGCGCGGTGCTCGCCGCGGTCGGTCTCCTGGCGCTGCTCGTGATCTTGCCGCTCGTCATTCCGGCGCTGCTCACAGCGCTGTTCGAAGTGCTCGCGCGACCGCTCGAAGCGCTGTGGCCGCTGTCGGGCCGTCTCGCCGCGCGAACGATCCGTGCCAGCCCGGCGCGGCTTGCTGTATCCGCCGCCGCGCTCGCGCTCGTCACCGCCGCGTTCGTCGGATTGAAGGGCATGACGGCGAGCCTGCGCGGCGAGATCGTGCAGTGGGCGGAGCACTCGATCCTCGACAAGTTCTACGTGTCGTCCCTGCCCGACGTGCCGATCGAGGCGTTGAGCCAGGTGCTCGAGGACAGCGATCCGGACGGCAAGTCGTTCCTCGGGATCGAGACCGCGACCGTGCGCACGTACGTGCCGTTCCTGCTCCTCGGATTGCACCCGAAGGAGATCGCGAGCTACGGACCGTGCCACGACGACCCGAGCATGCTGCGCGCGATCGCGCAGGGCGAAGGCGTGATCGTGTCGCAGCGTCTCGCGCGTCACTTCGGCTACGCGGTCGGCGACCGTGTGCACGTGTCGAATGCGGGCGGCGTCGTGCGCGATCTCACGGTTCTCGCGGTGTCGGATGCGTACGGTTACTTTCCGAACCCCGATGAGCGCATGTACGGCATCGTCGGGACCGGCTTCATGAAGTCGAACTTCTGTCTCGAGGTCGACGAGCTGAGCGAAGCGGCCGTCCGTCTCGCGCCCGGCGCGGACGCGGATCACTTCAAGGCGGCGATCCAAGAATTCATTCCGACGCTGCGCGCGACGAACTTCCGCACGGGGGAGAGCCTCGTGAACGTCCACCTCGTCGACATCGACCGCGACTTCTTCCTGTTCGACATCATCCTCGGCCTCACCGCGATGCTGGCGGGGCTCGGCGTGCTCAACGGACAGTTGCTCGCGACGCTCGAGCGCGCCAAGGAGCTCGGCGTGCTCAAGGCGCTCGGCGTGACGCGCGGTCAGATCGCGGGCACCGTGCTGTGCGAATCGCTCGTGATCGGCGTGCTCGGCGCTCTCGTGGGCACGTTGCTTGGCGCGGTGCTCACGCCGGTGATCGTGCGCGCGCTCGAGTCGCTCTCCGGCCTCGATCTGCCGAACGTCAGCGCGGGCATGTGGCTCGTGCTCTGCCCGGTCGGTGCGATCGTGGTCGCGCTCGCGGCGGCCGTGTATCCCATCGTGCGGATCAATCGCATGGACGCGGTCGCGGCGGTCCGCACGGGGTGAGCGGTTGGCGGTCGGCGCGCACAGTTGATAGCGTCCGCTCCGAATTTGAGAAGCACCCAGTCAAGTCCCTCGAACGCCGCCAGGCCGGCGGTCAAGCGCCGCGGTCACTTGCGGCTCTTGGCGTTCTTCTTCGTCGTCGCCGTGTTGACGAGCGGCGCGGGCCTGTGGGCCCTGACACGCACGGACGATCCAGCAGCTCCGCGTCGGATCGTCCTCTTCGCCGTGTTCGCGAACGCGTTCATCGGCTTCATCGGCGTGTTCATCCACCGGCGCACGATCGCGCGCCTGCGTTGGAAGGAGACGGAGGACTACCTCGCGCGCATCCGGCGCGAGTCGGCGAAGTACCAGACTTTGATGGAAGGCGCGGCGGACATCCTGCTCATCGTCGATCCGGCGACGGGCGCGATCGTCGAGTGCAACGCGCAAGCGCGCGCCGCGCTCGGAGCGACCATCGCGGATGCACCCGGAGGGACGACGATCGAGCGCGCGCTGATGGAAGGCGAGCTGGGCGCGTTCCGCGAGGCGATCCAGAATGCGACGCGCTCAGCCGGCGCGCCGGTGTCGGTGCCCGAAGTGCGACTCCGCGCGGCCGACGGTCGGCCGATCCTCGCCGACGCGCGCTTCGCATCGATCGATCTGGGAACGGAGCGCGTGACGCTCGTGTCGCTGCGCGACCTGACGCCGCAGAAAGAGATGGAGCGACAGCTGCAGATCCGCGAGCGCCTCTCGTCGATCGGCCTTTTGACCGCCGGCGTCGCGCACGAGATCAACAATCCGTTGGAAGGCATCGGCAACTACTTGTCGCTGCTCGAGCGCGCGGACGTTCCCGAGGAGACGCGCCGCCATCATCTCGAGATGGTGCGCCACGGCTTCGGGCGCATCCGCGACATCGTGCGCGATCTGCTGCGCTTCGCGCGACCGGCGGCGGGCACGGGCGAAGCGGATCTGACGCAGGTCGTCGACCGCGCGCTCAAGCTTCTCACGTATTCGGAATCGTTTCGCGACGTCGAGGTCGTGCGAGTCGGCCTCGACGAGTCGCTTCCCGTCGTCGGCGACTCGGGAAGGCTCGAGCAAGTCCTGTTCAACCTGCTGCTCAATGCGGCGACGGCGATGGGATCGAAGGGCAGGCTCACGATCCGCGCACGGCGCGCGAAGAACCCTCAGTCGCAGGCGGACGAAGTCGAGCTCGAGTTGCAAGACAGTGGCCCTGGGATCGCGCCCGCGGACCTCGACCGCATCTTCGATCCGTTCTTCACGGCGACGAACGGCACGGGCTTGGGCCTCGCGGTGTCGTATGGCATCGTGCGCGCCCACGGCGGGACGCTCTCCGCGGAGAACGCACCCGGCGGCGGCGCGCGCTTCACGATCCGGCTGCCGTGGCCCGCGCGGGAAGTGCCCGCGACGAAAGTGCGAGCGTGACACGTATGACTTCCGGATCCCGAGTGCTGGTCGTCGACGACGAAGTCTTCGTGCGCGACTCGCTGTGCGCGATCTTGAAGAGCGAGGGTTTCCTCACGGGAACCGCGGCGAGCTCGGTCGAAGCGCTGCAACGACTCGCGAAGGAGCGCTACGAGGCGATCGTCACCGACCTGCGGATGCCCGGCGGCGACGGTCTCACGCTGCTCACGCAAGCGCGCCAACGCGGCGTCGCGATCCCGATCATCGTGATCACGGGCGTCGGAACGGTGGCGGAAGCGGTCGCTGCGATGAAGTCCGGCGCGTTCGATTTTCTGCAGAAACCGGTAGATCCCGACGAGCTCGTGCTCGTCGTGCGGCGCGCCGTCGAGCACCACGCGCTCCTCGCCGAAGTGCGCGAGCTGCGCGACACGGTGGCGGGCTTGCGCGGGCCGCGCGTTCTCATCGGCAGCTCGCCGGCGATGGTGAGCGTGAAGAACTTGATCGCGCAGGTCGCACCAGCGGAAGCGACGGTGCTGATCACCGGCGAAAGCGGAACGGGGAAGGAGATCGCCGCCGAGCTGATCCACCAGCAGAGTGCGCGGTCTGACAAGGGCCTGACGTGGGTGCAATGCGCGATGCTCACGGAGTCGAACTTCGAGAGCGAGCTCTTCGGTCATCGAAAGGGTGCAGCCCTGGGCGCGCTCGCCGACCGCATCGGACGATTCGCGGAGGCCGCGGGCGGAACGCTGATCTTGAACGAGATCGGCGCTCTCTCGCCCGGCATGCAAGCGAAGCTCCTGCGTGTACTGGAAACGGGTGAGTACCAAGTCGCCGGCGACGCGAGCGTACTACACGCCGACGTGCGCGTGATCGCGACGACGAACGAGGACCTGGCCACGAAGGTGAAGGCCGGCGCGTTCCGCTCGGACCTCTACTACCGCCTGGCGCAGTTCCCGATCGAGATGCCGGCGCTGCGCAACCACAAGCAAGACATCGGAGAGATCTCCGAGAGCTTGCTCGCGCGTGCGCAGAATGCAAAGCCTCGCGCGGGAGCTGCCCGTCTCTCGAGCGAAGCGCGCGAACTGCTCGCGTCCTACGGCTGGCCGGGCAACGTGCGCGAGCTGCGGAATGTCCTCGAACGCGCGGTGATCGTGTCGGACAAGGACGAGCTCGACGCGGGGCTCTTCGCGGGGATCTTGGAGTCGACGACGTCGTCACCGGTCTCGCCGATTGCGACGGGGTCGCTCGAGCCGCGCGAGTTCCACCTGCGGACGAACCTCGACGCGGCCGAGCGCGAGATCGTGCTGCGGGCGCTGACGCAGTCGAAGGGCAAGAAGAAGGAGGCCGCGATCTTGCTCGGGATCGACCCGCGCAACCTCGGCTACTACTTGCGCAAGCACAAGATCACGGACAAGGAGTCGGCGGAGGCGGGCGGGAGGTGATGGGGGAGGGCCGGGGCTGGTTCCGCGGTTCGACCGATCTCTTCGCTGGTTCCGTCCGTTCGAGCCGCAGGCCCGTTTGACGGTTCGACGACGACCGCTATACTCCCCGCCCTCAAGCGCGGGGACGTAGCTCAACTGGTTAGAGTACCGGCCTGTCACGCCGGTGGTTGCGGGTTCGAGTCCCGTCGTCCTCGCCATCTTTTTCGCTCGGATTGCCGTTTCGAGCCTGCCATTGAGGGTGCGAGAGGGCGCTTGAGTGCGAACTGGCGAGGGTCGATGCCGGTGAATCCGGCAAGCCGGACGGCAAGATCCACTCACCATCCGCTCCGGTCGCGCGCATCGACTCGGACTTCCTCTTGGCCGGCGCCACCATCGGCAAGCCAGCACGCGTCCACGCATGGCACTCAAGAAGTCCGAGCTCTACTCCTCCCTCTGGTCGAGCTGCGACGAGCTGCGCGGCGGCATGGATGCCAGCCAGTACAAGGACTACGTCCTCGTGCTGCTGTTCGTGAAGTACGTCAGCGACAAGTACGCGGGCACTCCGTTCGCTCCGATCACGATTCCGCCGGGCGCCAGCTTCAAGGACATGGTCGCGCTAAAAGGCAAGAGCGACATCGGCGATCAGATCAACAAGAAGATCATTGGGCCGCTGTTCAACGCGAACAAGCTCTCCGACTACCCGGACTTCAACGACGCGGCGAAGCTCGGCAGTGGCAAGGAGATGGTGGACCGGCTCACCAATCTCATCGCGATCTTCGAGAAACCGCCATCGCCGATGTGCTGTCGGACATGGACGCGGAGCTGGCCGCGCTCACGGCGCGCCGCGACAAGACCCGCGCCCTCAAGCAGGGCATGATGCAAGAACTGCTGACCGGAAGAACGCGACTGGTATGAAGCCACTGCGCGTCTTCATCAGCAGTGTGCAGAAGGAGTTCGCCGAGGAGCGTGCCGCCTTGCGCGACTACCTGCGCCATGACGCGCTAATGCGCCGGTTCTTCGAGCCATTCCTGTTCGAGGAAGTCCCGGCCGCCGACCGACGGGCGGATGAGCTTTACCTCGATGAAGTCGCGCGCAGCGACATCTACGTGGGCCTGTTTGGTAACGAGTATGGGTTCGAAGACGGCCAGGGCGTTTCTCCGACGCAGCGGGAGTTCGACCAGGCCACCGCGCTGGGCAAGCCACGGTTGATCTACGTCAAGGGAGCCGACGACAAGTCGAAGCAGCTCAAGATGCAGTCGTTGATCCGTCGGGCGGGCAGCGAACTCGTGCGCCGAAGGTTCAACACCAGCGAGGAGCTATGCTCGGCACTCTACGCGAGTCTGATCGATCATCTGCTCAGATCAGGAGTGATCCAAAGCCTGCCGTTCGACGAACAGGCCTGCCCCGACGCGACGCTTGGCGATCTCGACGAAGGAGCCATCGCGAAGTTCCTGCGCGGAGCGCGTCTTCGACGACGGTTTCCGTTGCCGGACTCGACTCCTGTCGGCGAGTTGCTGGCCCATCTCAATTTGATCCGGGAGGGACGGCCCACCTGGGCGGCGATCCTGCTGTTTGGCAAGCAACCCCAGCAGTTCCTCTCTTGTTCGGAAGTCCGATGCATGCGCTTCCACGGCATCGCCGTTCAGCGGCCCGCACCCTTCTACCGCATCTTCAAAGGCAACCTGTTCGAGCAGGTGGAAGGGGCGGTGGACTTTGTGCTGTCGAAGTTGGATCTGAGCGTGGGCACTCGTGCGCTCAGCAGCCAGGCACCGATCCGGTCTGAACTTCCACCGGCTGTGGTTCGTGAGGCGGTGGTGAATGCCATCGCCCATCGGGATTACACGCAACCCGGAGCGATTCAGATTTCGGTCTTTGCGGATCGTCTGGAGTTTTGGAATCCAGTCGAGCTGCTTCCACCGCTGACGCTGGAAAAGCTGCGCAAGCCACACCGATCGGTGACCCGCAACGCGCGAGTGAGCGAAGCGCTCTATCTGTCCGGCAACATCGAGAAGTTCGGCACCGGTACGCTGATGATGATTCAGGAGAGCGTCGGGCACGCTCTGCCGGAGCCTGAGTTTGCTGCGGGATCGGGCGAGTTCGCCGTGACTCTCTGGCGCGACTGGCTGACGGAATCGTTGCTGGCGCGCCTGAAACTCAACGACCGCCAGAACACGGTCATCCCGCATCTGAAAATCAGCCGCCAGGTCACCAACGCCGAGTACCGGCAGCTGACCGGCGCCGCGGAGCGGACCGCAACCCGGGATTTGGAGGACCTCGTGACCCGGGGGCTGCTGGTCAGGACTGCGAAAACCGGACGGGGCACCGCATATCGACTGGCTGTGAAACCAGCCACAATCCCGCCAAACCCGACACCGCCGAAACCCGACAAGAACCCGCCAAACCCGCCATCGCCGGGTGCGACAGGCAAGAAGAGCAAGAGAAGCCGAGGGAGCCCGTCGTGAGCGCCATCGGCCAAGCTGAACGCGAGACGCAGAACCGGGTCATCGCCCTGTTCCGCGACGAGCTCGGCTATCGCGTCCTCGGCGATTGGAGCGACCGTCCCGACAACAGCAACATCGAGGAAGACCCGCTCACCGCGCATCTCATCAGGAGTGGTTACAAGCCGGCACAGATTTCCAAAGCGCTCTACGAGCTGCGCACCGAGGCGGGCAATCCCTACCGCAGCCTCTACGACAACAATAAGAAGGTCTACAGCCTGCTTCGCTACGGCGTGCCCGTCAGGATCGAGGCCGGCAGGGCCACCGAGACCGTCAAGCTCGTCGACTGTGGTTCGCGAGATGCCCCCCGTCGTCGAGACGACAGGAGATGCAGCGCTCGACTTGGCCATCAGGATCGATGCGGCCGTAAAACGAACACGCCCCGCTGGGTGGCGCGGTATTCATCGTCGTGCACGAGATGCTCCATCTACGCGAGCCCACGCACAGTTCGAGCTTCCTCGTGCTCATGGATCGCTTCATGCCGAACTGGCGCGAGACGCGAGATCTGCTCAATCGCTTGCCGGTAAGGAGTCAGCGTTGGCGCGACTGATGAACGGGTGATCGAACAGTCACGTCATCGAGTGACACCGGCGGTGAACGCTGTCCTCGTGGACCTGTACTGGCGGATTGGGGAGCACTTGTCTCGCAAGATCGAAGTCGACGGCTGAGGCAAGGGAACGGTCAGCGAGCTCTCCCTCCATGTGCAGCGGCGCCTAACCAGGAACCGACGTTCACGCTGGATCAAGTCTCGGGTGCAGGCTCACGGGTGGGGTCACGGAAGCCGTCCACCCGCGACGCGCGCGACTTCGAGACGGGTTCGTGCGGCCTCGAGCAGGGCGTCGATCCGACTCTGTCTCGTGAGCAGCGCCAGGCGCTGACTCTCCAAGAGCGAAAGCGACGTGACGCTCCCAAGTTCGTACGCGGTGCGCGCCAGATCCGCGCTGTGCTCCGCCTGCGGGAGTAATTCGTCGAGGACGAACCGGGCCGACTGCGTCGCCGAAGCGGCGTGGTCCACGGCGTTCCGGACTTCTTGAGCCACATCGACCTGGAGGGCCTCGAGCTCCTTGCGCAGTTGGTCCCTGCGGAACTCGGCACGCGCGATCTGCGCGGAGTTGTCATCGAAGATCGGAAGCACGGCCGTCGCGCTCGGACCGATGAGCAAGTCGGTCGCCGAACCGGCCTCCGGTCGCTCGGCGGAAAGCCCCATGTCCACGCTCGACCACACGCGTCCTCGCTCGAGATCGAGTTGCGCCTCCGCCGCGTCGATCCCCGCCTGAGCTGCGCGCACGTCCAGCCGCGCCTCGCGTGCGCGCGCGACGACCTCCTCGCGGTCCACGTCGATCGCAAGCAGCTCGGGCAAGGGGTCGACGAGCTCGACGGACGCAACGTCCTGGTCCAGAGACAGTGCCATCGCGAGCCGGCGCTTTGCGCTCGTGGCGGAGAACTCCGCTCGTCTCGCCAGGAGCTCGGCATTGAGACGTTGGCTGTGCGCCAGGTTCTCATTGACCGCGGTCGCGACACCGGCTCGCATGCGCTCTCGGACGGCGTCGAGGATCGCTCCGCTCACGCTCACGCTGTCTCGCGCATGCGTCAGCAGTTCGCTCGCGGCGACGCTCTCGAAGTACGCGCCCTCGGTTTGGAGCACGAGCTCACCGGCGAAGCGGGACACCTCGTACACCGCGTGCGCCAAGTTCACGTCTGCGACCTTCTGTCGGTCGGGAAGCTGCCAGAGATCGGCGATGCTCCCCATGAGATCGGCCGTGAGCTTTGGACGTCCTCCGCCCGTGGGGAACAGGAATCCGAGGCTCAGACTCGGGTTGCGCAGCAGGCCCGCTTGGACGAGGTCAGCGCGCGCCACGCCGATCCCCAAGAACTGCGCCTGGAGCCGGCGATTGTTGAGCAGCGCGACGCGCAGCGCTTCGTCGAGCGTCAGTCCGTCGGCGAGGATCGTGTCGATCTCCGTCGACGAGAGGAGCGGCTTGTCGGAATCGAAGACTTCGGTTCGCCCGGTCGTCTCCTCGATGAGCGTGCGTGCACGCTGCTCGTCGGGACGCGCATCGACCTCCTGACTTGCGCATGCGCCACTGAGCGCGCAGATCAGTGTCATCGAGCTTGTGATCCACTCACGCATGGGACGGCTCCAGAGCGATGCTCGCCGGCAGCTCGTCAGCGACGGGCACTCCGAATCGGAGATACAGCGCGGGTACGAGCAGCATGTTCAAGAAAGTCGACGACAACAGCCCGAACAGGATCACGACCGCCATCGGCGTCAGGATCTCGTTGCCGGGTTGATCACCTCGCAGCGCCAACGGAATCAGCGCGAGCCCCGCCGCGAGCGCCGTCATCAGGATGGGCGCGAGTCGCTCCATCGCGCCTTGACGCACGGCGTCGCGCAGGTCGCGCACGCCCTCTTCCGTTTGAAGGTGCCTGATGTGCGAGACCATCATGATTCCGTTCCGCACCGCGATGCCGAACACCGTGATGAAGCCGATGATCGACGCAACGGAGAGCACGCCTCCGAGGAGCTGCACGCCGAGCACGCCGCCGATGACCGCGAGCGGTAGGTTCACCATGATCAGCAGGGTGTCACGGACCGAACGAAACATGAGGTAGACGAGCCCCGCGATGCCCGCGACGATGACCGCGCCCAGCAGCACGAGGAGTCGTCCGGTCGCTTCAGCGCTCTCGAACTGCCCTCCGTACTCGATGTGATACCCGGCGGGGAGCACGACGCCGGCCGCGATCTCGCGGCGCACGTCATCGACCACGCTGCGGATGTCGCGGCCGGCGACGTTGCACGTCACGACGATCTTGCGTTGGACGTTCTCGCGGCTGATGAAGTTGGGGGTCCGGTCCTCGCGCAACGCGGCGACGACACGCAGCGGAAGCTTCGCACCCGTCGGCGTGTCGACGAGCGTCGCCGCAAGCGAGTCCGCCGTAAGCTCGCGTGCGTCGCCGGTCCGGACGACGAGGCTGAACGCGTTCGTTCCTTCGAGGACTTGACCCGTTTTCGCGCCGGTGCTCGCTGCTTCGAGAGCGCGTGCGACGTCGGCGACGCGCAATCCGTGGCGAGCCAGCGCTTCACGGTCGAATTCGACGCGCAGCAAGGGCACCAGCGACTGCTGCTCGGTGGACAGATCGACCACGCCGGGCACGACTCGCATGCGAGCTTCGATCTCCTGCGCGAGGCTGCCCAGGAGCGCGAGATCATCGCCGAACAGCTTCACCGCCACGCTCGCGCGCGTGCCCGACAGCATGTGATCGATGCGGTGGCTGATCGGCTGCCCGAACGTGGCTTGGACACCGGGGATGCCGGCGAGGTCGTTGCGCAGCGCCTCGAGGAGTTCGGCCTTGGATCGTTGAGGAAGCCCGAGGCGAGCCGGCGCGTCCATGTCGAGAGTCAGGTCGATCTCGCTGGCCTCCACTCCTTGAACGTGTTCGTCTTCGTCCGCGCGGCCCGTTCGTCGGCCGATCGCCGCGATTTCCGGATGCTTCATCAAGGCTTTCTCGACGAGGTGCGCAAGCTCGTCGCTCTGCGCCAGGGATGTGCCGGGCACCGTGACGACACCGACGACCAATGCGCCCTCGTTGAACTCCGGGAGGAAGCTGCGGCCCATCCGCGAACCTGCGATCGCCGCCCAAACGAGCAACGCGAGACTTGGAATCGCGAAGAGCCAGGGATGCGCGAGCGCTGCGTCGAGCGGACGCGAATACGCACGCTTGAGCCAGGACACGAAGCGCGGCTCCGCACCGGCGCGCACCGTCTTGCTGCGCGGAAGTAGGAGCAGACACAGCGCCGGAGTGAGCGTGAGGGCGGTGAGCAGCGACGCCGCGAGCGAGACGCAGAAGGCCACGCCGAGAGGGCGCAGCAAGCGTCCTTCGACGCCCGACAGAAAGAACAGCGGCGTGAAGACGAGCAGGATGATCACTGTGGCCAGCACGATCGATGCCCGTACTTCGACGCTCGCCGCATAGACCACATCGAGCGCGGTTCGTTGCTTCTCCGGAGGAAGGAGCTTGTTCTCGCGCAGTCGACGCACGACGTTCTCGACGTCGATGATCGCATCGTCGACGAGCGCTCCGATCGCGATCGCCATACCTCCCAAGGTCATCGTGTTGATGTTTCCGCCGAGGCCCTTCAAGGCGAGCACGGCGACGACGAGCGAAAGCGGTAGTGCGAGGAGCGTGATGACGCTCGCGCGAAAGCTCGCGAGGAAGGCGATGACCACGAGCGCAACCATGACGGCACCTTCGAGCAGTGCGCTGGACGCATTACGGATCGAGTTCTCGATGAACGTCGCCTGCCGGAACAGTCCTTTGTTCACGCGCATGCCCTCGGGGAGCGCTCCTTGGATCTCGTCGAGTGCTTGCTCGAGACGCGTGGTGAGCTCGAGCGTGTTCGCGCCCGGCTGCTTCTGGATCGCCAGGATGACGCCGGGCTCGATGATCGGTTCCCAGTTCGGACCGCGTCGCGACGACGAGCCGAGCCCGCGTTTGAGCCCGGCGCCGATGGTCACGACACCGAGGTTGTCGATTCGGACGGGGACACCGTTGCGCGTCGTGACGACGGTCGCGGCGATGTCCGCAGGAGTGCGAACGCGTCCGATGCCCTCGACGACCATCTCCTGCGCGCCCATCTTGAGCACACCCGCGGTGACGTTTTCATTCGTGGCCTCCAGTGCGTGAATGACTTCGGTGACCGCGATGCCGAAGGCTTGCAGCCGTTCGGGTGCGAGGACGACCTGGTATTGCTTCTCGTCGCCGCCGATCGGCGTGACCTGGGAGACACCGGTCACCGAAAGCAGTCTGCGGCGAACTTGACTCGCTGCGAGTGTGCGCAGATCGAGCCCGCTGTGCCGATCGGACGTGAGGGAGATGAAGAGGATCTCGCCCATGATCGAGGACACGGGGGCGAGCGTCGGCGGCTCGACATGCGCTGGAAGGCTGCCGGCGACGGCACCGAGTCGCTCGTTGACCGTCTGTCGTGCGCGGTAGATGTCCGTTCCCCACTCGAATTCCACCCAGATCACCGCGATGCCGAGCGCGGTTCCCGAACGCACGCGACGCACGTCGGCAGCGCCGTTCATCGCGCTCTCGATTGGAAACGTCACCTGCGTCTCCATCTCCTGCGGCGACATGCCGTGCCCGTCGACGAGCACGGTCACGGTGGGGGCGGTGAGGTCGGGAAACACGTCGACGGGCATCTGGGCCGTGACGAAGCTGCCGATTGCGATGAGAACCAGCGACAGCACGAGAACCGTGAAGCGGTTCGTCAGCGACCAGCGGATGAGGAAGTTGATCACGCTTGAATCCTCGCTCTAGTGCTGATGTCCGGCGCCGAACGATTGAGGGGAAAGACCAGCGAGCTTCACGAGATACGCTCCGCGCGTGACGACCCGTTCGCCGGCAGCGACACCTCGCAGCACTTCGACGTGCTGCCCGTCTTTCACGCCCAGCTCCAGCTCGCGCTTCTGGAAGAGCTCTCCTTCGAGCATCACGTACGCAGTCGGGATGCCTTGATCCATCACGATCGCTTCGGTGGGGATCGCGACGGTGGCGTGGACCTTCGCGACGGCGACTTCGAGCTCGGCGAGCATGCCCGCCCTGAGCGCGCCGTCGGAGTTCGCGATCTCGCAGCGCAGCACGGCCGTACGCGACTCGTCATCGAGAATCGGGAGAAGCGACAGAGTGCCCGTACCGTTGGGTCCGCCGAGTTCGACGCGGCGCGTGGGCAGTGCAGGAAAGGTCGCGATCGCTTCGAGCGGTTCACCGAGTAAGTGCAGATCGAATTCGGAGATGCGACCCTCGATCCACACTCGTGACGTGTCGAGCACGCGGAAGATGGCTTCACCGGGCTCGACCGACTCGCCTTGCAGACTCGCGGCGGCGACG
The DNA here is from genome assembly GCA_031413895.1 of Planctomycetota bacterium. Classification (GTDB taxonomy): domain Bacteria; phylum Planctomycetota; class UBA1135; order UBA1135; genus JANLUN01. Next base: position 9,079 of record JANOFY010000385.1, on the reverse strand, counting down.
ACGGTCCCGGTGAGTGGCGACACGAGCGGGAAACGGACAGCGAGGCCCGAACCTCCACCCGCTCGCGCGGAACGCTCGGCGAGCAGCCGGTCGAGCGACGCCTTCATCGCATCGGCGCTCTCGGCGTCGTTGCGCGCGACGCGCAGGTTTCGTTCCGCCTCGTCGAGCTCCTGTTGCGTGCTGAGCTGATGCTCGCGCAGCTTGGCGACGCGTTCGCGCTCGCGTTCGCTGTAATCGAGTCGGGCTCGTGCTTCGCCGATCGTGCGCGTCACGTCGAGCGCCCGCACATCGAGCTCGAGCTCGAGCGCTCTCAATTGAGCGAGCTCGGACGCGCCGAGCGGCGGTTCGACGAAACCCAAGATGCGGCCGGCTTCGACCCGTTCCCCCGTTACCGCGAGCTTGCCTCCATCGGTCGCGAGCAGTCGGCCCGCGAGCGGTGGTGTGACGACGGCTTCCGCTCCTTCAGGTGTGCGGACCCTTGCTGGAGCGACGAGCCGACGCGTCAGCGCGCGCGGCCCGGCTTCGATGACCGTGAGCGAGAGCTTCCATTGCTGCTCCAGCAAGAACGGAACGGCGCCCGCCGGCGGGTCGCTCGCGGCTGCCTCCGCTGCGTGTTCCGCATCGTGCTCGGTCTCGTGCACGACGAACTCACCGAGGTCGAGAGTCTCGGTCACTTGATCGCTCTCGATCACGAGCGTTGCCGGCATGCGGCCGGCGTTCGGCACGCTTCCCTCGGGCGTGAACAGTCCCTCACGCTTGGGCGCCTCCGCGACGATCTGGGTGTCGCCGATCGTGAGCGTGACGCGCCCCGCGCGCACCGGTTCGCCCGTCTCGAGCACCGTGAAGTGCGCGAGGAAGCGCGCCGGCGTACCGCGCACGAGATGCGGATACTCCATGAAGAGGAGCGCTCGCTCTCCGAACACCGTCGTCGTCGCGGGTTCGATCTCCGCGGCGCCGTGCTCGTGCGTGTGCGTTCCTGGATCAGCGACCTGAGTGCGGTCGCAGCTCGAAACGCCAAGGAGAAAGAGAGCGATCGCGGAAGGGGCGAGAAAGCAGACTCGCGTGGACATGAATCAACTCCTGCAAGACAGCGCGCGAAGGGAGCGGCCTCGAGACAGGAGACCGCCAGCGAAAAGCCACGAAGGCCCGAATGGGCCTCGAGCGCGGCGCGCTAGATCAGGAGTGCGTGACTAGATTGCAGGAGGGCGCGAACGCCGGACCCGCGATCGAGCTCGCGAACGGACGTGCGTGGCCGTCGTCCGGTTTCGTCAGGAGGAACGGAGACGACTCGCGCGGAGGATTCGATTCGCGCGAAGCATGCGAGCGAGATTGCGTCGGCCGCGAGGCGTGACGCGCTCGACCCTTGCATCAAAAATGCGGGAACGGAAACGACGACGCCGCTCTCGGACGGCCGCGACGGCTCGCTCGATTCGGGCGATCCGTGATCATGTCCCGGATGTTCGGCGTGCTCGTGAGCGTGCGCGTCGGCGAGACGTGCGACGTCCTCGGAGCGAGCCGAGAGCGAATGGACGTGATGGCCCGCGTCGCCGTGAGCATGCAGAAGGAGCTCACGATCCCCGAGCGGAGAGGACAGCATCGCCGCCAAGTAGAGAATCCAGATCCAAAGCCGGATCGGGAATCGGCGCGTCGCGCGTCCGGAGCTGGGCAGTCCTGGCCTCACGGTCGGCGATCGTCGCAGCGGACAAGCGGCGGCGTCAAGTCGGATTGTCGCCGAGTGAGGCGCAGCGATGTGCAGCTTTGTCCATGGCTCGAGCTACGCGCGGTCACCGAGACGAGCCCGCAGCTCCGTTGCTCAAGTGCTTCACAACCGCCGCTCGGACGAGTGCAACCACGGCCGCGCGCATGGGGTCGGCGAGGCCGGCCCACGAGCGGACGATGAAGCCGAGTTCTGGGCATTCGGAGTCCAGAACGGTAAGCAGAGCGGTAAGACGCTCCGTCGACGTGGAACTTGGATCGACTCAATCGGCGCACGCTACGCTATCTGCGCTGGAAGGCGCGGCGTCCGGGTTGCGCGTTCGAGTCCCGTCGTCCTGGCCATCTTTAGCGCCCGCAATGGCGGTCTCACCCTCGCGGTGGACATTCACGAGTGCACTCGAGTGCATGTCCGTGGGAGTCGGCGACCAGCTCCGGTAAGCAGTCCGGCACGATGGCCGAGCCGTCGGTTCCGGTCGCGGGCCTCGCCGCGGGTCGCGTTCCCCGGGAGCGATCGATTCGAGAGCTTGGAACGCATCACGTTCGGCGATGCAACGAGCGAGCACTGCGTCGTGCAGACGTGATCATCGCTCGCCGAGAACGTTGCGGAGTCGAGAGGCGATCTCGTCGGCGCTCGGGACTCCCTCGGTGTACAAGCGGCATGTCATCCCCGGAGTGGACGGCGGCGGCAAGCCAAAAAGGTCCGCGCCATTTGCGAGCACGGTCGGAGTCGGCCAACCTCGCCGCAAGTCGGTCGATGGGAGCGCCTCTTGATCGACTTCGTCGAATGCCAAACCGCTCCCCAACGACTTCAGCGCCGTTCGCAGGTTCTCGCGCATCGCCGGTGTATTCGGGCAATCCGGAAAGCCGAGGAGTTCGATCTTCATCGCTTGCGCAGCGCCGAAGAGGTCGGAGCCCATCCGTTCCATCGCCTCACCAAGATCGCCCGTCGTCGGTGGCGCGTTGAAGTGGTCGCGCCAGTACCGCGATTGTCCATCCTCGCCTCGCCCGATGTGACGAATGAAAGCGTCGGGCTTCGGTGTGTGATCCTCCCAACGACGGCCGGGCTTGTAGAGCATGTAGACGTCCCACTCGGGGGCCGGATCAGGCTTGCTGTCGTGGTACTCGCGGAGCCAGTGATCGGCAGGCAGCGCCGCGTCCACTTCGTCCCACTTCCGCGGGAACTGTTCGCGCTCGTACGCCCAGCCTGAGTGCCGCTCGGGATCGTAGAACTGTGACGCGTTCGCCCCGGCGAAGATGCTGGAGGATTCTCGCGCAGCGGCTTCGCTATCCGGTGGCAGCATCGGAACCCACACCACTATTGCGTGAAGGCCACTCGACGCGAACCGATCGAGCAGTGACTTCCGGACCACCTCCGCGCCGAGCACGCACTCCGCACACACGGGCGAGACGAGCAACACCACCCGTGGCTTGTTCGCGTGCGTGTTGAACTCGGTCTTGATCGGTTCGAGTGAGCTCACCACGGCGACGGGTTGAGGCGGGCCAACCGGGGGAGGAACCGAGTTGCAGCTATCGACCGCTGTGTGCGACGCGCATCCGGCCGCCAGCAGCATCGCGGCGGCGACCGTGAATCGGTGGGTGTTCATCGCCTCAGTCTATCGGTGCCCTGTCAGGCGGTCGTTCCCGGAGTTGCGGTCCAATCCGCGCCACGACAGCAGCGCGCAACGGCTCCGGCAATCCTGGCCACGCGCGCACGACGATGCTCGATCCGGGCTTTTCGCGGTCCACCACGGGGAAGTAGCGCGAAGCGACAGGCGTCTGGACGCGAGACGTCGGTACTCTGTGCGAGACCTCATTCCTTCGATGACGCGAACTCGAGTGCTGCTCGGACTTGCCGGCGTCGGCGTGCTTCTCGCCGTGGCGTTCTGGTCGTTGCGCGAACCGAGTGCGCCGGCAACGACGAGCATTTCAACGCGGCCGCACGCGAACCCGAAGTCGCCGGTCGCGCTCGAAGCGGATGAGTCCTCCCTGCACTCGTCGACAGCGGCGCCCGGCAGAACCGAGGAACGCGGTCCAGCGGCGGCCGTCGCGCGACCTGTCGTACTCGCGGGCGTCGTGCTGGACTTTCACACCGGCTCGCAGGGCCGAGGCAGCCCGGCCGCCGGCGTGAGCGTGAATTGCACGGACGCGAAGCACCATGGCTTCTTTCGTCTCGGTTCCGTCGACGATCCTGCCTTCCGGGTCGTGACCGATGAAGCCGGCCGATTTCGTATCGAGGTCCCCGACTCGGGGGAGAGGCCTCTCACTTTCCTGCTGTCGCCAAACTACGACAGCACGTTCGTCGTCGAAGCCGCGAAGGTCGTTCTCGCCCAAGGCGAGTTCGAAGCCACGGAGATCGTGCTCGAGCGACACGCGAAAGGTGGTGTCGCAGGGATCACGGTGGACCTCGAAGGCAACCCGGTGGCCGACGTCGTGCTGAACTTCGTCAGCGAGGATCGACAGGAAAGTGTCGTGTCGGATCGCGAAGGACAGTTCCACATTGCCGACCCCACATGGGCGCAAGACTTGAGGGTGACGCGCGCTGGATACGTGTCGATCGATGTGCCGCGCCCAGTCGCGCGCGACGACGGCAGTTTCGAACGCATGCGCGTCGTGATGGCGCCCGCCGGCCGATTGCGAGTCGCCGTGCTGAATCACCGCGGCCAGCCGGTGCCTGACGCAACGGTCACGGTGAGCGTGTCGCGATTCGAAGCTGCGGCTCAGAAGCAGGATCGCGGCGGTTGGAACTCTTCAGCGAGACGACTCCAAGCAAAGTGTGACGCAGATGGCGTTGCAGTCGTCGATCCGGTGTGGGTCGGACATCGGTTGGAACTCGAAGTCGTTCCGTCACCGGATTGGCGCACGCTTCCACTCACCGGCAGCCGCGAGCGCGACGGAGCCATCCGGTTCGAGGACGGGTTCGAAGGACGTCCGATCGTCGTTCAGCCAGGCGCGGAGACCGTGCTGCGTGCGCGCGTGCCCGCGACGTTTCGGATCGCGGGATCGGTTCAGGATGGCGCCGGCTCTCCAGTCGCCGGCGCCGTGGTCACGCTCAAGTCGATCGAGGACGAGCTCGATGCGTCAGCCTTCTCGGCGACTCAGGAAGTGCGCGGAGCGGAGCACTTCTCATTCGAAGTGCCTGCGACCACGCTAAGCCGTCGTGCGCGTCTCACCGCCGTGACTGGAACAACAATGTTCCTGCCCACCAAGGACACGAGGTCGTGCATTCGGGAGTTCGTCCTCGAAGTCGACAAGCCCATCGAGACCGTGCTCGTCCTGGAGGGAACGCACGCGATCCGCGGCAAGGTGATCGATCGCGATGGAAACGGACTGCTCGCCTTCATCACGCCGCATCGTGTGACGGAAGGGGCCCCGTCCGTGCAGCTTGCGATCACACAGACGAAATCGAGCGGCGAGTTCGCCGTGCTGGGACTGCTCGCCGGACGTTACGACCTGCTCGTGCGACCCAGCGAGCGATTCAGTGACGAATGGGTCCCCGAAGTCGAAGCAGGTCGCGAGGGACTCGAGATCCGTCTGGAGAGGGATCGCACCGTGCGAATCATCGCCGAGGTCAGCGCCGACGATGCCGAGGTGAGTCAGCTCGTTTTTCTACGCGGACATCTGATCCCTCGCCAAGACGCTCGACCCTCCGGACTTTCGCTTCCACCGACGTCGGAATGGATCGAGCTCACGGGGTGGCCCGTAAGACCGGGCGGAGGTGTGACCGGAAGAGGGATGTGGAGCGAACCGCTCGGTGACGTGACCTACCTTTTTCTGTCCATGCGCGAGAATCCAGAGTCGTTCCTCGTGAATGAGGGATGGTCGTGGTTTGGAGCCAAAGGACGAGACAGAGCCGGTCGGATGCTCTACCCGATCGGCACCGGACTCGTGCAGGTAGCGGCGGGCGAGTATCGGCTTCACTTCAAGCTCGTCGCCTGCGTTCCGATCCACGGCCGCGTCCGCGCGCGCGAAGGCGCCGACTACGCCGTGGCGCTGGCCAGGTCGAACGGTGATCTGCTCGAGTTCGATTTCGGACAAAGACGGATGGAGAAGATCCGCGAGCTTGGCGCTGATGGTTCTTTCTCGTTTCCCGGTGTGCCGATCGGCGAGCTGGAGCTCCGCGTCGGAACGCCGCAGCAGCTGCTCGCCGGCGAGGCGCAGCACAGACAGCCGCTCGCGGTTACCGGAGCTGACGATACGTTTGTCGAGATCGTCGTAGCCAAGTGAACCGAGGCGGCATCGCCGTCGTTCGCGCTGACGCGAGTAGTAAGTCGGCGGGGAGCGAGCGGACTCTTGGATGCGAACTCGTGTGGGAGTCGGCTCACACCCATTCCGCGCAGAGCAACTCGGCCTGCCGTAGTACGGTCTTCACGGCCTCGTCCTGGAGATCCGGCGGATAGCCATACTTGTTCAGGATGCGCTTCACCATGACGCGAATCTTGGCGCGGGCGCTTTCGCGCAGAGTCCAGTCGATCGTCACGCTCTGCTGCCGACGACCCGCTGAAGACAGCGCCGAGCAAGTCTTCACGACCAAAGGCGTCACCGCCTTCAACTATGGGCGTCACTGGCTTCGAGAAGGTATGACGAGTCGCTGCCATGGCCAGCAGGCGAAACCGGAAGGAACATCGGTTCGGCGGGGACTGGACGAGCCGCAAGCTCGACATGGTCGCCAAGTATCTGACGAGCTACACGACCGCGCTGAAGAAGTCGCCATTCCACAAGCTGTACGTCGACGCCTTTGCTGGGACGGGCGACCGCGCTTCTCGGCGCGAGGAGAACGAGGAGTCGTCACAGAACCCTCTGTTCCCCGAGCTGGCTGAGCCCGAACAGCAGTCCCTTCTGGATGGTTCGGCTCGCATCGCGCTGCGGACCGAGCCCCCGTTCGATGGTTATGTCTTCATCGAGCGGAGTCCGAACCGCTGCTCCCAGCTCGAAGGTCTGAAGACCGAGTTCCCAGATCTCGCCGCAAGGATCGACATCCGCCAGGGTGACGCCAACAGCGAGATTCAGAAACTGTGCTCGAGCAACTGGGGCCGGCGCCGCGCTGTGCTCTTTCTCGACCCTTATGGGATGCAGGTGGAATGGCCGACGATCGAGGCGATCGCGCAGACGCAAGCGATCGATCTCTGGTTGCTCTTCCCTCTCGGCATCGGGGTCAACCGACTGCTGACCAGGTCGGGAGACATTCCCGCGCCGTGGCGCCACCGGCTCAATCTGCTTCTTGGCTCGGAGGACTGGTACGAGGAGTTCTACAAGGTCGAGACGACGCCGACGCTTTTCGGGGACGGAGACGCGCGCTTGGTCAAGGCGAAGACGGATGTGATTGGCAAGTACTTCAACCGACGGTTACAGACGGTCTTCGTGGGCGCGGCTGCCGAACCGGGCGTGCTGCGCAACTCGCACAACAACCCTCTCTATCTGCTTTGCTTCGCGGTGGGAAACGCGAATGGCAAGGACATCGCGCTGCGCATCGCGAACCACTTGCTCAAGGAGTTGCGCTGATGGCACAGGGATCCGGCATCGAGTGGACTGAATCCACGTGGAATCCGGTCACCGGTTGCACGAAGGTCAGCCCCGGTTGCAAGCACTGCTACGCCGAACGCATGGCCGAGCGACTGCAGGCAATGCGACAGCCGAACTATGTGAACGGGTTCCGGCTGACGCTGCAGCCTCACATGCTCGAGCTGCCGCTCACGTGGAAACGGCCGCAGACGATCTTCGTGAACTCCATGAGCGATCTCTTTCACGAGGACGTGCCGCTCGCATACATCCACGCCGTGTTCGACGTAATGGCCCGCGCGCACTGGCACCGGTTTCAGGTGCTGACCAAGCGTGCCGAGCGTCTCGAGAAAGTGAGTGCGGAGCTCCACTGGACTGCGAACATCTGGATGGGAGTCAGCGTCGAGAGCGATCGATATCGCCACCGGATCGATCACTTGCGAGCCACGGACGCGCACGTGAAGTTCCTTTCGCTCGAGCCGCTGCTCGGACCGCTGCCGGACCTCGACCTGGCCAACATCGACTGGGTCATCGTGGGGGGTGAGTCTGGTCCGAGGTCACGACCGATGGATCCCATGTGGGCTGCGGATCTGCGCCACCAGTGCAACCGGGCGAACGTGCCGTTCTTCTTCAAGCAGTGGGGCGGCAAGAACAAGAAGCAGGCTGGGCGCCTCCTCGAAGGACGGGCTTGGGACGAGATGCCGTTTGCGGAGCTCGGCGTCGTGGCCACGCACGGTCCTGACAGAATCACGCCGCGGTAGTGCGCGGCGGGGGCGGCAGACTGGTCACCCCGGAAGTCACCCCGGAAGTGCGCCTGGTTCGAGCCCTGGTCGGCGAGTTGACCCGGCAACAGCTTCAGAGCGCGCTGACGCTGAAGGACGACGAACACTTCAGAAGGGCCTATCTGCAACCTGCGCTCGATGCGGGATTGGGGCAAAGGGACGCTCAGCGAGCTCTCCGTCCATGTGCAGCGGCGCCAACCGGGCCTCCGCGGCTTCTCGCCGCAGAACACGTGGCGGATGCGTCAGTTCGTCGAGGCGTGGCGGGATCGTCCGAGACTCTCGGCACTGCTGAGAGAATTGCCATGGACCCAGCACATGACCATCCTGGGCCAGAGCAAGCGGCCGGAAGCGCAGGAGTTCTACCGCCGGCGGCGCATCGCGCGCGACTCTCACTTGCGTTGAAGCGATGCCGTGCACCACACCGCGAGCGCGGCGTGCAGGATCACCGCCGGCCAGAGACCGATGCCTCCCAGTCCGGCGCCGATGCGCGCGTGGATGAGGATCGCGACGGTGGCGACGTTGTAGACGAGCAGCGCGACGATGAGGCCGGCTGCGGCGCGTCCGTGCGAATCATCGCGCGCTCGCCAACAAGCCAGCGCCAACGCGAGCAGCGCTGCTCCGGCCACGCGGCCCAGCGCTACGCCGGCCGGCACGTCGAACGGTGTACCGAGCAGGATCGAAACCGGTAGAGCCGGCGACGCGAGGAGCGCGAGGCCCGTGACGCATTCCAGTCCGGCCGTCGCGATGAGCAGAGCTTTCATCGTGGTGCTGAGTTCGCTGCGCCGCCCACTCGCGTGCGATGTCGGTGTGCTGAACGCAGCGCTAGATGGTCGTGCTTCTGCCTGCGACTGTCCATTAGCGCAGCGGCGGCGCAGCAGCGGCGCAGCGGCCGCACGGGCGCAACGGCCGATCGCCGTTACGTCACTCTCGAGAACTCGCGTTCTCGATCACTCGTCGCGCGCAACGCAGCGCGTCGGAACGAAGCTCGGGCACCGCGGTGTTCTCCCACAGGCGGCCGCGCAGCAACGGACCGGCCAGAAAGAGCGATCGATGCGCTCGTCCATCTTGGTCGAGCAGCCGGCCCG